>JAYWIC010000203.1:0-26884 GCA_043789195.1 Arenimonas sp. | reverse complement strand
ACTTTTAATCTTTTGGTCGAAGGTTCGAATCCTTCACGACCCACCACTTTTTTGTAGGAGCGGCTTCAGCCGCGAACAAATCCTTCGACAATATTATTCCAGTAGCGCCTTCAACTCCCAAGCGTTACGTTCGTGCTTGGTGATGCGCCTGGCCGATAAATCCTGAGTGGCGGTGTCCGTCGTCAGTTCGGCAAAACTGTGCACCTGTCTTGATGACTGTGCTGCAATGGTTTGATCTTGGACCAGTTGGTTCACCATTTCGCGCCAATCCGGCACTTCGGCTTCTTCGGTAATACTGGAAAGCGAAATCAATTGGCTTATCGCAGTGGGGGCCGGGCTGCCGAGTAGGCGTACGCGCATGGCCATTTCCTCCATTGCGATCTCCAGGTCCTTGTATTGCAGAATGAACATCGGGCGCAGGGACGCTGCGAATGGTCCGGTAATATTCCAGGCAAACGCGCGGGTTTTCATGGCGAGCATGGCGGTATCGGCCATCGCGAATATCAGCGCTTCGGCAATTCTTCGCCTGTCGGTACTTCTGACGATGCTTTCTACCGTGCTTGACATGGTTAAGCCCTCAGCTCAGCAACTCGAATTGTTCCGTTTCATGGCCCGTGAATTTTCATGACGGTGGCCTCCCAAGAATGTGACAATAGCGTTCTCCGTAAATTCCCGATCGATTGGCACGGACATTTACCAAGATACTCCGCTTTTTTTGAATGACAAGCCACTCCGCAGTGGCACTCACCCACACCGCTTTCACAATCATGAATTCCAGCGAAACCACCAAAACCGCAAGGCCCGATTTCACATTGGCGATGAGTCGCGATCAATCGCGGCTGCACGGTTTGTGGGTGAAATATGCCGGCAAGCAGGACGCAGGACTACTGGCATCATTTGACACGTTATTTCGTAAGTCGTGTGAAGAAAAAGCCCGGCGCGCACAACATGCGCCAATACCAAGCTTCGATGAAGACCTGCCAGTCGCGCGTGAAGCTGAAAAAATAATCGAGTTGATCCAGAAGCATCAAGTGGTGGTGCTTGCCGGTGAAACCGGTTCCGGCAAGACCACGCAATTGCCAAAACTTTGCCTGGCGGCAGGTCGTGGCCAGTCCGGGATGATTGGCTGCACCCAGCCAAGACGCATTGCCGCGCGAGCGGTTGCCAGGCGCGTTGCCGAGGAGTTACAGGTACCGATGGGATCTGCGGTCGGCTATCAGGTCCGCTTCACCGAACAAGTAAGCGAAAACACCTACATCAAATTCATGACCGACGGCATTTTGCTGGCTGAAATTCATTCGGACAAATGGTTGTCGCGATACGACACCCTGATTATCGATGAAGCGCATGAGCGCAGTTTGAATATCGATTTCCTGCTGGGTTATTTGCGAAATCTGGTACAGAAGCGCCGTGATCTTAAAATCATCATTACATCTGCCACCATTGATACCGAACGTTTTTCTAAGCATTTCCACGATGCCCCCGTGGTCAATGTCGAGGGCCGTAGTTATCCGGTAGAAACGCGTTATCGCCCGATCGGCGAGTCTTCGGTATTGTCGGATGAAAACGAAGAGGCAGTGCAGGCTAGAGAAGATATTTCCGTCAGCGATGCCATCCTTCGTGCCGCCGATGAAATAACACGCGAAGACCCGCTGGGCGATGTCCTGGTATTTCTTCCGGGCGAGCGAGAAATTCGTGATGCCCATTTATTGCTGGAACGCAAAAAATATCGCAACACTGAAATCCTTCCACTTTATGCGCGGCTATCGGTAAAGGACCAGGATCGGGTGTTCAACCCCGGGCCACAACGAAGGATTGTGCTGACGACCAATGTCGCCGAAACTTCGCTGACAGTGCCACGCATTCGCTACGTGATCGACCCCGGCGTTGCCCGCATCAAACGCTATAGCCCGAGGCAAAAACTTGATCGCCTGCATATCGAGGCCATCTCGCAAGCCAGCGCCAATCAACGGCAAGGCCGTTGCGGCCGGATAGCTTCCGGTATTTGTTATCGCCTGTATTCGCAAGCCGATTTCCAATCGCGTTCTTTCTACACTGACCCGGAAATTTTACGCGCCTCTTTGTCCGGCGTGATTTTGCGGATGTTGAGTCTCGGCTTGGGAAGACTGGAAGATTTTCCCTTTATCGATGCGCCTGATTCCAAATCCATTGCGGATGGTTGGCAGCAACTCACCGAACTGGGTGCAGTCGACAAGCAGAGGCATCTGACCGAAATAGGCCGCCAGATGGCGAAGTGGCCCATCGACGTAAAATTGGCCCGCATGCTGATTGCCGCGAAACAGCATGGCTGCTTGCGGGAAGTGATGGTCATCGCTGCTTATCTGAGCATTCAGGATCCGAAAGAACGCCCTTCAGATGCGCGTGAAGCTGCGGATCGGGCACATGCAGAATTCATCGATCCGCAGTCGGAGTTCGTCGGCATTCTTAAACTTTGGGAAGCCTACAAAACCTCGCATGAAGATCTGACCCAGTCAAAATTACGCGGCTGGTGCGAAAAGAAATTTCTTGGTTTTCTGCGCATGCGCGAATGGCGCGAATTGCATCGCCAGTTATTGTTAAGCGCGGAACAACTGGGCTGGGAGCAAAATTCGGAAGCCGCCGACTATTCGATGCTGCATCGTGCATTGATAGCGGGCTTGCCCGGCAATATCGGGCACAAATCGGAGAAGGGGCTTTACGATGCGCCGCGCCAGCGCAAATTTAGTTTATTTCCGGGCTCTAGCATTTCAAAATCGCCACCTGCCTGGGTGCTGGCAGCCAATATTCTCGACACCCAGAAAATATGGGGATTGACGCTCGGAAAAATAGAACCCGAATGGGTCATTGCTGAACTCAATCACCTGTTGGCCCGCAAGCATTTCGATCCGCATTGGTCGCGCGCGCAGGGTCGTGTGATTGGTTACGAACAAATCAGTTTGTTCGGTTTGTTGCTGGCTGCCAAAAAGCCGATGCATTACGGCGGCATGTATCCCGTCGAGGCCCGTGAAATTTTTGTCAGACAGGGATTGTTGACCGGTGAAATCAACACGCGTTCGCCGCTGATCCAGAGAAATTTGAATACGCTTGCCAAAGCCATCGAGGAAGAAGCCAAGCAGCGGCGTGCCGGTATTGTCGTGGACGAAGACTGGCAGGTTCGCTGGTATCTTGATCGTGTACCAGCAGACATAAATAGCGCACTGGGGTTCGATGCCTGGTATCAAAAACTGCCGGCCGACAAGAAAAAACTACTGGAATGGTCCTTGCCGGATTTACTGCCCAACGGCGACAAGGAGAGTGATCTTTTTCCAAAATATTTCGCTGTCGGTGATGCGAGGCTTGCACTGCATTATCGTTTCGAGCCCGGCAGTGAAGACGACGGCGTGACGCTGGATGTGCCTCTGCATTTATTGATGGCACTCGACAGCGCAAAGCTGGGCTGGTTGGTGCCGGGTTTGATCGAAGAAAAAGCGACGGCCCTTATTCGCAGTCTGCCGAAAAACCTTCGCAGGAATTACGTGCCGGCGCCCGATTTTGCCCGTGCTTTCGTGCAAGCATATCCGGCAGCGACAGCAGATTCGATCCACGGCGAGCTGGCAAGGTTTCTGACCCGAACGACCGGCGCACCGGTGCAGTCGCTGGATTTTAATGTGGATGATATCGACAAACATTTGCAGATGAATCTGCGTGTCGCCGAGAAAAAAGACAAAGCCGGCCCCGTCATTCTTGCGCAATCGCGGGATTTATCCGAGTTGAAAAAACGGTTTGGTTCGCAGGCGGAAAAGGCCTTTGCACAACATGCCGGGGAACGTTTATTGCAAGACGGTTTGAAGGCCTTTCCGGACTCGCCGATTCCGATGCAAGTTCCCGGTGCAGCCGGCGTGCTGGCATATCCTGCCTTGGTGGATGATGGTGACAGCGTTGCCTTGCGCGTTTTTGCCGACAAGGAGCAGGCACAAAACGAACACCGGCAAGGTGTGCGTCGTTGTATCGAATTTGCCTTGGTCGAGAAGATAAAACAGGCGCGCAAGCAACTCCCGGTCTCGCCGAAACTCGGCTTGTTGTACGCCGCTATCGAAAGCTCGGAGCGACTGCGCGAAGATATTGTCGATGCTGCCTTGAAAGCCTTGCTACAAAACGATGTAGGTCACCTCCGTGACAAGTTGCAATTCGACGCGCATGTTCAAATCCTCAGTCGCGACTTATTCCCCGAAGCGGTAAAAAACCTGGCACTCGCCGAAACCATCCTGGCAAGTTACGCGCAGATCAAGCCAAAGCTTGAATCCAATCTGATGGGCTGGGCCAGTGCCAACCTAGATGATCTGAAATCGCATCTTCGCACTCTGGTGCATCCGGGGTTTTTGCGTGAAACCGCGGCGCTGGGATTGAAAGAATTTCCGCGTTATCTCAAAGCCATTACCTTGCGTGCCGAACGTGCGCTGGCAGATCCGGTAAAAGACCAAGCGAGGATGCTGGAATTGAAAACTTTTACCGATGCACTGAATCGCGGGCAAGAAAAAGGCCGGATGAAAAATCCGGCCTGGCAACAATTTCGTTGGGATTGCGAAGAACTGCGTGTGCAGGTGTTTGCACAGGAACTTGGCACGCAGCGCCCGGTTTCCGCCAAGCGCCTGGCCAAACAACTCGAATCGCTTACTGAATCCGTTTGACTTTGGCGACGGAGTTATAACCCTCGACTTGCAAGCGCCAGCCACCCATCAAACCCGGACTGATGCTGACTTTCGGATTGGTCATTGTTTTGATGCCGCTGAGTTCACCGCCGGTCACTTGCCAGATCTGTCCGTTTTCCAGTTTCAGGATAGTGCCGCCACCAAAGCCCTTGAAATCGCCGATAATATTGCTTGAGATGTCATCGCGAGCATCCGAGTCATCGAAACCGATACGTTTACGATCATCGGCGGCACGGTCATACATTCCAGTGGAACCCGTCGGCTGGTTGGCGCGAATCCAGGCGTTGAGTGCAGCCAATTCTTCCGGGCTGAGTTTTTCCAAGCCGGCGGTCTTGAATTCGTGCGAAGACATTTGTTCTTCGACACTGGAGAATTCTTTCGCAATCGCCGACGTGGCGAATAATGAAAATGCACAGACGAATGCAATAAAAATGCGTGGCATGGTGGCTCCCGGGTGTTTATGTTTGTACTATCGAAGGCCTAAGTTTACACAATCTATGCAGGGTTCCGCTTGAATTTATCGTCCGCCAAGGTGCCCAGACTAAGCGAATGGCTGGAGCAGGCAAAAACTGCTTCCGAGCGGGGTGATCCGCTCTGGCAGGCCATTCAGGTGCTAGCACAATCTCTGCCGGGCGATACCGCTGAACAAGAGACGATGCCACTTCTGGAGAGTTTGCTGGCTTTGAAAGTCGGCCCAGACGTACTGCTTGCCGCGGCCTTGGCAAAATGGCCTGCCTTACATGCCGCCATCAATCCAAAACAGGAAGGCCTTGTCCGGCTGCAGCCTTTGCTTGATGGCATCAAGGCAGCGGAGCAGGTCTGGAGCCTCCATGCGCAGCGGGAAAATCCGGGTAATTCCGAAGGCTTACGCCGGCTATTGCTCGCCTTGATACGCGATTTGCGCGTGGTCCCGATTTTGCTGGCTATGCAATTGCAGCGTCTGCGTCAGGCGAGCCAATATTCTGAGCAGGAACGCCGCTCGCTTGCCCAGTTAACGGCCGATATTCATTCGCCGCTGGCAAATCGGCTGGGTATCTGGCAACTGAAATGGGAACTGGAAGATCTGGCATTTCGTTATTTGCAGCCGGAGACCTACCAGAAAATTGCAAAATTGCTCGACGAAAAGCGCACCGGTCGCGAAAAATTTATAGAGCAGGTCAAACAGAGAATGCGGGAAGCCTTGCTCGAAGCCGGTATCGAAGCCGACATCGCGGGACGGCCAAAACATATCTACAGCATTTGGAAAAAGATGCAGCGCAAGAATGTGCCCTTCAGTGAGCTGTATGACATTCGCGCGATTCGTGTGCTGGTAAAAGACATTCCCAGTTGCTACACCGTGCTCGGCGTCGTGCATCAGCTGTGGCCGTCGATTCCATCGGAGTACGATGATTACATCGCACATCCCAAAGGAAATGATTACCGCTCACTACACACCGCAGTGCACGGGCCTGACAACCGGACGCTGGAAATACAAATTCGTACGCCGCAAATGCACGAGCATGCCGAACTCGGTGTTGCCGCGCATTGGCGCTACAAAGAAGGTGGATCGAGTGATGCCAGTTTCGAACGCAAAGTGGCGTGGATGCGGCAATTGCTGGAGCAGCGCGACAATAATGAGTCGCATGATTTATTGGCTGGTTTCAGCACCGAGTTGATGGAAGACCGGGTGTATCTGCTGACGCCGAAGGGCGAAGTCTTTGATTTACCGCACGGTTCAACCGTGCTGGATTTTGCCTATCACGTGCATACCGAGGTGGGCCATCGTTGTCGCGGTGCAAAAGTGAATGGTCGTATCGTGACGCTCGATTTCAAACCCAGCAGCGGCGATCGCATTGAAATCATCACCAGTAAAGTTTCCGAGCCACGTCGCGATTGGCTGATGAGCTCCAATGGCTTTCTGGTCAGTGGCCGTGCCCGCGATAAGGTCCGTGCCTGGTTTCACAAGATCGATCGCGCCAGAAATCTACAGGCGGGCCGCGATATTCTGGAAAAGGAATTGCGTCGTGTTGCCTTATTGCACGCCGATCTCGCCCCCATACTCGAAAAATTCCGTTTGCCCAACACCGAAGAATTGTATTTGGCGTTGGCATTGGGCGATGTCGGTCCGAACCAGATTAGCCGGGCGCTGCACGAACATCTGCAAACCAGCAAGCTGCCTGAAATCGTCAAGACAGCGCCAAAGAAATATGCGATCAAGAAAAATGTCGGCCAGTTTACGGTAGAAGGCGTCGGTAATTTATTGACGCAACTGGCGCGCTGCTGCCAACCGGTTCCCGGCGATGAAATTACCGGTTATCTAACACAGGGGCGTGGCGTCAGTATTCATCGTGCCTCCTGCTCGTCACTCAGGAGGTTGATGAGTTTGCACGAAGATCGCTGTCTGCCGGTCAATTGGGGGCAGTCGGATAAATCCCGATACATGGTCAATGTGGTGGTGCGTGCATTTGACCGGAAATGGTTGCTGAAAGACATTACGAATATCATCGGCCAGAACGAAGTACAGATTCAGGGTGTCGACTCGAAGATCGATGGTAGTCACGGCATGGCCGAAATTAATTTTCTGCTGAAAGTGACCGACTTCGAACAGCTCAGCGATTTGCTCGGAAGATTGAATGCGGTGCCTGGTATTCAGGAAGCAAGAAGATTGGGTTAAATGGCAATAGAACCGTGTTTAATCGCGCCAAGACCCATGGCATAGATGTGATAAGTAGTTCATATCCAACAAAATCAAATCAGGATAATGATTCTTGGATCGGTGATATACCGTCGTGATCACGTCGGGTCCGCAGACCCACAGGATGTCGAGCTGCTGCAGTTTGGGAGGGCTCGATTCGATTAGAAACGCAAGCCGCTCGATGCATTCCAGAATCACTTCGTGCAGAAACGGATGCCTGATCACGTTGGTGCCGAAAGCATAATTGGCAACTCTCAGGACATTCTCGGGATTCCTGCATTCCCTCGGGCCCAGTCGATTTACATCCTTGAGAATCATTTCGGTAAATAGAATCATGTAGCGTTCGGAGTCAATCGGGATTTTTTTTCTGATCCGGCAATCCACGTCGAAATAGAAATTTCCGTGAAAATAAATGTATAGCAAACGCCCAAGATCTGCCTTGATAATCCAGTGTGGAATGCGATACCAGAGATTGTTCAGTTCGGGAAAAGACTCGGTTAAAAGCTCGATGTCGGCCACCGAGACGACATTCATTTCCGGAAAAAATGTTCTGTTGTGGTCAATGCAGGGTGTTGGAATCGGGCTGTTTTCAGCCGGTTTGAAATTCCACATATAGTTGGCGACGCGGCCGTTCATTTCTTTTCCGTTTGTAAAAGTATGCTTCGGATTTTTTCGGCTACCGCATGTTCCGAAAAAAAGGCTACCGCAATTGCATAGCCGTTCTTGGAGATTCCATTCCAGGAGGTTTCATCGTCATAAATACCCAGCACGGTATTGGCAAAGGCATCTGCATCGTCGGCCAATAATACCGACTGCCGGTCGGTTAAATGCATGCCATCGGCAGCGATACTCGTGGCGACGGTGGGGAGTCCCGAGCAAAGTGCTTGGCTGATTTTGCCTTTTGCGCCGGCTCCGTAACGCAAAGGCGCGATGTTGATGCGTGCAACATCGAGGTGTTTTTCAATGTCGTGAACATAGCCGTGAAAAACGACATTCGTTTTTTCCGCCATTCTCGTCAATGGTTCGGGAGGGGTTGCACCGATCACGTTGAATGCAATGTCGGGACGCTTGTCGTGGATGATGGGCCAGACCTTTTCAAGAAACCATTGAAGCCCATCCCGGTTTGGCGGATGCCGGAAATTACCGACAAACAAAACATCCTTGCGTTCCTCGAAGCGTGGCGTAGCAAGGCGAACGGGATGAATATTGGAAATGCGGCGAATTTTCCTGTTGGGAAATTCCGCTTCGAGCAATTTGCGCTCGGTATCGCTGACGACCCAGGTTTCGTCGCACTTCAATATCAGTGCATGTTCTTTTTCCCTGGTTGCCCGTGCCTGCTTTTTCATGGTTTCCGAATTGGAAAGCCCGGCTTCCTGCATTTCCCGGATGTAATGCAGATCTACCGTATCGAAGATCAGCTTCGCCGCCGTCGCAGCAGTTCTCAATGTGTCGTAAACAGTGGACATCAGGCTGACACGGCAAACGATAATAATGTCGAACTGCATGGCGTTCTGCTTGAGCCAGCCAAATACGCTTTTTGTCCATGGCCGGTAGTGGCAGGCGATGCCATGTTGCTGCAATTGTCTGGTATGGACTGCATCAAAGTGCAGGTCCGCCGGCAGGAAGTGCAGGTCACAGTTTTCATCCTGCAAGCTCTTCATCAGGTGAAACAGTCGTAGCGAGCCAGAATCCGCATCCGTGCGAGGCGTGTGCTCATCCAGTACCAGAATTTTTTTTCCATTCGTTCGAAATGCTAGTGACCGGTTTTCATCACCCGATTTCGGGCGCAAGGGATAGCTGGCCAAAGTTGACTGCCATCGTTCGTAGAATTTTATTTGATGCGGAGTCTGGAAGGCTTTCATTCCGGTTTCGAGATCGGTGCCGGAGGTAGCGCCTTCCTGGTGCACGACATTCGAAAATGGCGTGTAGCGGATTTTCAACCCCCTTGCCCGAACACGCATCGCCAAATCGGTATCTTCAAAATAGCCGGGGGAAAAATGGGTATCAAAACCTTTCATTTGCTCGAAGTCGTTTTTCCGAATGGCCATTGTCGCGCCTGAGACATAATCCACCTCACGCACGTAGTTGAAACGTGGATTGTCCGCTTGTTCGAAACGCCCCGTATTCCAGACGCTACCGTCGTTGAAAATGGCGCCGCCGGCTTCCTGTAACACGCCGTTGGGATAAAGCAGTTTTGCCCCTGCGATACCCGTGTCGGGAAAACGATCAAATAAATCCAACAAGGCTTCAAGCCAGCCGTCCTGAACTACCGTGTCGTTATTCAGGAATACCAGCATCTTGCCCCGCGCTTCCGATGCGCCTCTATTGCAGGCAAGTACATAACCGCTTTGCTCTGCCATCCGAATTAAATGCAAGCCTTTTATGCCGGATAAAAATGCATGACTGGCATCGTCGGAGGCATCATCGACCACGATGACTTCACATGAATTATCACTGCGATGCAAAAGCAGGCTGGCCAGGCAGGATTGGGTAAGGTCAAGATGGTTATGTACCGGGATAATCACGCTGACTTCGGGATAATCGCAAGCAAAGTCGGCGTGACTCAGGTCGGCAATTTCCGATGCTCCGGGGAAATACAGTTCAGAGTTCGACCGAGGCTGTTTTAACCGGGGCGACAGCATCGCCAGACTGGCTTTCAGGCCGCGAACGCGCAGGCTTCGCAAGCCGCGCTGCAGCAGGCTCCGAGCTCGGCGATAGTGGTAGAGAAATCTATTATTCATGTAATGTGAATTAGTTCGGAAATTTATTGTCCAAATAGGCCAAGAAAAATTCAGACTCACTCACCAGCCTGATAAACTTCCGGAAACCAACATTATCCATGTCCGTGACCCTAAACGCTCCCTCCGAAGACACCCCTAGTACCCGTTCCCGATTCAAGACCTGGTTTTGGCGTATCAGCCTGCTGGTTCTGGGTCTGACCATAGGCATAGGCGGCCCCTATCTCTGGCATCTGGATAAACAGGTTCGCGAAGAGTTCGCGCAACTGCAATGGCAGGTTCCCACCCGGATTTTTGCCCGCCCGCTATTTTTGGCTGAAGGTGTACGTTTGAGTCCGGAAGCCATGGAGCTGGAATTGACTGTGGCATCCTATCGAAATGACGGTGTTGGCCAGTTGCCCGGCACCTACAAACGCGATGGCGGTAAATTCACCCTCAGTACCCGCGAGTTCATTGACATGGATGGCCCGGTGCGTGATCGCCATTTGTTGGTCGTCATCAGCGCGGGTCGCGTTCTTTCGGTTCAGGATACCGCGACAAAAAAACGTCTGGATAGCGCGCGGCTGGATCCGGCGCGTATCGCTACCTTGTATGGCAATACCGAAGAAGAGCGGCGTCTGGTGCGTCTGGAAGAAGTGCCGCCACTGATCGTGTCGGGCTTGCAGGCGGTAGAAGATCGCAATTTCAAAAACCATCACGGTATCGATCCAAAAGGATTGATGCGGGCAATCTGGGTAAATATTCGCGAAGGCGAATTTGAGCAGGGCGCCAGTACGCTGACGCAGCAAATGGTACGAAGCCTGTTTTTGAGTAATACCAAAACCATTTCGCGAAAGGTGAAGGAAGCGGCGTACGCGCTGATCATCGAAGCACGATTTGATAAAAAGCGCATCCTCGAAGCCTATTTGAATCAGGCATATCTCGGACAGCAGGGCAATCAGTCGGTGCATGGTGTTGCCGCCGGGGCCGAGTTCTGGTTTGGTCGCGATCTGAATTCCCTGCGTACCGAAGACATGGCCCTATTGATCGGTGTTATCCAGGGACCCGGTTATTGGGATCCGAGAAAATACCCGGACCGCGCCTTGATTCGCCGCGCAACCGTATTGGGAGTCTGGGAAGAATTGGGCTTGATCACCAAAGCCGAAGCGGTACGTGCCAAGGCAACACCATTGGGCGTGAGTGCCAAGCCTGGCGTTGCGAAAAATCGCAATCCCGCTTTCATGGATCTGGTGCGCCGCCAATTGGCGCGCGATTATCCGGCCGATGCCTTGAAAGGTGCCGGCATGACCGTGCACACCTCGTTGGCACCCTCGGTGCAAATGCTGTCGGAAAAAGCCGTCATCGATACCTTGGGTAAAATCCAGCGCAAGCAAGGTCCAACGCTGCAGGCGGGCATGGTGGTGACAGATAGCCAAAATGGCGAAGTGCTGGCAATGGTGGGCAACAAGAATGTCGATCAGCCCGGTTTTAACCGTGCACTGGAAGCTCAGCGTCCGGTCGGCTCACTGCTGAAGCCGTTCGTGTATTTATTGGCGTTCGCTCAACCGAATCAATATTCGCTCGCCAGCTGGGTCGATGATAGTCCGGTCGAAGTGACGCAACCCAATGGCAAAACCTGGCGCCCAGGCAACTCCGATGGCAAGAGCCACGGCACGGTGACGATGGCATCGGCGCTCGCGCATTCCTATAACCAGGCAACCGTTCGCATTGGCATGGAAGTGGGTCCGGAGCGTTTAAGCGAGTTGCTGAAAGTGCTCGGTGGTTTGCAATCGGAACCTCGGCCATCGCTGATTTTGGGTTCGATTGATTTAAGCGTTTTCTCGATGACCCAGATGTATCAATTTTTGGCATCCGGCGGTCGCATTCAACCGTTGCGTGCCGTGCGAGGCGTGCTGGATCCGAAAGGCAAGGCCGTCAATCGCTATGATTTCAATTCCGATGCGGCGCAGGAAGGTGATGCGATTGCATCGCGTCTGGTTACCCTGGGTCTGCAGCAAGTCGTCACGAATGGCACGGGCAGTGCCTTGTTAGGCGATGGTCTCGGTCCTTTGCAGGCGGCCGGAAAAACCGGTACCAGCAATGATGGCCGCGATAGCTGGTTTGCCGGATACACCGGTGATCATCTGGCGGTGGTCTGGGTGGGCAATGATGAAAACAAAACCACCGGCTTGTATGGTGCGACCGGTGCCATGCGGGTGTGGTCGTCCTTGTTCGCAAAATTACCGACGCAGCCCTTAACCGTGAGCGGCGAAGGCATTGAGTGGGCATGGCTGGATGGCAGCGATTACGCAACGACCGAAGACAATTGTCCGAATGCGCGCCGCGCCGCTTTTGTCTCCGGCTATTTGCCGAAAGAACATAAAACCTGTGTCGAGAGTTCGTGGCTGGATTGGTTCAAGCTGGGCGAAGATGCACCTCAAGCTCAACCGCCCGTGCAGGAAAATCAGGAGCAATAAGCGATGCGTTTTTTTGTAACCGCTATTTTTCTTTTGCTTGTCGCTTGTGGCCCGACGGGTCCGGCAAAAACAAAAGGCACGGCGACCTTTACGCCCGAAGCGATGGTGTCGCAAGTTCGAGCGGTCGGCATGCAGGGCAATGATTTGACCGTAGCCCCTCTGCGCGATCCCCAGGTAGAGGATTTACGAAATGCGGCGGCGCAAGCCGAAGCCCGCAAAGATATTGTTTCGGCGCAATCCTCGATTGATCAGGCATTGAAAATTTCAGCGATGGATCCTGATTTACTGCAATGGCAGGCAGAATTATTTTTGCTGAAAAAAGAGTGGGTGCAGGCAGAAAGCTTTGCCTTGTCGTCTTATAACAAAGGCCCAAAACTTGGCGCCTTGTGTCGTCGTAACTGGAAAACCCTGTCATTCGCCCGCCAGGCAAGAAAAGATGCCTCCGGAGCCATGGTGGCAGAACAGCAAATCGCCAAGTGCACGGTGGTTCCGCCGCCGCGCTACTAAAACGGGATTATCGTGTCGGATTTAGCAAAACGAACGCAACTGGCTTTGTCCGATGACGGCCCGCTCGCAAAAAAATTATCGTCCTATGTTGCGCGGCCCGCGCAGCAACGTTATGCGCAAGCCATTGCCGATGCGATTGATGACAAAGAAACCCTGATTGCCGAGGCGGGCACCGGCACCGGGAAGACCTACGGCTATCTCGTGCCGGCATTATTGTCCGGCGAACGCGTGATTATTTCGACCGGTACCAAAGCCCTGCAAGACCAGTTGTATCATCGCGACCTGCCGCGTGTGCGCGAAGCCTTGGGTGCGAATCTTAAAACGGCCTTGCTGAAAGGCCGTGCGAATTATTTATGTCGCTATCGCATGGAACAGGCGCGCGGCGAGTCAAAATTTGCCAGTCGCGAAGTGGTGGCTCAATTTCAACGGGTGACTGCCTGGAGCGGCAAGACCAAACGCGGTGATTTGGCGGAGCTTTCGGAATTGCCGGAAGACTCGCCGCTGTGGCCGCAAATTACCTCAAATGCAGAAAACTGCCTTGGCAGTGAATGCCCGTTCTGGTCGGAATGTTTTGTCGTCAAGGCACGTCAGGAAGCGCAGGCGGCCGATGTGGTGGTGGTGAACCATCATTTATTGCTCGCCGATCTTGCCATCAAACAGGAAGGCTTCGGTGAAATTTTGCCGGGGGCCTCGACTTTCATTCTCGATGAAGCCCATCAGCTGCCAGAATTGGCGGCACAATTTTTTGGCGAAAATCTCAGTGCCAGGCAATTGGTGGATCTCGCACGCGATGCCTTGGCCGAATGCAAGGAAGTGCCATCGGCCTTGGCGACCATCCAGCAGCCGGTCCGGACGATTGAACATCAAGTACGCGAGTTGCGTCTTGCGCTGAATAATTTTGCCCAGCGTGGCAATCAGGCTCGGGTAATTCATGATGAAACGGCATTGCTGGCACTGGAAGCCTTGCGTGCCAGTGTCGAAAGTCTATGTGAAGCATTAGAGCCATTGGTAGAAACCAGCCCGGGCTTCGGGGCTTGTAGCGCACGTGCCGATAACGCTTATCTTCGAATACAGCGTTGGTTGAATCCAGGCGATGACGAAGACGTTCGCTGGTATGAGCTCACCCAACGCGGATTCAGTTTGCAACGTACGCCTTTGGATATTTCGGCACCGCTTCGCCAGTATCGCGAACAAAGCCGTGCGGCATGGATTTTTACGTCGGCAACGCTGGCGGTAGAAGGCGATTTTCAACATCTGGCGCATCGACTGGGATTGATCGAACCTCGTACCCTTCTTGAGCAGAGTCCATTTGAATGGGCCGAACAGGCCTTGTGCTATCTGCCGAAAAACTTACCGGAACCGAACACGCGCGATTACGGCAAGGCGGTGGTAGAAGCCGTATGGCCGGTATTGGAAGCATCGAAAGGACGTGCTTTTTTATTATTCACTTCCCATCGCGCCTTGCGCGAAGCCAGTGAAGCTTTGAAAAATTCACCCTGGCCATTATTCGTTCAGGGCACGGCCCCGCGAACGGTCTTGCTCGAACAATTTCGTCATTCCGGCAATGGCGTTTTATTGGGCGCGGCCAGTTTCTGGGAAGGTGTCGATGTGATCGGCGAAGCCCTGAGTGTGGTCGTGATCGACCGGCTGCCTTTTGCGGCGCCGGACGATCCGGTATTGGAAGCGCGTCTTGACGTGATTCGTCGGGCAGGAGGCAATCCGTTTCGCGAGGAACAAATTCCGCAAGCCGTTATTGCACTCAAGCAGGGTGCCGGCCGTTTGATTAGAAGCCATGAAGATCGTGGCGTGTTGGTGTTATGCGATCAACGCCTGCTAGGAAAATCTTACGGCAAAATTTTTCTCGATAGCTTGCCACCGCTCCCGCGTACGCGGGTGTTGGGTGATGTGCAGGCTTTTTTCGCGGCCAATCATCCGGAAGTTGAGAATGAATTGATCGATACCCGGGAAATGTGGACATGAAATTGCTTGCCTTCGAAACCGCCACCGAAGCATGCTCTGTCGCTTTGTACATCGATGGCGAAATGCGAGAACGTTTCGACATAGTTCCCAAGCAGCACACGGCATTGGCCTTGCCCTGGGCAGAACAATTACTGGCAGAAGCCGGTATCAAAAAATCACAACTCGATGCGATTGCGGTAGGTGTTGGTCCCGGTGCGTTTACCGGCGTGAGACTAGCCGTCGCTCTGGTGCAGGGCATTGCACTGGCTTTGGATAAACCGGTATTGCCGGTTTCCACGCTTGCGGCTTTGGCTATGCAAGGCGTCGATCTAAAACCGGAGCGGATTCTTGCTGCAATCGATGCGCGAATGGGTGAAATTTATTGCGCCCAATTTCAATGGGATTCCGATGGTCTGGTTCATGCCGTCAGCGAAGAAATCGTCATTGCGCCCGATGCATTTCGTTATGAATCCAGTCATCCAGTGGTCGGCGTCGGCACCGGATTTTCGGCAATCAATAATGCTCTGCAGATAAATCTTGGTTCGCAATTGCTGCATTGCCGGGCCGATGCATTGCCGCATGCAGCGAATATTGCACGTATTGCAATACGTGATTTCCATCTTGGAAAAATGATTGCGCCTGATATTCTCGAGCCGGCGTATCTACGCAATAAAGTCGCGCTGACATTGAAAGAGCAGGGCAAATAATCCTCGGGGAAAGCCCCGTGCTTGCCCTGCCAAATCTGCATGCGACGTTAAATCTGAAGGGCGGCCGCGGGTGCCGCCCGGCATTATTTCTTCTTGCCCCAAACCTGCTCAAGACGATCATCCCGGCCACAACCGTTGCGATAATAATTGTAGCGAATCGGATTTTTGGTATGGTAATCCTGGTGATAGTCTTCTGCCGGATAGAACGTTGTGGCAGCGGTGATTTCAGTCACAATCGGTTGTTTTAAAAACTTGCTGTCATCGAGTGATTTTTTTGAAGCGACCGCCTGTTTTTTCTGGCTTTCACTGGTATAAAAAATACCGCTACGGTACTGAGTCCCGCTGTCGCAGAACTGCCTATTGGGGGTGAGTGGGTCAATGCTTAGCCAGAAAAATTTCAAAAGTTGTGCATAGCTGATTTTTTTCGTATCGAACTTTACTTCTACCGCTTCGGCATGGCCCGTGACACCTGCCGACACCTGTTCGTAGGTAGGGTTATTGACGCTACCGCCAATGTAACCGGAGGTTGTCGAGATAACGCCGGGCACCTTGTCGAAATCCGATTCGGTGCACCAGAAGCAACCTCCTGCAAACACGGCGGTTTCAATGCCGGCTTTCGATTTTGTAGGGCCGTCAAGACTTACCAGGACGGCCGATAAAGCGATGCTTGAGACAAGGCCGGTGATAAAAAAAACGAGTGTCTTTGCAAAAATATTTTTCACATTAAGTCCTTAATGCCGGCAACGGATTGCCTTTGGGGATGAATTTCAATGCCACGCCGTTATTGCACCAGCGTTGCCCGGTTGGCTTTGGACCGTCGTCGAAAAGATGGCCCTGATGGCCGCCGCAACGTGCACAGTGGTACTCGGTTCTCGGCCAAATCAATTTGTAATCGGATTTCTTGCCGACGCGCCCTTCTATCGGATACGTAAAACTCGGCCAGCCTGTGCCACTGTCGAATTTTGATTTGCTTGGAAAAAGGGGCAGATAGCAGGCGGCGCAAATATAGGTGCCGTCACGATACTCTTTGTTCAATGGGCTGGAGTTGGTGCGCTCTGTATCTTCTTCAAACAGCACGGCATAGGCGGCGGCAGGCAATAGCTTTTTCCAGTCTGCCTTGGCTTTTTTCAATGGCGCTATGATGGTGTTTACTGGCGTACTGGCTGCAGTCAAGGGACTCAGCCAAGACAGCGCCGAAAGCGCTGCCAGACTCTTCAAGATATTTCGACGATTCATGCTTATCTCCTGTGGTATGCCCATTAGAGGCATCCAGATAAGGAAAAGGTTCGCAGAGTGGTGGTGAAGACGAAGTGCTTTGTTAATGTTCGTAGGGGCGATTCATGAATCGACCCTACTTCAACAAAATCAGGGTGCCCAAGCTCAGGAATGACAAGAAGCCGATCACATCGGTAAATGTGGTTAAAACGACCCCGCCGGCGAGCGCTGGGTCGATATTCATGCGCTTGAGCGTGATCGGCACCAAAACCCCGGCTAACGCGGCTGCCACCAGATTGATCGTCATCGCTGCGGCTATGACCAGTCCCAATTTGGCGTCCTGGAACCACAGCGCGCAGACGACGCCTACGACGAAGGCCCAGACCAGTCCATTCAATACACCGACGAGAACTTCTTTTGCGATCAGCGCCCTCAGATTGCCGACACCGACCTGGCCAAGCGCAATGCCTCGCACCATCAGTGTGAGTACCTGCGTTCCCGCCACGCCACCCATGCTGGCGACGATCGGCATTAAAACGGCCAGAGCGACGACTTGCTGCAAGGTGGCTTCAAAGCGACCAATGACCCATGAGGCCAGAAACGCGGTGAGCAAATTAATGCCTAGCCACAGTGCGCGACGTTTTGCCGCGCGCGGTACCGGCGAGAACAAGTCCTCGTCTTCATCCAGACCCGCTGCGCCCATGGCTTGGTGCTCGGCTTGTTCGCGGATGATATCCACGACATCATCGATCGTGATGCGGCCGAGCAAAATATTATTTTCATCGACGACTGGTGCGGTAATCCAGTCGTAATCGGAGAACTGGGTGGCGACCTGATTCGCATCTGTGTTGACCGGAATCGCGGGTTGTTCGTCGTCGATCAGTTCATTGATCGGCGTGAGTGGGTCGTGAATCAATAATGCCGATACCGCCACGCGGCCTAAATATTGGTGACGGCGCGAAACGACGAACAGGTAATCGGTGTGCTCGGGTATCTCGCCGCGCAGGCGCAAATAACGCAATACCACATCCACCGTGACATCGGTTCGCACGGTGATCACATCGGGGTTCATCAATCGACCGGCGCTGTCGTAGGGATATGAGAGGGCTTGTTCGAGGCGCTCGCGGTTTTCGCGGTCCATCGATTTCAAGACTTCTTCGATAACGGTATCGGGCAGGTCTTCGATGATTTCTGCCAAATCGTCGAGGTCTAGCGTTTCAGCCGCTGCCACGATTTCATCGGGGTCCATGTCAGCCAGCAAGGATTCACGAACGTCCTCGCCGACATGCACCAGCACTTCACCGTCATCTTCCGGATCGACCAAGCCCCAGACGACACCGCGCTTGGTCGCAGGAAGTGATTCGAGCAAATTGCCGATTTCGGCGGGTGACAGTGAATTCACCAAACGACGCACCGGGCCTAGACGGCCCGTATCAAGCGCATCTGATAACAGACGCAGCTGGCGTGCGGTTTTATCGTGGCGAATGGCTTCGGCCATGGGTGGCTCCCTGGTTGGCCCGCGTATTATCGGCTGATAGTGCCGATATGCCCAGTGTTTTGTTTTTGATTTTTTTGTGGAAGCTGCTTGAACAGACATTTGCCTGTTAAAAACAGCGGCAATGAAATATTTCAGTTCTGTGCGGAAATTAAATTCCAGTGCACAAATCTAATCGCTGCTCAAGCTCCCACAAAAGCGAAAGCTAAATCACATCTCGGCAAAAAATTGTTGTACGACGCGTAATGCTTCCGCTTCATCTTCGCCACTAACTCTTACTTTCAGTACCGTGCCGGGGCCAGCAGCGAGCAGCATGACACCCATGATGCTTTTTGCGTTGACTTCGCGACCTTTACCGATCAGCGTTACCTGGCATTTGAATGAGCCCAGTATTTGGACCAATTTGGCCGATGCGTGTGCATGCAGTCCGGTGGAGCTCGTGATTGTGACTTCGTGTTCAAGCATGATCGATCACCACTCCATTGCGGCCACCCGCCGCGGCTGTGCGGGTAAGTTCATCCAGGTCCTGTTCCGCATAATGCATTACCCGAAGCAACATTGGCAAAGACAGACCACTGACACGCCGAGCCGGTGTGCCCAATTGCGCCAGTTGCGCGGCCGTCTTGTCGGCAGTGCCGCCGGGGCTGTCGACCAAGATTAAAACTCCGCCGGGGCTGTCCACTTTGCGAAAAGCGGCGCTCGCCGACAGTAATTGTGCGTCTTTATCGAGTTCGGGCTCGATGTCATGGGCCACGATATCGAGGGAGCGGATGCCGTTGATGTGGCGTGCTGCCGCCAGCAAGGCGGGTGCGAAGCCGGGGTGTGCGATCAGTAAAACCCCGACCGACATTATTCAAGTTCTCGATGAAACGTGAGTACATTTTCACGGCCACTCTGGCGGAAATGCTGGGTCAGTTTTTCCGCTAAATACACAGAGCGGTGTTTGCCGCCGGTGCAGCCGAAGGCAATGGTCACATAGCTGCGTGTTTCCGATTCGAAACGCGGCAACCAGGTGTCGAGAAAAACGGAAATCTGGTCGACAAATTCCAGTACTGTCGTTTGTTGTTCAAGAAAATCGCGAACGGCCACATCGCGACCCGAAAGCGGACGCAGTGCGGCATCCCAATGCGGGTTCGGCAGGCAACGGGCATCGAAAACAAAATCGGCATCGCCGGGAATGCCGCGTTTATAGGCAAAGGATTCAAACAAAAGCGACACCTGCCGTTTTGTATCGGATTCCAGTTCGCTTAAAACGGTTTTGCGTAATTGGTGCACGTTCATGTCGCTCGTATCAATGACGATGTCGGCGAGTGCATGAATCGGACGAAGCCGCTCGCGTTCCTGCGCGATGGCATTCGACAGGGCCATGCCTCCGTGCGAGAGCGGATGCCTGCGCCGCGTATCGGAGTAGCGCTTGATCAGTGCTTCATCTGCGGTATCGAAATAGACCAGACGGTAATCGAAACCCAGTGCGCCGACGGCCGATAACCATTCGCCGATGCGGCCCAAATCCGAACTGTGATTGCGTACATCGATACTGACGGCCAGTCGCAAATACTGCTTGTCATCGCGGGTCAGATTTTTTACGAAATCCGGAAGGAGTTCGGCCGGTAAATTATCAACACAGTAGTAATCGAGATCTTCCAGTGTGCGCAAGGCAATACTTTTTCCGGAACCGGAAAGTCCGCTGACGACCGTCAATAGGGGTTTGCTTGTATTCATTCGTGTCCACCGGCTTCCAAAAAGGCGGTATGGCGTGCAAGAAATGCAGCAGCGGGATCTTCGCCCTTGCTGCGCAACAAGTGTAAGCGAACAGCCGCTTCGGTGAGAACCGCCAGGTTGCGGCCAGGCGCTACCGGCAAATTGAACACGGGAACCCGCAGGTCCAGCACCTGGCGTGCATCGGTCTCGCCAGTCAGCCGCGACATATGATCCGAATGGCTGTCACTGAGTTTCAGAAGATGCACGATCAGACGTAAATATTTATTGCGCTTGACGGCGGTGTCGCCAAACATTTGCCGGATATTCATCAGGCCAAGACCACGTACTTCGAGCATGTCCTGCAGCATTTCGGGGCAGGTACCGTCCAGCACATCGGGAGCAATCAACGTGAATTCCGGAGCATCATCGGCGACCAATCGATGACCGCGTGAAATCAATTCCAGTGCCAATTCGCTTTTGCCGGCACCGGCGTCACCAGTAATCAGGACGCCGATGGAATAAATTTCAATAAAGACGCCATGCAGGCTGACGCGGGGTGCCAACGAGCGGGCAAGGTGATACTGCAGGAGGTTATGCAATTCATGGCCGCGTTTTGCGGAAACCCATAGAGGCGTGCCGGATTCTTCGCAGGCGTTGCGTAAATCGGTTGGGCAGCTCTGGTTTTGGGTGATGACCAGCGCCATCGGATTAAAACCGGTGATTTTTTCCAGGGTTTCCCAGCGGTGGCGGGCATCGAGTCCATCTAGCCAGTGCAATTCAGAAGCGCCGATGATCTGGATTTTGTTCGGATGGATAACATTCAAATAGCCGGCGAGCGATGGCCGGCGTGACAGGGTTTCATTGCGTTCCAGTACGCGCTCGCCGCCGCCCGGCGACGCCAGCCAACGCAGGCTGAGTCGTTCCTGAAGTTGTTCGAATACTTCGCGGGTAGTGATGCGATTGAGCATGGTCTACAGGGCTGGGGTTTAAGGCTTAGCTTGGCATTGCCGCCGCTGACTGGCAATGCTTGATTGTAGGAGGGGTTTTAACCCCGAATGTTTTTCAACATTGTTCGGGGCTAAACCCCTCCTGCAAAAACAAACCCCGAACGAGTCGGGGTTTGGCTGGTCGCGAATGATCGGGATGGTTCAGCCGAAGGTTTCAGCGCGCGCCTGTGAATCGCCGCGATGATGGTCGGTCATTTTTTCTTTCAGTTTGAGTACGATGCGGTCGAGTTTATCGGCCAGCAAATCGATTGCGGCATACATGTCTGGCGCAACGGCATCGGCAAAGAGGGTTTTCCCGGGAGTGTGAAGTGTGGCTTCGGCTTTGTGATCGAGTTTTTCTACCGAAAGCATCATGCGTGCATCGAGATGGTGATCAAAGTGTTTCGACAGGCGTCCTATTTTTTCTTGCGCGTATTCGCGTAGGGCGGGGGTGACTTCAACTTGGTGGCCATTGATATCTAATTTCATTCCTTCCTCCTGTCGAGTGACAAGCAACTTAGCTTGCAATGATTACACTACGCCAGAAAATGCGTTTTGGGGAGAAGAATTTGTGAGAAATTGTCAATTTTTTTGATTTATTTTCAATTCACGAAGTTTTAACCGGCGACACTTATCCCAAGCGCTGTCGCTCGCTGGAAGAGCCGATATGAATGGCTTCCCGGTACTTCGCAACGGTTCTGCGGGCTACCGGTATACCTTCCGCTTTGAGCAATTCTGCCAAGCGCGCATCGCTGAGCGGGGAACGCGGATTTTCCGTATCGATCAGCTTGCGTATCATGGACTGGATGGCTGTTGCGGAAGTTCCGCCACCATCGCTATTGCTGATACCCGAACTGAAAAAATAACGAAATTCGAATGTTCCACGTGGCGTGCGAAGGAATTTGCGTGTCGTCGCGCGGGAGATGGTGGATTCGTGCAGTCCCAGTTCTTCTGCGACCTCGCGCAGGGTCAGGGGGCGCATGGCCTGTGGCCCATGCTCGAGAAAGCCACTTTGTTGCCGGATGATCGAGCGGGCGACACGCAGCAGGGTGTCTGCGCGCGAATCCAGGCTTTTGATCAGCCAGCGAGCTTCCTGCAACTGGCCGCGCAGGTAGGCGTCATCGGATCGGCTGGCTTTGCCGATCAGGCTCTCGTAATGCCGATTGATCCCGATGCGCGGTTGGCTGCCGCGCGCATGACTTACCTGCCAGACGCCCTTATGTTTGGTGGCGATGCAATCAGGTGCGATGTAGTCCGGGGCATCCGAGCTAATTTGCAGCCCGGGTTTCGGGTCCAGGCTTTTCAGCAGTGAGTGGGATTCCTGCATGTCGACCGGACTGACTTTGAGTTGCACGGCCAGTTTTTCCGAACCCAGTTTGGCGAGAGTTTCCAGGTGTTCCATGGCGATTTTTTTTGCCAGGCATAATCCGGGGGTGTCCGGGCTCAGGACCTGCAACTGGATGGACAGGCAGTGCGATAAATTTCTTGCGCCGACACCGACCGGATCGAAGTGGTGTATCAACTGCAGAACGGTGCTAATTTCCTGCAAATCGGCATGCACTTCGGGCAATAAGGTTTCCTGGATGGACTCAAGCGGTTCAAGCAAATAACCATCGTTGTTGATGGCTTCAATAATGACTTCACCAATGGCGATATCGCGCGCCGACAAATGGCTTAAACGCAGTTGCCACAAAAGATGCTCACACAAGCCCACAGGGACGGCGATGCCAAATTCATTATCGTATTCCTCACTTTTACCGTTGGAGGTGCGTGGTTCATCGTAAGACCAATCGAATTCTTCATTGTTTTCCAGAATGGCGACTTCCGCCTCGCCGTCACTGTCGCTGGATTCCTTTTTCTCGGGCGTTATTTCGTCAGTCATGCCAGAGGGAGCTTCATCGCCATCAGAAGCAAAATCATCAATGCTTTCCAGCAGGGGGTTGGCCTCGATCGCCTCTGAAATTTCGGTTTCCAGTTCAACACTGGAAAGCAGCAACAAACGAATGGCCTGACGAAGCTGCGGCGTCAAGGTCAACGATTGCGTTTGTCGAATTTGTAGGCCAGGTTTCATCTTGCACAGTTAACCATAAGCGGCGACTGTGCGGGAAGCTGGCAGGCCAATTTTAAAGCCTGAACGTATCGCCCAGATAGACGCGGCGAACCTCGGCATTTTCCAGAATTTCGGCAGGTGTACCTTGGGTCAGTACGCTGCCGGCATTCAATATATAGGCGCGGTCGCAGATGCCGAGGGTTTCGCGCACGTTGTGATCGGTAATGAGTACGCCGATGCCTCTTTGTTTCAGATGAATGACAATTTTCTGGATCTCGGCAACGGAAATGGGGTCCACGCCGGCAAAGGGTTCGTCCAGCAAAATCATCCGTGGATTTGCCGCCAGTGACCGGGCAATTTCGACGCGGCGACGTTCGCCACCCGACAAGCTGGCGCCGAGTTGTTTTGCCACATGGGTGACATAAAGTTCTTCGAGCAGGCTTTCCTGTTCTTTCTTGCGGTCGGCGCTACTGAGTTCCTTGCGAAGCTCGAGAACCGCCATGATGTTTTCAGCCACGGTCAGCTTGCGGAACACCGATGCTTCCTGTGGCAAATAACCGATGCCCAGTTGCGCCCGTTCGTGCATCGGCATACTGGTGATAACGCGGTCATTGAAACGAATTTCGCCGGCATCCGTCGGGACCAGCCCAACAATCATGTAGAAACAGGTGGTTTTACCCGCGCCGTTCGGCCCCAGCAGTCCGACGACTTCGCCTGGATGTAAATCCAGTGCGAAATCATGCACCACTTCGCGCGATTTATATCGTTTGCGCAGACCTGTTGCGTGCAACATCAGGGTTTGGCTTCTGCGGGTGCTTTGTTTTTTGGCAGTATCCGCATGGAAACGCGATTGCCATCACCACCGCCGTTCAGTCGACCGGTTTTCAGGTCATATTTTACGTTTTCACCGCGCATGGAGCCGCGAGGCTGGTCGATGATGACGTTGCCTTTCAGCACGATCAAATCCGAACTCAGTGTGTAAACAATCGTCGATGCCTGGGCATTCATGGGTTCGCCGGAATCATTGACTTGTTTCATCACGACTGGCCCGCCGGTCAGCGTAACCCGGTCAATATCCCCCTTGCTGCGATGGATCACCGCACGATCGGCTTTGATCTCGAGCGTACCCTGTGTAATGACGACGTTGCCATTGAGGGTGGAGTCGCTTTCGTCAGCCATGATAGCATCGCTGCTGTCAGCCTGGACATCCATCGGTTGATTGCGATCGGAGGATTTGCCCAGCGCCATCGGAGACAGCGACACAGTGGCGGCGAGTAGGGTGAGACTAACGGCGAGCAGGCGCATATCGTCCTTTGACATCGGCTAAAAGTTGAAAACGTTTGGCCTGCATATCCACCTGCAGTCCGCGACCTTGAAGTATAGAGTCGGCACGGGTAATGGTCACGACATCCTTACTCATGGCAGTATTTTTCTTGGGGAAAATCGTTAATTGCGGGGCACTGAAGCGGGTCTGGTTGCCACTGGCCGTTTTTGGTCCGAACATGTCGACCTTGTCCTGCAAACGCACTTCTTCGGCTTTTGGCCCCACCCAGGCATTGCCCGATTGGGCATACCACATGCCGCCGTTATTGTCCGGGAAGCTGAATTTCGGCGCCAGGATATTGAGCGTTTTGCCTTTCGGGTCACGCTCCAGATAAGGCGATTTCAGCGTAAAGGCTTCCTTGCCTTGCTCGTCCAGTGTGGTCATTTCGAAGTTGTGCAGCACATAGTCCGAACGGGCCGGACCTTCGGCTTTCACGTGGGGTTTGGAGCGCAGATTCCAAACCGCAATCGTGGTCAGGACGGCGGATACAAAAATCAGTAGGGTCCAGACATTCCGATTCATGCAATGACACCCCATTTTTTCAGGATGGCGGGCATCAGGCTTTGTGATTCAAGTAGGAAATCACACAAGGCACGGGCTGCCCCTTCACCGGAATTTTTCGGAATGATCCAGTCCGCATGATCAAACATCCATGCATGCGCGTTCGCGGGGACGCATGCAAGCGCACAAAGTTTCATCGCCGACAGGTCGGGCACATCATCACCCATAAAGGCCGCTTGTTGTGGCGTGATATTCAATTTTTCGCACAATTCACGCAGGCAGGCTGCCTTGTCTTTCACGCCGATATACACATGCGATAAACGCAGATCACGGGCACGCGCTTTTGCCGATTCGCTGGCGCGGGCGGTGATGAAGGCCACGGCGATACCGTTGTCTTCCAGTAGTCGTAAACCCTGACCATCGTGCACGTGGAAGGCTTTGCTTTCGCGGCCTTCGCCATCGAAATACAGTTTGCCATCGGTCAGGGTGCCATCGACATCGAAACACACCAGACGAATGGCTTTTGCACGTTTCTTTAATGCTTCGAGATCCAGTGCCATCGCTTAGACCACGCGCGCACGAAGCAAATCGTGAATGTTCAAGGCACCAACTACGTGCTTTTCGGCATCGACCACGACGAGTGCACTAATCTTATATTGCTCCATCAAATGCGCGGCTTCCACGGCGAGGGCATCGGGTGCGATGGTTTTTGGCGAATGCGCCATTAATTGCGTGACCGGCGTATTGCGTAAATCGACCTGTGCATCGTCCAGCGCGCGGCGCAAATCGCCATCGGTAAAAACACCCAGCAGGCGATCTTCGGCATCGACTATGGCCGTCATACCCAAACGCTTCCGGCTCATTTCGACCAAGGCTTCACTCGCACTGGCATGAATGCCGACGCGTGGCACTTCGCTACCGGCATGCATGATGTCGCTGATATGCAGTAGCAGGCGTCGGCCAAGCGCACCGGCCGGGTGCGAGCGGGCAAAATCATCGGCGGTAAAGCCGCGAGCTTCCAGAAGACTGACGGCGAGCGCATCACCCATCACCAAAGCAGCAGTGGTGCTTGACGTCGGGGCCAGACCCAGAGGGCAGGCTTCTTCGGGGACGCTGACATCCAAATGGACATTGGCTTCATTCGCCAGACTTGAACCGGGTCTGCCGGTCAGGCTAATCAATACATTGCCCTGGCGCTTCAAGACCGGAAGGATGGTCAGTAATTCTTCGGTTTCGCCCGAATTGGAGAGTGCCAGCACCACGTCGGCATCGGTAATCATGCCCAGATCGCCATGGCTGGCTTCGCCGGGATGGACGAAAAAAGCCGGTGTGCCGGTGGAGGCCAGCGTGGCGGCAATTTTTGTGGCGATATGGCCGGATTTACCCATGCCGGTACAGATGACGCGACCTTTGCAGGCGAGCAATAAGCGACATGCTTGGGCAAATTCAGCCCCGATTCGGGTCTGAATGGCTTGCAATGCCTGAATTTCAACCGATAGCACGCGATGACCACATTGGATCAGTGAATTATCGGTCAGTGCTTCGTTCTTCAGATTAGCGTTCATCAAAGCAGGGTTGGCGGTATCATGTGCGTCTATTGTAAGCCAACACTTGTTAATACCCCACTTTTCATAAGCAGCCCAATGAACGCCCAGCAAATACAAGACTTAATCCACGCCGGGATGCCCGGCGCCCAAGCCCGGGTAATGGGCGAAGATGGCGTGCACTTTGAAGCCGTCGTGATTGCCGAGGCATTTCAGGGCAAGTTGCCCTTGGCCAGACAACGCATGGTCTATGCCACATTGGGAACCCTGATGGGGGGTGAAATTCACGCCCTGGCCCTTCGCACACTCACCCCGCAGGAAGCTCAGGCTTCTGCTTAA
>JAYWIC010000202.1:0-6520 GCA_043789195.1 Arenimonas sp. | reverse complement strand
AATACGATCCACATTCCCAGTAGCACCCAAACGCTGGTAAAAAACACATAGAAACGGTGCATGACTTTGTTATAACCACATTGAATAACGCTGTGAATTACCCGTAAAACAACATAAAGCCATGCCAATCCCAGCAAAATAGTGTTTCCAGGTTGTGTGACTTGTGCGAACACCATTCCGGTATAGAACAGAACGGGTGTTTCAAAGAGGTTGCGGAAATTATCCGAAGCCCGCGAGTCGGGCATTCTGGCGGCCAGCTCGGCAGAGGTCGAAATGGTTTGTGGATGAATTCTGTTCGACTTCATTTGAGCAATGCGACTCATCAACATACGAATCATGACGCAGAAAGTCAGCAGGACAAGAGCAAATGCGGGCCAGAAAAGTGCTGTGCTAGTCATTTCAATATTCCTATGTGGTTGCTGCGGTTATCGCCTGCCGGAACTCGAGAAAGTGTTTCAAATTCTGAGGGTATTGGAAACATTTTTTCAAGAACGGACTGAATGAGGGAAAAATGGACATGACAGCCTGATGAATTGTCCAGCGTATCGTTTATGCAAAAGTACGAAAGCGAATGAAAACGATCCACTAGCATTTCGAGTTGGTCATGGAATTGCGGAGATCCAGAGGAAACCAAGGTGTGAGGAACCGGCTTTTCGATTGCATGCCCAGAAGCAAGCATCCAGCGACCATAGAGATCGGCAATGACCGATGGAATGGAAGGTTCCCGGAAAATTTCGTCACGTGCATTTTTGACGGCTTCGGGATATGTCCCGAAAAGCTCTTTCATGAATGTTCGAATAAGATAACGTGGCGCGTGCGCCATGGGTTTAGGACTAAAGCAATTGCTGTCGAACCGGTCAGATAGGATTTCATGCGAAATGTTCATTGCAGAATTCTGCGAAACGTCTTCGAGCGGGTCCCGGTCTTCGGGTTGTTCAAAATGGATAACCGTTTTCAACTGGAATGCTTGGTAAAGGTGATCCATCAAAAACCCACTGCCGAGAAATACGTCGTCATTCAAATAGACGAAATGATTCGAGACGGGTAATCGATCGAAATAGGCCTCCAGGGCTTTGGATGAATACGTCGGAAAACTCGAGTAGTCGCGCAGAGTACTGTGGTCAATAACGCAGATGCGCGGATGATCCAGAAGCCAGTCCGGCCTTTGACGATCGGTCACGATGAATATTCGGCCGAATTGATCGAGATACGGCGTCAGGGAACGGAGGCTGAAGCGCAGTTCGTCGTTATCTCGAAAACGGCCGTCGACATTGGAAAAACGACATGACTGGGAACCGTAGTATGTCTTCTCGGCCGCTTCGCGCCGTAATTGCCAATCGGGATCCTGACCATTTACCCAAAGATAGACGATGTCAGGCGTCATATTCAAATGAAACGAACCCATAGTTCTACCGAAATGATGAAGTTATTTTTGTATCCTGCATCCGGATACAAAAATACAACTCAATCAGGCCCCGCGCCGTTGCAACATTAATTTCTTGATTTCGCCAATCGCCTTCGCGGGATTCAATCCTTTCGGACAGGTGCGCGTGCAATTCATGATGGTGTGGCAACGGTAGAGTTTGAATGGATCTTCCAGATCATCCAGACGCGCACCGGTATCTTCATCGCGGCTATCGATAATCCAGCGATAGGCTTGCAACAAAATAGCCGGGCCCAAATAGCGGTCGCCATTCCACCAGTAGCTCGGACAGGATGTCGAGCAGCAGGCACAAAGAATGCATTCGTACAGGCCATCCAGCTTGTCGCGATCAGCGGGCGATTGCAAACGTTCGCCACTGGCGGGTGCTGCACTTTGGGTGCGAATCCAGGGCTTGATGGAGGCATATTGCGCATAAAAATGCGTCATGTCCGGCACCAAATCCTTGATGACCGACATATGGGGTAGCGGATAAATCGGTACCTCGGCTTTGCCGCATTCGCTGATGCCTTTGGTGCAGGCCAGCGTATTGGTGCCATCGATATTCATCGCGCAGGAACCGCAAATACCTTCGCGGCAGGAACGACGGAAAGTCAGGGTCGGATCAATTTCGTTTTTGATCTTGATCAGCGCATCCAGCACCATTGGTCCGCAGGTGTCCATGTCGACATCGTAAGTATCGGTGCGCGGGTTGGCGTTATCGTCGGGATTCCAGCGATATATCTTGAAGCTGCGAACATTCTTCGCAGAGGAAGCGGCCGGATAGTGTTTACCTTTACCGATCTTCGAATTTTTTGGAAGCGTGAACTCTGCCATATTCTTATCCAATAATATTTTCAGGTGTAGGAGCGATTCATGAACCGCCCCTACGAAAAATCAATATTTGCGTTCAGCGGGCGGAATTGAATCCACCTCGGTGCTTAGGGAACTCATGTGCACAGGGCGATAATCAATCGTCACACTGCCCTTTTCATCGATCCAGCTAAGCGTATGTTTCATCCATTCCGCATCGTTGCGTGTCGTGAAATCTTCGCGTGCGTGGGCACCACGCGATTCCTTGCGATTCTCCGCCGACACCATCGTGACCACGGCCTGACCCAGCAAATTCTGCAGTTCGAGCGTTTCGATCAGGTCGGAGTTCCAGATCAGGGAACGATCCGACACTTTGACGTCTTCGAAACTCTTGAAAGCTTGCTGGATTTTGCTCACGCCTTGCTGCAAGGTTTCGCCGGTGCGGAAGACGGCTGCATCGTTTTGCATGATCGCTTGCATGTTGTCGCGGATTTCCGCGGTCGGTGTGCCACCGTTGGCGTTGCGTAACTTATCGAAATTGGCGAGTGATTTATCGCAGGCGCTCGCTGGCAAGGATTTATGCGCCATGTTTGGCTTGATGGTTTCCGCAGCGCGGATAGCGACCGCACGTCCGAACACCACGAGATCGAGCAGCGAGTTGGAGCCTAGGCGGTTGGCGCCATGTACCGAGACGCAGGCAGCTTCGCCGATGGAGTACAAACCGGGAACCACCGTATTGGGATTGCCGTCTTTCAGGGTGACCACTTCGCCGTGGTAATTGGTTTGCAAACCGCCCATGTTGTAGTGGACGGTCGGCAATACCGGAATGGGTTGCTTGGTAACGTCGACACCGGCAAAGATTTTTGCGGTTTCGGCGATGCCCGGCAATTTCTTGTGGATTACGTCGGGATCGAGATGGGTAAGATCCAGATGGATATGGTCTTTCTTCGGCCCAACACCCCGGCCCTCGCGAATTTCAATCGTCATCGAACGGCTGACCATGTCCCGTGGCGCGAGATCTTTTACCGATGGTGCGTAACGTTCCATGAAACGCTCACCCTGGCTATTACGCAGAATGCCGCCTTCGCCACGAACGCCTTCGGTAATCAAGCAACCTGCGCCGTAGATGCCGGTTGGATGGAATTGAACAAATTCCATATCCTGCAATGGTAATCCGGCACGCAATGCCATACCACCGCCGTCACCGGTGCAGGTATGTGCAGAAGTAGCCGAGAAATAGGCACGGCCATAACCGCCGGTCGCCAGCACCACGCCATGAGCACGGAACAGATGCAGACTGCCATCGGCCATATCCAGGGCCAAGACGCCGCGACATGCACCTTCTTCATCCATGATCAGATCAAGTGCGAAGTATTCGATGAAGAATTTCGCGTCATGCTTCAACGATTGCTGATAAAGCGTATGCAAAATCGCATGGCCGGTACGGTCGGCGGCTGCGCAAGTACGCTGGGCTGGCGGGCCCTTGCCATATTTCGTTGTCATGCCGCCGAATGGGCGCTGGTAAATCTTGCCTTCTTCAGTACGTGAAAACGGTACGCCGTAGTGTTCGAGTTCGATGATGGCCGGAATCGCTTCACGGCACATATATTCGATGGCGTCCTGATCACCCAGCCAATCCGAACCCTTAACCGTATCGAAGAAGTGATAACGCCAGTCGTCTTCGCCCATGTTGCCCAACGCGGCGGCCACGCCACCTTGCGCCGCAACGGTGTGCGAGCGGGTCGGAAAGACTTTGGAGATGCACGCGGTCTGCAGGCCTTTCTGGGCCAAGCCGAAGGTGGCCCGCAGTCCGGCACCGCCGGCGCCGACGACGATCATGTCGTACTTGTGTTCGGTGATCTTGTAAGCGGAGGTCATGAGCGCTTCGTGTCTCGCCTAGTGGGTTAGCCGGCGCAGTGATGCGGCCGAACGGATGTCGCCTTGAAATTGAGCCTGGGAATAAGCCTGAAAAGTAAGTCTTGGCTGCGTCACAGTCACTCGCGCGCGCTCAGACCAGCAGCGCGATGCGCGCGAGCGCGTAGATCGACGCGAGCGCGCCGAGTGCGCAGGCGAAGGTGACGAACAATTGCAGGAAAATCTCGGCCGGCCGGTGGTGGATGTAGTCCTCGATCACCACCTGCAAACCCAGCTTGGCGTGCCAGAACAGCGCCATGAGGAACAAGGCCATCGGGATGGCGTTGATCGGTTTGGCCAGGGTCGCCTGCGCATGCGCCAAGTCCGCACCCGCGAGCGCGACCAGCATGCCGAGAATCCAGGGGCTCAACACCGCAAGAAAAACAGCAGTGACGCGCTGGTACCAAAAATGTCCAGTGCCAGATTTCGCCGAGCCCAAGCCACGGGCACGGGCGACGGGCGAGCGGTAATCGCGGGTATCGGGGCCGGAATCGCTCATGCGCCACCCCGCAATGCCACGAACCAGATGGCTGCGGTCAGTACAACGGTCAAACCAACTACGACATAGCCGGAACGGTAGACCTGCGGGATCTCGAAGCCCCAGCCGGCATCCCATAGCAAATGGCGGACACCGTTGAGCAGGTGGTACATCAGTGCCAGCGAAAAGCCGAACAGCACGATTTTGCCGAGCACAGAGGCCATGATGCCGCCAGCCTGCGCGTAAGCATCGCCGCCCTGCGCCGCAGCCAGCAGCCACCAGGCCAGGCCGAACGCGCCGAAAGAAAGAATGATCCCGCTGATGCGGTGCAGGATCGACATGACGCTCGTGATCTGCGGGCGATACACCTGCAGATGCGGCGACAAGGGACGTGCGCGTTTGGTCATCGGTCGAATGCGCCCAGAACTTGAAAAAGTGAATAGGGTGGAGATGTGAGAAGAGCTGTGGAGCGGTGAAGACGGTGCTTAAAAGTCAATGCAGCGCCCGTTTTTTTCCCAGTCGCCGTAACGAGTGGGTTCGAGACCGTCGCGACCCCCGACCTCCCGCGTCGGATCTGCATCTTGCGCCTTCGGATCGGCTGAGGTCGATGCGGGAGGCGCTTCGGTGCTGATTGTCGCCTCAATCGCGGTGCTGGGGGCGGTTTCGCCTATCATTCGCTGCATCCTCAACTCAGTATTTTATGTCTCGCGCCCATGCTGGACAACCCAGACCTCTCTTGGCACACCCTTTCCGATCACTCTTTGCTGTCGCTGGTCGGCCGCGATGCGGTCGCGTTCGCCCAATCTCAGTTCATGAACGATGTTTCCGCACTAGGTGAGCAAGAGTGGCAGTGGAACGGCTGGTTGACCCCGAAAGGTCGAGTCGTTGCTCTCTTTCAATTGCTGCGTGTCGACAGCGATACGGTGTGGGTGGTGCTTTCGGATGCAGATGCCGAGACGCTAGCCGCTTCGCTGCGCCGCTTCGTGTTTCGGAGCAAAGTCCGGATCGATGCGCGCGCTGACCTGAGCATCATCGGACGAATGAGGGCGTCCGAGCGATCGTCCGGCCGCCATTGGACCGGGTCGGAGAACGATGGCATCGAATTGGATCTGAGCGGCGACGGCGGAGGGCGCGCGCTGCGGATCGCTGCATCGCCGACTGCTCCGACCGAAGACGCAGCCGCGATGCTCGCGTGGAAACGGCTCGACCTTGCGCATGGTTGGCCGCGACTGGATGCCTCGCAGCGCGAACAGTGGACACCGCAGCAGCTATCGCTCGACCGTTTGGGAGCCTACAGCGTGAAGAAAGGCTGCTACCCGGGCCAGGAGATCGTCGCCCGCACTCACTTCCTCGGGCAGGCCAAGCGTGGACTCGCGCGGCTTCTGACCACAGATGCGATGGCCGTGGGCAGCCCACTCGACGTCGAACAAGGCACCGCGCGCAGCCTCGGCAGGGTCATTGCGATTGCGGGCGACACTGCGCTGGCGGTCGTCGCTCTGGAGGCACCGACGGCCACCGACACCCCGGGCACAGGCGCCGAGCCGCCCCAAAACAACGAAAGCCCCGCGATGGCCGGGGCTTCCTGGCGGTTCGAGCCGCTGATAGGCGGCTTGAAGCGATGACGGACGGCTGCGGTTGATGCCTAGCGTCAGCCGAAAATCGAACGCGGAGCGGTGTTTTGCTGGGGATCGTCGCGATCACGTTGCTGCTTCTGCTCCTGCACCACCGCGACCTGTTGCTTCTGCTGCTGAAGGTCGGTCTCGATGCCGCGAATCTCATTGATGCTGAGATGTGCCGGATGGCCCAACTCGCTGGTCGGCACGCCTTGCACCCGCAGCTTCTCGTATTCGTCGCGATTGCCCTGGTAGAAGGCGATGTATTGACCCGCCGCCACG
>JAYWIC010000201.1:0-1911 GCA_043789195.1 Arenimonas sp. | reverse complement strand
TATTGAAGAAGGCAGAGTTGATTCACTATAACGATGGCGAGATCACCGTACTCGATCGGGCCGGCATCGAAAAACGCTCTTGCGAATGTTACGGCGTGGTCAAAAGGGAAAGTGACCGGCTCCTCCCCGTGTCCGTCGAATAAGCCCGGAACAAGGATGCGCGTGTCGCGCACCTTCCCGGAATAATCACACAAAGCCACCAACCCACGGGATGTCGTCACTTGTCATCACGCAACAATCCAGCCTGGGTTAAATGTGCGCATAGCCGCTCCGTATGAAGCGGGTGCGGCTTTTACGTTCGCCCTTATGTTTTCTTGGCGGCTTTCTTTGCGCTGCCTTTCTTCGATTCTTTTGGCCGCCCGGTCTTCAGGCTAGGGATCACGTCGAGAGCTGCTGCGAATCCTGCGTCCGACATTTTGCTCAGCATGGCAACTCCTGCCCGCAAAATCTCGCTCTTCTTCGCTGGTAATCCCAGGCGTGCGCTACGCAGCTTTAAATCACTTAGCGCGAGGTATTCATTCTTGGGCATCGCAAAACTGTCACGCACAAGTTTTACTTTCTGCTTAACCGGGGCTGCCACTACAGCGCTAATTTCCTTGGCTGCCGGGGAAGCGGAAGACTCCGGCGCTGATGTGCTGGCTGCTTTTTTTGCCGGCGCCACTTTTGACACTTTGGCTTTGACAGACTTTGGCTTTGGCTTTGATTTGGAAACGGACTTGCGCGTGGCCATTGGATCCTCCTGAATAAACGGTATAAACAGTATATGTCGTTTATTCGCCGCGCGGCAGTTGGAGTCACCAGAACTCACAGATTCATTAAACTGAAACAAAACTGTCGTATTTTTCGCTAAGCCTAAATGGAGAGCCCACGTGGATATTTCAATTATCGCAGGCATTATTTTCGCTATCGGGCTTGTCGCGTTCGCACTGATTTACTCGCGTAGCAATGTGAACCATCGTGCGCGCCAGGCGAACAACGATGGCACTGCTTCCTCTAAGTCTTCGGATAGTTCGTCCACTCATGATTCTGGATCATATTCAGACGCCAATTGTGCTGACGGGTCTTCGTCATGTGACGTTGGTGGAGATGGCGGTGGTGGCGACTAGTTTTGCCATATTAAAGTTCGCAGGCCTACCCCGAACGCGCTTACATCATCTAAATCAACACCATCAATAAAATGCCGCTACGCCAACTGCAATCAATACAACAACCAGTGAAATACCCGAAAAAATTTTTGCCCGCCGCGCTACCGAGAATGCATCCTTAGTCTGAGGCGTCGGCGTGAATTGCGTCTCCGAAACAGCAAATTCGGACCCTTGCAACAGCAGGTTTACCATGTCGGCCAGCACTTTGGGATTGAAGGTATAGGGATCGAAGCTGCGCAGTCCGTGACTGGCAAGCAGTTCCCGAACGGCACTGGCATTGGGAACGAATTTCATCGACCAGCGGGAAAAAGAAAGCTGGTTGATGAGGTTACGGCTCAGCACTTTCAGATCGCTATGCCGCGGATCCTGATGCAGTCGTGCATAAAGCGCATCCACCGCATCGGTCGGACCCTCGAGACACTGAAAGAAGCAGCCATCGGCAAAGTACAAGGCACCCACCAGTCCATTGGCCGGATTATTCTTGCGCGATTGCATCAGTATTCTTGCCATGTCCGCATTCACGGTGGCATTGTCGACACCCGCCACGAAATTGGCACGGCTGGCATAGACCAGCCGAAGCCAGTTGGATGGATTTGTCATGCTTGCTCCGCAGCGTCGCTTGGCGACGTTCGATTTGCCCGGAATTGGACGGGTGGAGCTTACTTAGGCACCCGTGTAGGCGGTGTCGTTTCAGAAAAAATCGACAACTGTGGAATGGTATGCCTGGTTGCGACAGGAACCTGTCTGGATAGGCGAGCGTTAAAAA
>JAYWIC010000200.1:0-27452 GCA_043789195.1 Arenimonas sp. | reverse complement strand
TGCACGGCATTTTTTTGCCAATAATCGCCGGGGTTGCAGGTAAACGTAACCTCGTCGCCGGACGGGGATTCAAGATGGAAATGCACCTTGGGCCAGTCTCGGGTCTTTATCTTGTCATTGGGAAGGCCGTGTTCTGTTTTGAAATTTTCCTGGAAACGAGTTATCAAATGCGGAAAATCTGCATCGTAACTTGCGAAATCGGCGATGACAGCATCATAGATGGAGGCTTCCAATACCAGGAAACTGCTGCCGGTATCGAAGATGGCATTGCTGGCATAGCTATCCAGATATTTCTCGGCCAGCACCGGTGCCGGGATGCGTGGACGATCACCCACTTGTACCGCCATCAAATTCGCGTTGTAGTAAAGCTCGTGCACGATTTTCGCGGTTTCAAAGCCGCCTTCATAAAGTGACTGGCATTCCTCGCCGCCACCGAGCACCAGAACGCCTTGGTTCAGCGGATCCGCGGCCAGTTGGCCCAACGATGCCTTGTCATCCACGACATGCACCAATGCGCGCTTGATCAGCATCGAAAACTTGTCCGCAATGATGCCTTCATCTTCCAGCGCGGTGAAGCAAGGTGTCAGGTTTACCTGCGGTTGTTCACGCATCCGTGTCTTGAAGGCAGACAGGTCTTTCTCTTCGGCATTGAACGGCCAGGGCCACGTATTGCTTGGCTCCACTTTCTTCTCGACCAGCATGGCGCTGACATCCCGTGCCTTATTGAGCTTCCTGTAGGCTAAACCGATCAGGCCGTCGGCATCTCGAAAGTTTTGTGCGTTGGTTTCCACCAACGCGATTTCTGCATCAGGAAGAATGCGTGCATGACGTTTTTCACCAAAGGCAATCGTGGTTCTTAATACCGGTCCTGCCCAGGTACCGATTCCGTAAGCAATGGACTGGGCTAAGGATGTTGCTTGTAAACTTTTGTCGTGCGCCGGGTCGTAGGCTTGCGGCAACACCACCAACGTGCTGCTCCCGCTGTCGATCAGGATGTTGGCAGGGCTTTGTTGGCTGCCAATCTTGATTTCTACGGTGTAGGCGCCCTTGGCGTATGCCAACGTGGTACGAAGTTTCAGGTGGTTTTGCTTTTTCTCGGTTTCCATCGTGATGCAAGCCCGTTTCGAATCAGGGACTATTGTTGTTGGATTCATGGGGGAAAGTAAATGCAGTCAGGGATTCCGTGCGCGCTGATGTAATTTTCGTTGCTCTAATCTTTGTTCGGCGACAGCGATGATGTCTTCGCGCTCTTCGCCACTAGCTTGATGCCAGGCCAGAATTTCATCGATATGCCGGCCACATCCCATGCAGACGTCCTTTTCATCCAGGCAGCAATTACGCACGCAGGGGGAGGGTACAGTGGATTGCGGCTGGCTCACTTCAATTATCCAAAGCCAAGGGGCACCGGCCGATTGTAATTACGCCATTTGCTTTCCCGCTGTTTTTTCACGCGCTGAATATTTTCATGCACGCGTCGCATGAGTGTCGCACTTTTCTTGAGGCTGCCGGAATTTGCAATATAGGATTTGTCGCTCGATTTAAAAATGGCCGGCGCCGCAAACACATCGGTGCGATTGCTGAAATTGCCACTATTGGTCTTCACGAAGAACGGAATGAAAACGTTGTAGCTACTCACCAGCGCTTGATAGTCGCCGATAAAATAACCGCCGGCAAAAGGTGCGGTGTTGTAATCGAATGTATTGGTGATGCGGCTTTCACTCCAGTGGATGCCGTCTTCGGAAGTGGCGAGCCAGTAATCGGTCAACAAGGTTGCCGGGTCGGAAGTATTGCTGCGAAGATCGTAATAACTGACGCCGATAACGCCGTCCGCCCGCACATGCACGGTCGGAATCATCGCCTGTACATTTTCATCGGAATTAATCTGGATGGGATTCGACCAGCTAAAACCACCGTCCGTCGATTGTGAAAATGCGATGCCGTCGATGGCACCTCCACTAAAGCGAGAATCTTGCCAGACCACGTAAAGCTTGCCGTCGGGGCCTGACGCGATTTGCGCCAGAATCGAGCCATCGCGAACCTGGGTGCCGGTTTCCGGGTCACTGGTGCCTATCGCGAGCAAGTCCGAAATCTTGAAGGGCTGTGACCACGTTACGCCTTTATCGTTAGAACGGATGATGTCGACGGTGGCGACATCAAAGCCGGAAATCTGGACAATCTTGGTCATCAGATTGATCAAGGTGCCATTGGGAAGCACGGTGATGACATTGCCGATGGTTTGTCCGGTACCGCCGGGGTTATAAATCGACTTCGCGGTTTCCCAACTGCTGCCGCCATTAATCGAACGTGCAAAATAGGCTGGGCCGTTGCCGTTGGAAGCCAGACGATCCCAAACGGCATAGACATAATTCGAATTCGTCGGGTCAGCGGTAATTGCATTCTTGTCGTTGAAAAATGCAACACCATCGGTATCCAGAATCAATGTCGCCGGATTACTCCAGCTCAAACCGCCATCAAGCGAGCGGCTTGCCAGCATCGCGTTCTGCGAGCCCGAAACCCGGTTCAGGGCGAGCGCCATTGTATGCGCTGTGCCATTGGGCGAAAACGTGACCCATGGATCGGTGGCACGCTCGTAATTGCCGCCGTTCAAAGCGGTGCCGCCGCTGCAGCGCGAAAACGGGATCAGTCGCTGGCTCCAGGTTTTGCCGCCATCGAAGGAAACGCCGGCAGACAATCCGCGTGCTGCGCCGTTTGACCAGCGGTCTTGTTGCCAGGCACCCACCAGGTTGTCGGGGTTTGCCGGATTGACCGCCACCGAAGGCTCCACTTCGGCATTCAGGTAAGACGTGCCGGTTTGACCCGCGCCTTCGCAGTTCGCGGCAAACGGCGAGGTCGGTGAAACGAGATATTGCGGAGGCAATTCGCCTTTTCGAGGCTTGGTCGCGCGTGGCAAGGGAACGAAATTCGGATATTGATCGTAAACCCATCCATCAACACCGCTAGCCGGTGGCGTTGGCGGCGGCGTGGCAGTAATCGTCGGCAACAAATTTTGCTCTGGTAATGAGTAATAGCCTGTCGCAGTCAGGAAGGCCGTGGCGGCTAGGAGTGTATAGGTTGCATGCAGTAACTTCATCGAAGTGCATCCTGCGAATCAAGCACAGCCAGACTAGTAGCAATATCCGTTGAAAACAATCCTGCTGAAAGTAATGCTCGCGTTTTGACGATTACAAGCGATGACCCTGCGGCTGTGGCCGCGGTGGATCGATATAGCGATCTGGCAATGCCACGGCGGCATTGGAACAATGATTACTGTTGAAGTTGCAAACGATATAGCTAGGTTTTGGATTGATGCCGGGCTTTTCGGCATATGCACCGATATTGTCGATGGTGGCTCGAAACACGCCATCTCGGCAAATGTCCACCTTTGCGCTGCCGGCGTCCCAGCTCAAATTGACATAGGTCGTACCCTTGCCGTTTTTTCGCATGATGCGCGCAAGCAGGTTCGCCGGTAGCTCGAGCGATGGTTCTGCATTGCGAACGCAATCGTAGGTCTCGATGATGCGATCGCCGGTATCGATGACGGAAAAATCCTGAACGCGTACGGGTGAGCCGGGGACCGCTTGGTCGAAGACGCGAGAATTAATATTTAACTCGACCCATTTGTGCGTCGTGTAGAGGTCGGCTTCAGCCGTCAGTGCAATATTGCCGCCATCGGAAAGCACGATGCCGTAACGCTGCATGGTGCGCAGAATAACTTGTGCTGCCGGATTATATAAATTCACAGGAAAGTCTGCACGCAGACGTAAACGCGAGCCATAGGGAACGGTAGTTATCGGGCCACTTGGGCCGCCCGCATGGCTTGCAGGTCGTACATAAACCGGAATGCGGCGCGTGGTATTTGGCGCCGGATCATTCGATGCCATGCGTGCATTGGGCAGAATAAAACGAATGGCATGGCCCAAATCACCATTGGCAATTTGTGTTGCGGCGTATACCTCGTCCGCATTGAACAATAGCGGTGCAATCGGAAAACCCGCAGCGTCGGCGCTGGTGCAGTGATCACCGCGATTGCTGGCCTGATAAACGCTATCGAGTTTCCAGATTGCCAAGCACTGGGATTGCAAACCGGTGCTGCCAGAAGCATTGGCACGGTAGGCTTCGTACAACACGTTTTCCTGCACGACGAGAAGATGACAGTCGCCGTTATTGTTATCGCAGGTCAGATTGGTAGAGGATTCAATCACGGCATTGGCAGGTACCGGCATTGTCGTGCCAATCGGCTCGCAATCGGGCGCGTAATATTCGCCGGCGGTGGGAAATCCAATGATCGTGCGCGTCGGTGCTCCCGGGGCGGCATGAACAATCTGCATGCCAAAATCAATTTGCATTCTTCCAAAACCAAAGCCACCCAGGTTCACCAGGCTGGTAATCATCGAGGCAGACTGCGGATGCGTTGAAGATTCGCTGATGTTCTGATGCCATACCGCTGCGGGTGGAAAGCGCGGTGGCGGTTCTGCAACTGCCAAAACACAGTAACTCAGGGTCAGAATAAAAATAGCGATACTGGTTAGTTGATGCATCTGCATTTCCCTGGCAGGCAGTCCAAGAAGAATAAAGCGATACGACCTGGAACGGTGAAATTAGCCTTAACGGATGCCAAACAGGAACCCTCCCGATGAGGGAGGGTTCAAGGTCTTGGAGCATGAATGTCAATGAAGCGTGATTGGTGAGTTATCTTGCCAAGATGGCCACGCAAGTTCATTCGTGGCTATGTTCTTTGTCACCGCTGATGCCGAATAACTTGATACAGCGACTGTCACCTTGGAGCTTAATCCAGCCGGTTGCGCCTTAGGGCATTTTGACTAGTTCTACCCTGCGATTGGTAGCTCGGCCTTCTTCACTGGTATTGCTGGCCAATGGTTTGTCCGGCCCAAAGCCTTTCGAAGTAAGTCGCGCAGGTTCAATGCCCAGTCCAACCAATGCACCCAAAACGCTGCGTGCGCGTGCGGTAGAAAGTTGGCGATTATGGTCTGCCGAGCCGGTGCTGTCGGTGTGACCTTCAATGGAAAGTTTCAGGCTGGCATTGGCGGTAAGTAATTTATTTATTTCGTCGATGACCGCCTGGCTGTCAGGCCGTAATGTCGCTTTATCGATGTCGAAATTAATATACAAGGCAACGCGGCCATCGGCATCCAGCGCTTTCTTCATCGCGCTTGCATCGAGATAACCGACCGATTGCTTCATGGCTTCTTTTTCGAGCACGGTAACGTAACCGTGGGTTGGCGTGGCACCGGTGGCGATATGGATCCAGTATTCCTTGTCGGCGGTGCGAATTAAATAACTGTAGTGCTCGTAACCGGAAGTAGGTGGCACGCTGCGCCAGTATTTTTCGACCGGACCCAGGCCGCCGGCAGCATCGACAATTTTGCGGGTAAATTGCGTGGTGCTGATTTTCTTTCCACCGAGCGCGGTAATCGCATTTTCATAATTCCGATGAAATTCAACCTCGGAATACTGACGGCCAGAATCAGCGTTACCCAGATTCATGAAGTTATGATAAAGCTTGCCTTCGACCGCGATTAATTTATCACCGGCGAGGAAGTAGTGGCGATCGAAGCCAATTAAACTATCCTTGTCATCCAGATTGTTGGCCAGACCTTCCGGTGTTTTGAAAAATGGGAATGGCGGTAAGGCGGCTGTCGACACAGGAACACTTTCGACGCTGAATTCCGTATTGGCAGCTGTCACTGAAGGAGCTTCAACCGTCACAGGCGCTGCTGCCGCGGCGGGTTCGGAAGTCGCGGCTGTCGAGGCGGGCTCGGCGACCGGGTTACTTGTCGTGGCGGCCTCTTCTCTTTTACAAGCGGACAGCAAAAGCAAGAGCAAAGCACTGCCAATCAGTAAGTGGCTGTGGCGCATGGGGTTCTCCTAAGTAATGCGAAGTTAGTTTTGAGCCTTTCGAGCTGCCCTATTAAACGCTAAAAGACATGAATTCGGCCAGTTCCCTTCAACAAAACAACAATCGCGGTAAAATCGGCCCCATGACTGATAACAGCGCCGCTACTACAGCCCTATGGCATCCATTTCAGACCGGTGCAATTGCCTGGGGTGGGGCGTATCTGTTTTTACGTGCGCGCTTGGGGCCAATTCCCGATGAAATAAAAACAGGCCAAATCGATTGCCAGCAAAGTTTCAAACCCTTTGCCGACGAGTTGGAAAAGGCGGGTTTTCCCCTTATCGGGAATATCGTGAAAACCTATCCGGTCGTGTTGGTACTGCCCCCGCCGCAGCGGGACGAAGCCCGGGCCTTGTTTGCCCGTGCGATGGAAAGCGTGAGTGAGGATGGATTGGTGGTGGTCAGCATGCAAAACAGCGCTGGCGCAAAATCCGGCGAAAATGATCTTCGTCTGCTGGCGCCGAATCTTCAATCGATCAGCAAAAATAAATGCCGCGTCTTTTGGGCCAGTAAAAAAAATATTGACACCAGGCTATTGCAGGAATGGCTGAAGCTGGACGCTGCACGCAAGGTCGAGACGACCGGTTTTATTTCACGGCCAGGTATTTTCGCCTGGGATCGGATTGATGCCGCCTCGCAATTACTTGCCGACCACTTGCCAAAAGACTTGGCGGGCCACGGTGCAGACCTCGGTGCAGGTTTCGGCTATTTGACGCACTTCGTTTTGTCCGGTTGCGAAAACATCAAGGCCGTCGATATTTATGAAGCTGAAGCCCGGGCGTTGGAATGTGCCGAGTCGAATCTGGCAGCGTTTGAACCACGTGTTCGGCTGCAGTATTTTTGGCGGGATGTGGTGAAAGGAATTCAGGGGTCGTACGATTTCGTGATCAGCAATCCACCGTTTCATTTGGGGCGTGAAGAAGTACAGTCGCTAGGGCAGGCCTTTATCGAAGTGGCCGCAAAATCAATGAAGCCACGCGGTCGTTTTTATATGGTGGCTAATCGTCATTTGCCTTACGAAGCCAGTCTCAAAAATCAATTTTCAAAGGTAACGCTGCTGGCAATGCAGGATGGATTCAAAGTGTTTGAGGCAATCAAGTAATTACACGGAATGACAATGAAACTGGTAAAGCACATTTCCAATCTGGGTTATGGAAGTCGCAAGGAAGTCACTGCGATGTTCCGAGAAGGCCGCATCACCGATGCAGCGGGCGAGGTGCTTTACGCCGATGACCTAACGACGCATAACAATGTCCGGGTGGACGACGAACTGCTGGACCCGCCATCGGGCATGCTTCTGATGCTGCACAAGCCTGCAGGTTATACCTGTTCGACCAAAGACAAGGGGCGTCTGGTATATGACCTGCTGCCGGATCGTTACCGTATACGAAAACCGGTGCTGGCACCGATCGGGCGTCTCGACAAGGAAACCACGGGCTTGCTTTTAATGACCGATGACGGCGACTTGCTGCATCGGATTATTTCGCCGAAAAACAAATTGCCGAAAGTTTACGAAGCCGATCTGGCCAACCCGCTTCGTGGCGATGAAGTGGAATTATTCGCCAGTGGCGAGATGATGCTGGAGGCCGAAAATAACCCGCTTGCACCCGCTGTATTGCAGCCTGTCTCGGAATTGAAAGTGCGGCTGACCATTATCGAAGGCCGTTATCACCAGATACGACGCATGTTTGCCGCCGTCGGAAATCACGTCGAGCATCTGCATCGTTGCGAAGTAGGCGGATTGAATCTCGGGTCTTTGCAAGCGGGGGAGTTCTCGTTGGTGAGTGAATTGGAGCAGGCAAAATTGTTCCGAAAGGAAGGCGAATGAAATTGCTGTCGGCGGTATTGGCTGTCTTTGCTATCGGCTTGGTAATGCTGAGCACTCTGCTGCATACGTCTTTCCTTTTTCTGATGGCACTGCTGAAGTGGCTGCTTCCATTTCGCCCGGCGCAGAAATTTCTTTCCCGCTTCCTTATCGTAATTGCCGAAAGCTGGGTAGCTTTCAACAGCAGGCTGATCGACATAGTGACGCCTACGCAATTTATCGTAACCGGCATGGAATCGCTCAAATACGAGGGCTGGTATCTGGTCATCAGCAACCATCAGAGCTGGGTGGATATCCCCGTACTGCAAAAGATTTTCAATCGCCGTATTCCGTTTCTGAAGTTTTTCTTGAAAGGCGAATTGATCTGGGTGCCGTTTCTCGGGTTGGCCTGGTGGGCGCTGGACTTCCCGTTCATGCAGCGCTATTCCAAGTCAAAGCTGAAGAAAAATCCTCATCTGAAAGGCAAGGATATCGAAGCGACCCGCAAAGCCTGTGAACGCTTCCGGCATCTGCCGGTATCGGTGATGAATTTCGTCGAAGGAACACGCTTCACTCCCCTTAAAAAGGAGCGCCAGCAATCGCCCTTCAAGGATCTTTTAAAAGTGAAAGCCGGCGGCATTGCTTTTGTGCTTGATGCCATGGGCGAGAGCATGAAATCGATTCTGGATGTCACTATTGTCTATTCCGACGGCACGCCGACGTTGATGGATTTATTCGCCGGCCGCATTCGTCATGTCCAGATTGACATCGTCGAGCGTGACATCAGTCCGGATTTGATCGGGGATTATGAAAATGACAATGCTTTTCGAATTCGTTTTCATGGCTGGTTAAATGGTGTCTGGCATGAAAAGCAAAAAACGATTGACCGCCTCAGGGCGGAGTTACATTAAACCTGTCCGATTCGCAACATCGTGTTACTGAGACATTAAGAACATTGAAGGAAAGCCGGTATGAAAAGCCTGTTACGCGTCGTATTGATCGCCATCGTTTTGATATCGAGTATCCCTGCCGGGGCCGCCGAAGAAACAGCACGGCAAAACACTAGCCGCGATTTGCCACCGGGCCTGATTGTCCCGGAAGCTTCAAGGCCGGGCCCTGCTTTCGATGTCGACAAGGCAACCAATGCCTACTTGAATGTATTGAACGATGAGCAGAAAGCAAAATCCGATGCCTATTTCGAAAATGGCTACACCTTGGATGTGCTGGACACCCTGATTCTGGTGTTGGTTTCCGCCGGGCTTTTGTTTTCTGGCGTGTCGCGTCGAATGCGCGACACGGCAAAACGTTTTAGCCATAGGCCTTGGCTTTATACGGCCATTTACGTCGTGCTGTACCTGGCCCTCATGTTTGCGCTGACTCTGCCCTGGAATATCTATATGGGTTTTTTCCGTGAGCATGCTTACGGACTGGCAGCACAAACATTCAGTGATTGGTTTGCCGAAACCCTGATGGGTTTCGGCGTGAGCCTGTTATTCGCGGCGCCTGTGTTTGCGATTATCTATGCCGCGATCAGGCGTGTTGGCAAGAGTTGGTGGGCATGGACGGGTGGCATCACTTTTTTCTTCATCATTTTCAGTGCAATGATTGCACCGGTTTTTATTTCACCGCTGTTCAACGAATACAAATCCCTGCCAAAGGGTGAACTACGTGATGAACTCTTGTCGATGGCACGCGCCAGCCAGATTCCGGCGGACAATATTTATGTGTTCGATGCTTCAAAACAAACTACACGCATCAGTGCCAACGTATCGGGCATGCTGGGCACTACGCGCATTTCACTCAATGACAATTTGCTGGAGCGGACTTCACCGGAAGAAATCCGTGCCGTGATGGGACACGAGATGGGGCATTACGTGTTAAATCATTCATTGCGACTGGTGGTTTACTTCACCTTGCTACTGACCTTCGCACTGTTGTTTGTCCATATCGCTTTCGAGTCGCTTCTGAAGCGTTACGGTGCCCGCTGGGGTGTCGCTGATAGAGGAGATCCTGCCGGCTTGCCGCTGGCAATGGCATTGCTGACCATTTTCATGACGCTGACAACGCCGGTCAGTAACAGTATCGTTCGCCAGGCCGAAGCCGAAGCCGATGCTTTCGGCCTTGCTGTTGCAGGCGAGCCGCACGGCTTTTCGACGGCGGCCATGCGCCTGTCCACCTACCGGAAAATACACCCCGGTGATATCGAAGAAATTATTTTCTATGATCACCCAAGTGGCTATGCACGAGTGCATCGTTCGATGACGTGGCTGATGGAGAACCAGCAGGATTCGCGCGTTATCAAGGCGATGCAGAATAGTAAATAGCCGTAGGTCGGGCCCCGGCCCGACGTTCTATACAGATTGCAAGATTGCCATCGTCGGATCAGGGCCCGACCCACTCAATCCCTGAAATTCTCGAATTGCAGTGGCAATTCGATATCGGATTTCTTCAATAACGTCATCACTTCCTGCAAGTCATCGCGTTTCTTTGCCGTAACACGAAGTTTTTCACCATTGATCTGGGCTTCGACTTTCAACTTGGCCAGTTTGGCCTCCATCACTTTGCCTACTCCGGGTAATCTCCCAACGGGAAGCGGCGTCAGAAAATCAAAGGCTGCCGCGGGTTTGATGACAAATTGGCCGTTGGGTTTGTTCCAGTCAGAAGCAATTTTCGTCAGAAATTTATTGGGCGCAATTCCGGCTGAGGTCGTCAGCCGATATTCGCAAACCAGCGAGGTGTTTGCTACGCCATGATATCGGTCTCTCATTCGAGGCAATCTGCATATCCGCTTCATTCCATGCTGGATGAAAACCCCGATTGACAGCCGGTTTAGGGTAGGGGTAAATTTCTCTCGACGCCGCATAGGAGCTTGTGATTATTCGGTTTCATCATGGGCGAAGCCGAACTTACAGGCTAAAATTCCGGAGAGAAACATGCGTACCTTGTTAATGTTATCTAGTTTACTTTGCTTCTCGACCGTAGCTACCCAAGCTGAAACCGGGCAAGAAGCCAAGCCATTGCCAACCACTAAATCCGTTTCCAGGGTCGCCCAGATTGATACGGAAGAAGACTTGCTGGCCTATCAGGCCATGATCAATATGAAAAAGCCGCGGATCAACCTGTCCCTGCCGGACATGGCGGCGCAGGTGGCAAAAATTGAAAGGCACATCAAAGAAGGAATAACGTTTAGTGAATTGACCGGCAGCGATTTGAGAAAAGTGCATGCTTCGCTCAAAACCTTCGCAAGAATGGCAAAGGAACTGGACAATACGGCGTCCGGCGTGGAAATCACGCCTCAACTTTGGGCTGAACAGGATAAAGTGAATGCCATGCTCAACAAGGCCCAGATGGATAGTATTTTTGAGTGCTATTCCACCCAGACAACAGGCAGTCATTTTATCGTCCGGAAGTGCCGAACCGTTGCGCAACTCAGGCGTATGAGGGAGCGGGATCAGGACAGCTTCAGGCGGCGTGTCGAGAACAAGCTTGACGCCGCGCGCAATGGCAGCGGTGGCCAGAATGGCGCCAGCTTTGGTGAAGGCCAGTGATTCAATCAGGCGATCAATAACAACAAGCATCACGTCATTGCGCGATGCCTATCCATTTTAATCCCGGAAATTTTCGAATTGCAGTGGCAATTCGATATCGGATTTCTTCAATAAGGCCATCACTTCCTGCAAGTCGTCACGCTTCTTGGCCGTGACGCGCAGTTTTTCGCCGTTGATCTGGGCTTCCACTTTCAGCTTGGCGTCCTTGATGATGCCGACGATTTTCTTGGCCAGTTTCTGCTCGATGCCTTGCTTGATGGTCACTTTCTGGCGTGCTTCGGCTAAATTGGTTTCAACCTCGCCCTCTTCCATGCAACGAATGTCGATGCCGCGTGCAATGAGGCGGGCACGTAAAATATCCAGCATTTGCTTAAGCTGGAAGTCGCTCGGGGCATGCTGGGTAATGACAAAACCATCGACCACGAATTTCGCATCGCTGCCCTTGAAATCAAACCGTGTGCCCAACTCGCGATTAGCGGTGTCCAGGGCATTGGTTAGTTCGTGTTTATTGATTTCGGAAACAACGTCGAAAGAGGGCATATTGAAACTCCAGTTTTATTGCATTTTAAGCGATGTGCCGGCTGGCGTCAGCTAAACAGGCTTTGTTGCGGACGAATCTGGTGGCTATCGATGAAATTGGCCAGCCCGATGCCCACCAGACGGTAGCGGGTCGTGGCAGGCAGGTTCACACGCTCGCATAATTGCATGGCAGTGGCCAGAAACTCATCGCCATTTCTGATGATCGAGTCGGGCGTGAAGCTGCGGGTCAATGTCTGAAAATCGGAAGTTTTCAGTTTCAATACGATGGTTCTGGCACTGCGCTGATTTTCCCTGCAATAGGCATCCCAGGTTCTTTCGGCAAGTCGCGAGATATGCGGCGCTAATGCCTCCAGAAGCAAGTCTTCCGGGAAGGTGTCTTCGCTTGAGATTTGCTGGGTCGGCCGTTCGGAGACAACGGCATGGTTATCGATGCCCCGGGATAGCTCATGCAGACGTAGACCCCAGCGGCCAAATTGGTGCTCAAGACTGTGCGCCGTGAGTTGCCGGATATCGCCGACGGTGGCGATATTCAACTTGGCCAGTTTGGCCTCCATCACTTTGCCTACTCCGGGCAATCTACCAACGGGAAGCGGCGTCAGAAAATCTAAGGCTGCCGCGGGTTTGATGACAAATTGGCCGTTGGGTTTGTTCCAGTCAGAAGCAATTTTTGCCAGAAATTTATTGGGTGCAATGCCGGCTGAGGCCGTCAGCCGGGTTTCGTCGAATATTGCCTGGCGTATTTGCAAGGCGACTTCGGTAGCGGACGATAATCCAAGTCTGTTTTCGGTGACATCCAGATAGGCTTCGTCGAGCGATAGCGGTTCGATCAGATCGGTATGACGGGAAAATATTTCACGCACATGTTTTGATACTGCTTTGTAGCGAACAAAATCGGGCGGTACGAAAATAGCATCGGGGCATAGACGCTCCGCACGAATTGCCGGCATGGCGGAGCGCACGCCGAATTTTCTGGCTTCATAGGAGGCGGCACACACCACCGAACGTGCCCCACGCCAGGCGACAACAACCGGCTTGCCGCGAAGACTCTCGTCATCGCGTTGTTCAACGGAGGCATAAAAGGCATCCATATCAATGTGGACAATTTTTCGTTGCGACATCGTTCTTACTTCATATTTCCCATGCGAGGCGTGCCTTTGCGACAGGCATCGGAACAATATTTCACCTGTTCCCAGACATTCTGCCATTTCTTGCGCCATGTGAATGGACGCTGGCAAACAACGCAGATTTTGTCAGGCAGGTTTGATTTATGAATGGGATTTTTCACGGGATTTTCTTCTGGAAATCAAGAAAGGCCGCCAGTACCGCACCGGGCGCTTCAACTTGGGGGTAGTGCCCAATGCCCTCTAGTCCAACAACATCGGCGCGGGGAATGAGTTCGCAATAGCGTTCAAGCATGTGCCGTCCTGATACCGGATCATCCAGCCCGTTGACCAGTCGCATCGGTACCTGTGTCGATAACATGGCATTCAACCACCGGGCCCGATGTTTTTTGCGTTCCGGAATATATTGCAAGAGCCGGTGCGCCAATCGGTGCCCCTGGTTCAATTCAATCAAGTGCCAGAAATCAGACAAGTCCTGTGAGCTTGGCTGGGTATCGGCACCAAAGACTGCCGAAAAACTGCTTCTAAATTTTGTTTCCTTCAGGCCATACACCAGTAAGGGCCCCAGCGGCCCGCGTAACAGGGTTTGAATGAGTCGCGGGCGGTGTGTTTCGGGGAATAGTCCACCGTTTAAATAACAAATCGATTGAATCTCGAAGCCATTTTCACTGGGAAAAGTTTCATGGCGCGCAAGACATTCCTGCGCGATGCTGTCGCCAAGATCGTGCGCAAGAATATGGGCCCGTTTGATCTTCAGCGATGCCAGCAAGGCCGAAATAATGTCGGTTTGTTGTAAAACCGAATAGTGGTTCCCGCGTGGCTTGCTGGAAAAACCGAAGCCAAGCAGGTCAAGGCTTATCACCCTGAAGTGCTTGGTCAGTGATGGCCACATGCCTTGCCAGTCGAAAGAAGCCGTCGGAAAGCCGTGGAGGCACAAAAGTGTTTCGCCTTCACCTTGATCGCGATAAAAAATCGATTGCGATTGCCAATCGAAGTATCGGCCGTTTGCTTGCCATTGCTGCAGTGCTTTAGAGATCATCGGCGGGTATTCGTTAAATAAATGTCATGTTCATGAATCTTCACTGGCTGCGATTTGTCAAAAATGATTTACAAAAATGGCTCGTTTGTTGTGTCAAAACACAATTTATCCCAAAAATTTTAATGCGGGGTGAAATCTGTCCGCTTTTTTACGGCATTCCCGTACTTGGTATTTGTCAGCCGAATACTTTCAGGTATTGGGCTTTGTCCATGTATCACATAAGGAGAACTTTGTTTGAAAAAGAGTATCGTTGCCATATCATTACTGGCGTTCAGTGTTACCACTGCCATTGCCGCGAACCGTGCGCCAATTCAACCACCTAGCCCCGCCTATAAAAAGCTTCAGTTGGCTCTGAAGCAAGACACACGCAATTATCTGCGTGGTGACGGCATGGTTGAAAATGCTTCGCCGGATAGAGCGTCCATAGGCACTAAAGCCTATACCAATGAACAAGTAGGCGATGCCAATTCATTTGGCCGCAATGTCAAATTCGTCGGCATGGTTCAATCGGGTGTGTTACAGATTGCCCCCGATTGCACACCTGATCCTGCGTTCCCACCGGGCCCTAACGATCATTGCGTCGTGCCCGATGTTAACGGCTTTGTTAGTGTCAATTTCCCCGCCATGGGGCAGGTATTGATTCCCGGTAAAAGTGTAAAAACACTGCTTTGCCATTGGCAGACGCCATTCGCCACTTTTATCTATCAAAACCCGACCGGTGTTTATCAAGGCAATGCCCGTGCCCAAATTGCCGCCACTTATAAAATCGAGAATGAAGTATTGAGTGACCCCACCTTACTGGACCCCAATACCGGCCTGCCATACGGCGGTTCATTCCAGACCGCACTCTCATCCATCTCGGATACTCGTGGTCTGCAGCCCGGCGATTTCCAGAACTACAGCGATAACGACACGCGTGTTTGCAATGCCGGCATTATTTCCAAGCGTGCTTTGATCGAGGGATATGGATTAAGCGAAGCACAGGCAACCCAGTTCTTCCAGAAAGATACCATCATCACCATCGGACTAGTCGGTAGCACACGGCGTGTTAGTGACGCCAGTGTCATTATCGGTACGCGCTTTGTCGGCGACTGATTTTTTAATCAAACTCTCTCTCCATGGAAGGAGCAAAACGGCAGCCGCAAGGTTGCCGTTTTTATTTCTGTCATGCCATTCCATGCAACAATCCAGGAATGATCTGGATGCAGATGTAATGACAAATAAAAGTTCGACAATGCGTGGAATAGTGGCCATGTTGATGGCGGTCGTCATGTTTTCGCTGATGGACGCCGGATTGAAATGGTTATCGCCGCATTACCCGGCGATTCAAATCACGGCGATGCGGGCGATAGCCTCTTTGCCTTTTGTCGTGGTTTACATCCTGTTGCGCGGAAGCGCCCGCAGCCTGTTTAAGATTCGATGGCCATTGCATTTGCTTCGTGGCGCGCTCGGCATTGCCATGCTGGCCCTGTTCACCTATGGCTTGAAAACATTGCCTTTATCCGAAGCCTATTCATTGTTTTTCATCGCGCCATTGCTCATCAGCATTCTGTCGATTCCATTGTTGAATGAAAAAGTCGGACTCGCCCGCTGGCTGGCAATCTTCGTCGGCCTGATTGGCGTATTGATTGTGTTAAGGCCCGACACTGAAAATCTAGTGTCGTTCGGCAGCCTTGCCATTTTAGTCGCCGCGGCTTGTTATTCGGTTTCTGCCATTGCCGTTCGTGTTATTGGTCGCACCGATTCTTCCGACAGCATGGTTTTCTGGGCAATGACAATGATAGCCATCGGCGCCGGTGCATACGCTGCGCCAAATTGGCTGGCCGTAGAGCAGAAACATTTTTTGGTACTGGCCGGAATTGGAATCACCGGATTCTTTGGGCAGCTGGCGATTACTGCCGCCTTCCAGAAAGCGGAAGCATCGGTAGTGGCTCCCTTTGAATACAGCGCATTGGCATGGGGCATGGGATTGGATTGGTTGCTTTGGCAGACACTGCCCGATAGCATCGCGTTGCTGGGGGCATTGGTCATCATTGCGAGCGGCGTGTATCTGATAAGAAAAGAAAAAGTTCATATCGAATCGGAACATCCGTAATTCAATTATTTTTCGGGGATATAGGTATGTGGATTTTTAGATCGTTCGTGGCGGGATTTATTTCGACTCTGATGTTTCATCAGGGACTTCTCCATCTGCTTTATCTGTCGGGAAAATTTCCAAGGCCGGCCTGGGATATGACTGCAGTGCCGCCGATGAATGTGCCGTCGGTTATCTCAATCGCATTTTGGGGCGGTGTGTGGGGCGTTGCCTTGTGGTGGATGATCAGGAAACAGAAAAATGTCCGTCAGTGGTTGTTGGCGATTGTTCTGGGTGCCTTATTGCCGAGCATCGTGGCATTACTCCTCGTGTTCCCGCTCAAGGGAGAGCCATTTGCCGCTGATTGGGATCCTAAAATGTGGATTGGCGCCTTCTTGCTCAATGGTGCCTGGGGCTTGGGCGTGCTACTTGTCATGAAAGCTTTCGGCAAGAAGTAGCGACAAGCGCTGATCTTTGTCAACGACCCGGGGAGTGCTGCGTTTTAGTCAGCACTCCCAGGATAGACAAAGAGAATCCTCATGAAAAAAGTTATTCCGTTCGTTGCCCTCGGCTTGATGGCCGTCAGTTTTTTTGCCGTTGCACAGGATCAGTCGAAAGACCGCCGCGCCCAAATGCAGGCCAAGGCGCAGGAACGTTTTCAGGCACTCGATAGCAATCGAGATGGCAAACTCAGTTATGCCGAATTTCAAAACAACCCAAAGCAACGAGAACGTTTTGAAAAGGCGGATCTGAATCGTGACGGTGGCTTGACCCAGGACGAACTCAAGCAAGCGCACCAGCAAAACAAGCAAATGCGCCAGGAACGCCGGGCAAAGGGTCGTGAAAAAATGCAGGCTGCGCGTCAAAAAATGCAGCGTCTTGATGCCGATAAAGACCAGGCACTGACACGTTCCGAAATAGGCAATGAAATGCCGAAGTTACTGGAGAACTTCGCTGTCATTGACGGCAACAACGACGGCAAGATTACCGGTGAAGAAATGCGTATTGCCCGGTTGGCCATGCGGGCGGAGCGTCAATCGCAATCAAAATAAATTTCTGCAGGAAATGCTCATGGGAAAAGGCCGTTTACGGCCTTTTTTCTTTTGGCGTAATCCCTAACGGGCGAATTGAAATTCGCCTGGAAGGGTATAAACCAACCTGTCATCCAGACTGCGGTTCTTGTGGTCGTGGATCACGCCGAGATATAGCGGGACCTTATTTTTTTCACGGAGAGCGGTGATGAAATATTGCTCGTTTTCGCGTTTTAGAATAAAAATGCGCTTCCCTTGTTCGCGGTCAAGGGCTTGTGACAATGTCATGTCGAAACTGCTGTCAGAAATACGCTTGGGGTATGGCTTGAAGCTGACCTTGTAAATGCTCGACCCAAGATAAAGATGCAAGCCATGGCGAGTCATGTCTTCGACGAAAATAATTTTGCGCGGTGCTTCTTTCGTCATGACGAGAATTTTTTGTCCGAAGACGTCAGGGTCCTTGTGGTGGTTATAGGTACTCAAGCCATAACGCATTCCAAGTAAAGCCAGAATCCAGAGCGCCAGCCATGCGAGTCTGCGATGGTTCAGTTCGAACTTGCCCAGGGCTTGCCCCAACAACAAGACGAAAGCACTAAAGACCGGCAAGAGATACAGCGGCATGCGCGAACGCGATAGACAAAAAACCAGCAAGGGTAGCAATAGCCAAAGCCAGAGAAAGCGTGTTTCAGGGGACTGGGATGTCCATGGCCTGAATATGTTCGGCAGTTTTTTCGCCGCAAGAATTAACCAGGGTAAGGCGCCAAACAGAAATACCGGCAAATACACTTTGAATGGCCCATACCACTCGGGACTTCGCTGCATACTTTTGTCTGCGACTCGTGCCAGCACTTCATGTCCAATGAAGTAGTCCAGCAGTCCCGGGTGGCGTTGAATGACAATGCCAAACCAGGTGAGACCGATGATGCCGAAGGCAAGCAATCCCAATGGCCTGAACAGTGCTTTTAAGTCCCTTTGCTGCCAAAGCATTCCCGCGATCGCCAGTATGGGCAACAGGCTTGGTGGACCTTTTGCAAGGAAGGCCAGGCCAAAGGCCGCCCACATGGCATCCATCCAGAATCGGGATTTCCTCAGGAAGGCATATTGTGAAAAACACAAAATCGCCAGTGTTTCACAGGCGGCCAGAACGAAGTCGGTGCTGATGTAATTGCCGGCCAGAAATGGAAGCGGGCTAGTCGCAAATATCAACGCCGGCAGCCATGGCCTTTCCCGGGTAAAAATTTTTCCCAATTGAAAAATCATCAAGACACTAAAGATGTACGCCAGTGCGATCGGAAGGCGCGCTGCCCAAGTGTTAAATCCGAAAATCTTGACGCTGGCGGCAATGGCCCAGTAGGTCAGCGGAGGCTTGGTAAAGTGCAGGGAGTCGGGATTGCGATAAAGCGAAATCCATTCATTGGAATCGACAATATTCAATGCGACATTCGTGTAGCGGCCTTCATCGGGCTCGAAAAGACTGCGTGACCCCATAAAGCTAAAGCCGAGTACCAGGGCTAATAACAAAATGGAAAGATAGGGCCTTTGACGAAAGAAAATCATTTTTTGCTTGCCCTTAGGGAAGCCAAAGGATAATCCAAAGTCAGGACAAAAAGGAAATATTGATTGCTTTTTTTGTCGCCACTGTGACGAAAGTCATTACTTCCTAAGGCACATGCGAAATGGAGGTCGCAACCTTATTCTGGCGATGTCTTCGGTACAGAGGTTTTTTATGAAGCGTTTGGCACTATTGATGGTAATCGGCATGGGCACTTCGGTTTCGGCGAATGCAGAAACCTTGCGATGCAATGTCGAAAGCGATTATGCCTTTTCACAACAGGGGCGCACGCTCGTTTTCTCGCGTGATAGCGCCCCCGGAAAGCGCATCATGATTCAGGACAGTCGATTGATTGTGGATGGTCGGGATGTCGTGTTGAACGAGCACGATAAGCAACGCGTTGGCGAGTTTGAAAACGAAATGCGTTTGCTTATTCCCCAGGCGCAACAAGTAACTGCCGAAGCGATCGATATTGCCTTCACCGCATTGATCGAAGTGTCACGCGGGTTGAGCGGTGTAAACAACAATCCTACCGTTGTAAAATTGCAAAATGCCAGAGTTTCCCTGCAACAATCACTTCAAAAAAATCCGGCGCTGATCATCAACAATGACATCGAAGAAAAAATCATTGATCCGATCATGACCGATTTCGTTCCCGATGTTGTCGGTGCCGCTGTCAGGCAAGCTTTGTCTTTGGCCTTCAGTGGCGATGAAAAGAAGGCCAGGGATTTCGAACGGCGCATGGACACTATGGGCAGGGAAATCGAAACCAAAGTTGAAGCCCGTGCAAAGAAATTGGAACCATTGGCCCACGCGATGTGCACGCGAGTCCGGAATATGGACAGGATTGAAGACGATATTAGTATTCGCCTGGTCAACAAGGAAAAAATTAATTTGCTCGATACCAAAGCGCCTTAATCACATTCCCCTATCGTTCGACATCTGTCCCCGGATGTCGGCGTTACGCCCTCTTGCCTCACGGCAAGAGGGTGTTTTTTTATGTTAGAGCCTCAAATAGGGCCTTAAAGGACGTGCTTACCGGGCAAAGCTTGGCGATGAGGCCTTGGCAGGCGACAATACCGGCTTCGCCGTTAGGGCGGGAGGGATTGCATGTCAGCGTTGAAAGAAGCAAAGGTGCCGGATATCGGCGGCCATAAAAATGTTCCGGTCATTGAACTGCTGGTGAAGGTCGGTGACTCGATTAAAAAAGATCAGGGTTTGATCACAGTGGAGTCCGATAAGGCCACGATGGAAGTGCCTGCCCCTTTTGCCGGTGTTGTGCGCGAACTGAAAGTCAAACTCGGTGATGAAATTTCCGAAGGCGATGTGGTAGTCATGATTGAAGTGGTCGAGGATGTTGCCACGCCCACGCCAATGCAAATCGAAGCTCCGAAAAAAGCGGAGCCAGCACTTCCTGCAGCTCCTGCCCCCGTCGTGCAAGAATCGGCAGCCGCGCCAGCGCCGGCTCAGACAAGCAGCCCGATTCGCACGCCACCTGTCAGTTTTGATGCCGAGTCTTTGATGCCGGCAAACGTACCGTATGCAAGCCCCGCAGTGCGTGTATTTGCCCGCGAGCTCGGCGTCGATTTATCGAAAGTCAAAGGCAGCGAACGTGGCGGCCGTATTTCGAAGCTCGATGTACAGCAATTTGTCAAAACTGCTCTCGTATCGGGAGGCGCTACGTCCGGTAATGGCTCCGGTCTGAATCTGATTCCCTGGCCGCAGGTAGATTTTGCGAAATACGGCGCTATAGAATCGCAGCCGCTTTCGCGCATCAAGAAAATTTCCGGCGCCAATCTTGCCCGTAACTGGGCGATGATTCCGCACGTTACCCAAAATGATGAGGCCGATATCACCGAGATGGATTTGTTCCGCAAAAAACTTGCGGAAGAGCATAAGGATGTCAAAGTCACGCCGCTGGTTTTCATGATGAAAGCGGTGGTGGGGGCACTAAAAAAATATCCGAACTTCAATGCATCGCTTGAAGGCGATAATTTGATACTGAAAAAATATTTCCATATTGGTATCGCCGTTGATACACCGGATGGACTGGTGGTGCCGGTTATTCGCGATGTCGATAAAAAAGGCTTGCTGGAGATCGCGCAGGAATTGGCGGTAATCAGTGCAAAAGCACGCGACAAGAAACTCGGACCCAATGACATGCAAGGCGGATGTTTCTCGATTTCATCACTTGGTGGTATCGGTGGCACCGGCTTTACACCCATCATCAATGCACCGGAAGTGGCGATTCTCGGGGTGTCGAAATCGCAAATCAAACCGGTCTGGGATGGCGCTGAATTCAAGCCGCGACTGATGTTGCCGCTGTCGCTTTCGTACGACCATCGGGTAATTGATGGCGCCGCCGCCGCAAGGTTCGCTAGTTTCCTGACGCAATCGCTGGCCGATCTTCGCCAGTTATTGCTGTGATCCTAAAAGGTATACCAGCATGAGCAGCATAGAGTCGAAAGTGCCCGATATTGGTGGCAGCACGAAAGTCCCGGTGATCGAAATATTGGTCAAACTCGGCGACACGGTAAAAAAAGATCAGGGTCTGGTCACGCTGGAATCCGATAAAGCGACGATGGAAGTGCCGGCGAGTGCCGCAGGTGTCGTGAAAGAATTACGTGTGAAACTGGGCGATGAATTATCGGAAGGCGATGTCATTGCGATTATCGAATCGGCCGAAGCCGTCGTTGAAAAAGCCAAACCCGTTTCTGTTCCCTCCGAGACTAAAGCTACAGCAGCTATTGCCACGGTGGCAGCCGCTCCGGTGGGTGTCGCCGTCGGCAATGCCGATATTACCTGCCAGATCGTCGTCCTAGGTGCGGGGCCTGGCGGTTACACCGCCGCCTTCCGTGCCGCCGATTTAGGCATGGATGTGGTACTGGTCGAGCGTTACGCGCAATTAGGTGGTGTATGTCTCAACGTGGGCTGCATTCCCTCGAAAGCCCTGTTGCATGCCGCCGAAGTGATTGAAGAAGCAAAGCATGCCGCCGATTACGGCGTAAGCTTTGGAGAAGCAAAAATTGACCTGGCGAAATTGCGCACGCACAAGGAAAAAGTGGTCAATACCTTGAGTAGCGGTTTGACCGGCATGGCGAAGCATAGAAAGGTTCGCACGGTGACCGGAGTCGGGAAATTCATTTCACCGAACCAGCTCGAAATCGAAACGGCGAGTGGAAAACAAGTGCTCGGTTTTCAACAATGCATTATTGCGGCCGGTTCACAGCCGGTAAAATTGCCAGGCTTCCCTTGGGAAGACGCACGCGTAATGGATTCGACCGATGCCCTGATGCTGCATGATATTCCGAAAAGTTTATTGGTCATCGGCGGTGGCATTATCGGATTGGAAATGGCGACGGTATATCGTTCGCTAGGCAGTGAAGTGACCGTTGTCGAACTTGCCGAGCAATTGATGCCGGGTGCCGACAAGGATCTGGTCAAGCCATTGGCGGATCGTTTGAAAAAGGCCGGCGTGGCAATTCATCTGAAAACCAAGGCGGCAAAAGTCGAAGCAAAAAAAGACGGCATCCATGTCGGCTTTGAAGGCGCTGCGCATGAAAAAACCGTTTATGACCGTATTCTGGTTGCCGTAGGCCGCACGCCCAATGGCGGTAAATTGGACGCACAGCTTGCAGGCGTAAGCGTAACGGATCGTGGCTTTATTCCAGTCGATCGCCATATGCGCACCAACGTGGCGCATATCTTTGCCATCGGCGATTTGGTAGGCAATCCGATGCTGGCACACAAATCTACCCATGAAGGAAAGCTGGCGGCCGAAGTGGCCTCCGGTGAGAAGCGTGAATGGGTTGCCCGCGTGATTCCGTCGGTTGCCTATACCGATCCGGAGATTGCCTGGGTTGGCGTCACCGAAAACGAAGCGAAAGAAAAAAATTTGCAAATCGGCGTCGGTAAATTTCCGTGGGCGGCGAGTGGCCGTGCCATTGGTATCGGACGCACCGAAGGTTTCACCAAACTGATTTTTGATGAGTCCACACATCGCATCATCGGTGGCGGTATCGTTGGCGTGAACGCCGGCGACCTGATTTCGGAAGTGGTGCTGGCCATCGAGATGGGCTGCGAAGCCGGCGATATCGGCCACAGCATTCATCCGCATCCCACTTTGGGTGAATCCATCGGTATGGCGGCGGAAGTCTACGAAGGCACGATTACCGATCTTTATATTCCGAAAAAGAAATAAGCCAGATGCCAAGCGGCAAACGATAAAATAATCTGAAGGGGTAATGTCATGTTGTTGAGTACCGGACTTTTTTTCTGCGGATTATTGTTGTTGCTCTTCGGTGGCGATTCCGCCATCAAGGGCATTTCGGGGTTCTCTCAAAGGCTTGGCCTGTCCGGATTTAAAACAGGCGTGCTGATGATGTTGTTCGCCACGTCGATTCCCGAGTTGGCCGTCAATGCCTATGCTATTTTTACCGGGAACCCCGAGATTGCACTGGGTAACGCCATCGGCAGCAATATCGTCAATATTGGTCTGACGCTTGCCTTTGCGGCGATTGCAACTCCGTTGGTGCTCGGCATGCGGTCGCTGGCATTGCAGATTGTTTTTCTTCTGGTGGCTACCGGTATCGTTCTGGTATTTGGGCTCGATGGCATTCTGCAGCAGTGGGAGGGAGTCGTTTTATTGCTGGCTTTTGCCGTCGCGGTATTTTTCGTTCTGCAACGGGCAAATAGCGAGAGCACCGAAGTCCAGAAGGAAATTGAAGATACCTTTGAAACCAATACCTCGCCGCTGATGAATGCCACGAGGGTTTTAATCGGCGCGGCTTTGTTGTTTTTCGGTGCGAAACTGGTGATAGGCGCAGCGCCTGTCATTGGCTTGTCCTTGGGCTTTGGCCCGTTGCTTACCGGCCTGACGATCGTGGCTATCGGTACGGCCTTACCCGAAATAGTGATGGCCGTTTTGGCTGCACGAAGTGGCAAACCCAATCTTGTCGCCGGTTTGGTTTTGGGCGCCTGCTTGTTCAACCTGTTGTTCGTCATTGGCGCGATGGCGGTCATCCAGCCAATACCGATGCCTGCATCGTTCGTCGGGTTTGAGCTTCCGGCTGCGATGGCTTTTACGCTGGCTCTTTATCCCATCCTCGGCGGCGATTTACGCATCAACAGGAACGAAGGTTTTATTTTGCTTGTCTTGTTTCTGTCATGGCTGGGTTTCGAATTGTTCCAAATCTGGGCGTAATTTCTCTAGGTGACGATTAACTAAACGCCACCCAGCAAACCGCCGATAAAACGATCACGCACAAGACATCCAGCATGGCGCCTTCGCGGATCATCTGGCGAGTGCTGACGAGCCCCGTGCCGTAGGCAATCGCATTGGGCGCGGTGGCTACTGGCAGCATGAAGCCGACGCTGGCGGCCAATACGGCTGGATACATCAATAATGCCGGTTCGACATCAATGGCTTTCGCCGTTGCCGCCAGAATAGGCATTAATAACACCGCGGTAGCGGTGTTGCTGGCGATTTCGGAGAGCAATACCACGCCGGTCATCAAGCCAAGCAATAACAAGGGCAGTGGCAAATGTCGCAAGGCGGTCAAGTGTTGGCCGATCGTATCGCTTAATCCTGATTTATCAAAAGCCGTTGCAAGTGCAATGCCGCCACCGAATAAAACCAGTGCGCCCCAGGGAATTTTTTCGGCCGACTCCCAGTCAAGTAAGCGGCCTTCTCGGCCATCGGGGATCAGGCACAAAACAATCACGGCTATCAATGCAACGCTGGCATCGTTGGCTTTTTCCAGGCCCAGCCACAGGCTCCATCCGCCAAAGGGTTCTGTGCGAAAAATCCATGCCGCAGCCGTCAGCGAAAAAACGATCAATACGCGACGCTCTGCCTTCGTCCAGCGGCCGATGTCCGGCAGTTCTGCCGCCGGCGAGTTTTTTAAATGCCTGCCGAGCCACCACGCCAGAAGTACCAGTGCAATGGCTGCAACCGGAACGCCGACTTTCATCCAGTCAAAAAAACCGTACGCCACCCCTGTGGTTTGCTCGTACACCTGCATGAAAACAAGATTGGGCGGGGAGCCGATGGGTGTGCCCATTCCGCCGATGCTTGCTGCGTATGCGATTGATAATACTAGGGGTATTTCAAGGCGCTTATCGGGATAGGTTTCAAGAATGGCGATGGCGACCGGCAACATCAACAGCGTGGTTGCCGTATTGGAAATCCACATGCTGACAAAACCGGTCGCCGCGATGAATCCATAAAGTAAATGGCGGCCACTTCGGCCGCCGAAGGCATTGACCATTTTCAACGCCAGTCTTTTATGTGCGCCGGACTTTTCCAGTGCACGCGAAAGCATGAATCCGCCTGCGAGCAACAGGATTAATTCATGGCCGTAACTCTGGGCAACTTCCTTGGCGCTGAGAACATTGAGCATCGGAAGCAATGCCAGCGGCAATAGAGCCGTGACAGGAGCGGGCACCGGCTCGGTAAGCCACCAGATCGCACAGCAAACAGTCACCGCTACCGTAACTGCCAGTGCAAAGCTTTGTCCGTTCTGCATGCAAAGATAGGCAGCGAATACGGAAAGCAAGGGGCCGGCGATCAGACTTATACGTTGTAACGACATCGTCTTGCGTTCTCTGTTATGTCCGATTGGCTATACTGACACGAGACTAAAATATTGGAAGTAGCGTCTGATGCCCATCGAAAAATCATTGCCGCAGCGGGGTTATCTCAAACTGGTGGAGTTTTTCCGTCTGGAAGCGGCAGGCGGAATCATGCTGGTAGTGGCATCGGTCATCGCATTGATGGTCGCCAATTCCCCGGCAGACGGGTTATATCAAAAATTCCTGAATTTTCCGATCCATTTGGGTGTCGCCGATTTCTCGGTGCATAAGCCACTGGTGTTGTGGATTAATGATGGCCTGATGGCCATCTTTTTTCTGTTGGTGGGTCTGGAGTTGAAGCGTGAATTGGTCGAAGGCCAGTTCGCCGATAGAAAGCAAATTTTATTGCCGGCGATGTGTGCCATCGGCGGGATGATCGTTCCGATGTCGATCTATGCCGCTTTCAACTGGAATGATCCGGTGGCCTTAAGTGGCGCGGCAATTCCTGCCGCCACCGATATTGCCTTCGCGCTGGGCGTATTGTCCTTGCTGGGTTCCCGAGTGCCGGTCGCATTGAAATTATTGCTCACGGCTATCGCTGTGGCGGATGACTTGGGTGCGATTGTCATCATCGCCATTTTTTATACCTCCAACCTGTCCCTGTTGTCGTTGGGCATGGCCTTGCTCGCATTGTTCGGCTTATGGCTACTCAATCGATATGGTGTCATGCGTCTGTGGGTGTTTCTGCTGATCGGTTTTTTTATGTGGCTTGCCGTCTTGAAATCGGGTGTGCATGCCACGCTTGCCGGCGTCGTGCTGGGCTTGTGTATTCCCCTTGGAAGTTCGGAGGAAGGTGCCATCAGACCATTGGAAAAGCTGGAACATATTCTGCATCCCTGGGTGGCGTACTTCATCCTGCCGATATTTGCCTTTTCAAATGCCGGCGTTGCATTGCAGGGCGTGCAGTTGTCGAATTTGCTTGATCCGATTCCGCTGGGCATCGTGGCAGGGTTGGTGATAGGGAAGCAGCTGGGTGTTTTCGGAGTCGCTTATTTATTATTGAAATTGAAATGGGCTCGCTTACCCGAAGGATTGAATCTGCCGATGATGTGGGGAATGTCCATGTTGTGTGGTATCGGTTTCACGATGAGTCTTTTCATCGGCTCACTGGCTTTCGAAGGTCAGGGCGAGTGGCTGCAGGCAAGTTACCGTTTGGGGATTTTGATCGCTTCCTGCATCGCGGCTGTCATTTCCTTTATCTTCTTGAAATGGCAACTCAAGAAAGAAACAGATGGCTGAGCTGCTGATATTCGGATTGTCGGGGCAGGTCGGTGATGATTTATTGCCAATGCTCCGCGAATCGGGCTGTCACGTGACGGCAGTTTCACGTACGAAAAAAACCGTTGATGACACTATAGTCTGGCAGCAGGCGGGCTTCGAAAATTTTTCCCCTGAAGAAAAGCATTACGACGCCATCATCAGTCTGGGCCCACTGGACGCTTTTTCAAATTGGCTGATGACAACGCATCTGAGAGCGAAAAAAATCATCGCATTGAGCTCCACCAGTGCCGTCACCAAGAAAAACTCGCCAGATCCCGACGAACGACGGCTGTCGCAGCTATTGCAAGATAGTGAACAGAAGCTAATTCAGCACGCAAGTAAAACCAAAGCCGATCTGATTATCCTGCGACCTACCCTGATCTACGGACGAGGGCGGGATCAAAGTTTATCGCGATGGTTGACTATGGCTCAACGCTTTAAATTTGTCCTGTTACCCCATCACGCCGGTGGCTTGCGCCAGCCCGTGCATGTTCAGGATGTTGCCCGTGCAATCTTCAGTGCTATCCAAGCCGCCATTTCCGGCACGGTTTTGCTTGATTTGCCCGGCGGTGAAGTTTTGCCGTTTGACAGCATGTTGTTAAGAAGTTTGCAGGTTCATATGCCCGCGACAAAAACCATCAGGGTTCCCGGCTTTTTCTTTCGTTTTATTATTCAGATCGCCAGCGTTTTTGGCTTGGTCTCGGGCTTGGGCCCGGGTTTTTTTGCGCGTTTGACTGAGGACTGGGTCTTTGATGCTGCACCGGCCGAGCGAGTGCTCGGATGCAGGGCGAGGCCTTTCAGCCCGTGATTTAGAGGAAAAGCTCGATTTGGTGCGGTGCAGCATGGAAATATTTTGTTAAACCGTACGCTTGAGCATTGCCATTTTCTAACGGACTCTTAATATGCAAGTACTGGAAACCGAGTCTCCGGGGGGAG
>JAYWIC010000199.1:0-27710 GCA_043789195.1 Arenimonas sp. | reverse complement strand
GAGAACGCATCGCCATTGATGCTCTTGGCGTACAAGCCGGCGGCCTGTGCTGCCTGTTCGAAAGCGGCCGAGTTATACCAGCCTGCCGAGCCGGGTTTGTTTTCAGTCGCAGGCTTTTCGAGGAAGACACCAATCGTTGCCGCGTCCGAACCAAAAGCGGCAGTAATGCGAGATGCCAAGCCGTAGCCGGTGGAGGCGCCGATCACCAACACTTTTTTCGGACCATTCCCGATCTTGCCATTCGCTTTCACTACGGCGATTTGCTCTGCGACATGTGCCGTGCATCCGGTGGGGTGCGTGGTCGTGCAAATAAAGCCGCGAGTTTTCGGTTGGATGATCATGCGAATGTTCCTGAGGGGTCAATCAAAGAGGGATATGGTAACGCGATACGCTTACCCTACGACATCGTATGCTGGGCCAAGGCCCATGCGACGTGTTCGCGCACGACGTCCGATGCGTGATCGGCCCGTGCTTCCAGTGCCGCGATAATGGCGATGGAGCTCGATGCATTGCCCAGGGCAATCGCGATATTGCGAAGCCAACCTTCATAACCCGTGCGGCGAATGGCCGAGCCTTCGGTACGGGTCAGAAAATCTTCTTCGGTCCAGGCAAACAGGTCGAGCAGGGTGGCATTGTCCAGATTGTTTCTGACTCTAAAATCAGGCTCATCGAATTTTTTCGAAAATTTATTCCAGGGGCAAATCAGTTGGCAATCATCGCAGCCGAAAATGCGGTTGCCAATCGGCTTGCGAAATTCTTCCGGTATCGAACCTTTCAATTCGATCGTCAGATAACTGATGCAACGCCGCGCATCGAGTTTGTTCGGGGCGATGATGGCTTTGGTCGGACAGACATCGATACATCGCATGCAGGTGCCGCAGTGGGCTTCGGCGGGTTGGTCAACGGGTAGTGGAATATCGACAAAAATTTCACCGAGAAAGAACCAGCTCCCCGAATTTTTATTGATCAGGCAGGTATTTTTTCCGATCCAGCCCAACCCTGCGTTACGCGACAAGGCACGTTCAAGCACGGGGGCGGAATCCACGAAAACCCGATAGCCCAGCGGCGCGATTTCCGACTGGATTTTGTCGCTGAGTTTCTGCAAGCGTGCACGCATGACTTTGTGGTAATCGCGGCCCAGTGCATAGCGTGCAACATAGGCCTGATCTGGATCGTTGAGCGTTCGCCAGGCGGCATCGTCATCGCCGGTGCCGTAATTCATGCGAACCGAAATAACCCGCAAGGTGCCAGGAATTAATTCAGCAGGCCTCGCTCGCTTACTGCCGTGCGCCGCCATGTAGTGCATTTCGCCATGCTGGTTTTCGGCCAGCCATTGATCGAGAAAATGTTCGTCTTCGCCGAGTTCTACGCCACTGATACCGACATCGGCAAAACCCAATTCCCGACTCCAGTGACGAATGTTTACAGCTAGTTGGGCGTAATCGGGCATGCGCGTTTAATCAAGGCTGGCTGCTCAGTATAGAATCAACACAATGAATTCTCCGCTGCCTCTCTTTCGTACCGAACAAGTTCGTGCCATGGACCGTCTGGCCATGAAAGAATACGGACTATCCGGTTACGACCTGATGTGTCGTGCCGGCGCGGCCGCGCTCGATATCATCAGGAAGCGCTGGCCGAAAGTGGATACCGTCGGCATTGCCTGTGGCAAGGGTAATAATGGTGGCGATGGCTATGTGTTGGCGCGCTTGCTGAAAGAAGCCGGTGTCAATGTAAAAGTCGTCATGTTGCCTGACGGCACCCCCAGAACCGTCGATGCCGGCCGGGCCTATGCCGCTTGGCGTGAACTTGGCGAGCGCGTCGAATTGTTCGATGGTCACTTGCCCAATGTTGAGCTCTGGGTCGATGCGATATATGGCGTTGGCCTGTCACGGCCGCCGGAAGGGGCAGCACAAACCATTATTGAGCGAATCAATGCCTCCCGCTTGCCGGTATTGGCACTGGATGTTCCTTCGGGAGTCGATGCCGATACCGGGCATGCGATTGGGATGAGCATTCGCGCTACTCGGACGCTGAGCCTGATTTCAGCCAAGCGCGGTTTGTACACCGGGTCGGCGCGTGATTATTGCGGGAAAGTGCAACACGATATGCTCGGCCTGCCTAAAAGTATCCAGGATAGTTTTGAGCCGGCCGCCTTCCTTTTCATGCCAGAACACCTGGCCGATGGATTGGCCCCGCGCCATGCCAATTCGCATAAGGGCGAATACGGCCATGTGCTTTGTGTCGGAGGCGAAGTCGGGATGGGCGGTGCAGTGCGCTTGTGTGCCGAAGCGGCGTTGCGGGTGGGTGCCGGTCTTGCCAGTGTGGCGACAAGAACCGAAGGCGTATCTGCCCTGGTAGCCGCCAGACCCGAAGCCATGACGCATGCCGTCGAAAACGCGGAAGATTTTTTGCCACTGATTGAAAAAGCCGATGTGCTGGCGGTGGGGCCTGGCTTGGGTCAGAACGACTGGGGCCAAACCTTGTACGAGTGTGCGATTGCCTCCGGCAAAGCCCTGATTCTGGATGCCGATGCCCTGAATTTATTGGCGGAACACCCGCAGACATTGCCACAAGCCATTCTCACGCCGCATCCAGGCGAGGCCGCCAGATTGCTGGGTGTGAGCAATCAAAGTATCCAGGCACATCGCTTCGATGCGATGGACGCATTAGTAGAAAAATATCAATGTGTTGTTGTGCTGAAAGGTGCCGGCACCTTGGTGGGGGCGCCGGGTCAAATCACCCGCGTGATTGATGCCGGAAATCCCGGCATGGCCACTGGCGGTATGGGCGATGTACTCACCGGCGTGATCGCCGCCCTGTATGCCCAGAATTTATCCCTGTTTGATGCTGCCAGTCTTGGTGCCTTGTTGCACGGTGCCGCCGGCGATGCCGCCGCCAAAGTCGGTGGTGAGCGTGGTTTGCTGCCCTCGGACTTGTTTCCGCATTTGCGAAGACTCGCGAATCCGGCATGAAAATCGTATTGGCAGATCCGGAAGCGACCGAAAATCTGGGCGAGAGGTTGGCGCAGGCAAGGCCGCCGTTGGCTGTTATGTATTTGCATGGCGAGATAGGAGCCGGAAAATCCACCTTGGCGCGTGCCATGTTGCGCGAGCTGGGTGTGACGGGGCCGATTAAAAGCCCGACCTACACCTTGATCGAACGTTACCCGCTTGCCAGGGGAGAAGCGGCGCATCTGGATTTGTATCGGATTGCAGCGGCCAGCGAGCTGGATTTCCTAGGTCTCGATGAGGTAGCGGAAAATACCGTGCTTTGGCTGGTGGAATGGCCTGAGCGGGGCCTGGGTGCCTTACCCAGTGCAGATTTGATACTCGATCTCGAGGTTCAAGGCGAAGGTCGTTTGGCATCCTTGCGCTCGAAGTCCGAAACGGGTGCAGCCTGGCTAGCCCGTACCAGCAAAATGGCGGGTTTCCGAGCCTCTTCTTAAAGATTTTCGAACAATAGTGCCCAGGTATCGGATTTTTAAGGGAAAACTATTGCAAATTAGCTGATGCGGTGGTTCAATCCCGACCATGCGCAACTTCGTAACATCACGAAACCTTTGCAAAACCGGCCTTCTGCTGATGCTGGCCCCGGGTTTTGCCAATGCCGCGCAATTGAAAGATCTCAAATTACTGGCCATGGATGGCCAAACGCAGGCCGAATTAAGCCTCAGTGATAAGGCCAGCTATAAGGTTTTCAGTCTCGCCAATCCCGAACGTTTAGTGCTCGATTTGCCTGCAACCAGTGCGTCTGGCAGCTTTACACTGCCTGGTGCAAACGGTGTTATCAGTAAAGTGCGGACCGGCCAACCAACGCCTGGCACCTTGCGGGTCGTGTTCGATTTAAGCCAAAGCGTTCAAACCAAATCGCGTATCGAAGGTTCCGGTGCCAATACACGCTTGGTGATCGAGCTGATTAGCCCAAACTCAAAATCGACATCGCACGCCGCAATGGCAAGCAACAAAGTGACTCCAGTCAAAGCACCTGAAAACAAGGTGGCTGATATCAAAGCGGCGATGCAGGAAGTACTTGCCCTTGATCCCAAGGCGGAAGTAAAGCCGGTGTCGAATGACGTTCATGAAGCACAGCAAGCCGATGTCAAGATTGAAAACAAATCCTCGGCACGCTTTCCCGCCACGAAAACGGTTCATAGCGTGCTCGGCGACAGCCAGCGCGATTTGATTATTGCCATCGATGCCGGGCACGGTGGCAAAGACCCGGGTGCCATTGGCCCAACTGGCGTCAAGGAAAAAAATATTACGCTCGCTGCCGCGCGCGAATTGGCACGGCAGATCAATGCCGAACCCGGGATGAAAGCTTATTTAGTGCGTGACAACGACTCTTTTGTGGTTTTGCAGGACCGCTACATGCGCGCCCGCAAGGCGCAGGCCGACTTATTCATATCCATTCATGCCGATGCGGCGCTGAATGGACAAGCACACGGTTCATCGGTGTATGTGTTGTCGTTAAAAGGTGCCTCCTCGCAAGCTGCACGTTGGTTAGCTGACAAGGAAAATGCCGCTGACTTGGTCGGCGGCGTTTCTCTCGATGCGAAAGACAAAAATCTGGCTGCCGTTTTACTCGATTTGTCTCAAAGCGCGACGATGCGTGTCTCTGAAGATGTTGCCGATGAAGTATTGGGTTCGTTGAAAGATCTCGGTAAAACGCATAAACCCAATGTCGAGCATGCCAACTTTGTGGTGCTGCGTTCGCCAGACGTCCCTTCCATGCTGATCGAAACCGGATTCATCACCAATTCCAATGAAGAGCGGCGGTTGTCTGATCCGGCACACCGCGAGCGTCTTGCCTCTGCAGTGGTGGGCGGTATTCGCGATTACTTTTCGGATCAGGCACCCCCAGGCACCTGGTTTGCTGCCCGGCAGGAACAAAACGGCGAAATTCGTCGTGAGCGGCAATATGTCGTGAGTCGTGGTGAGACTCTGAGCCAGATTGCGACACGCCATGGTGTGCCGATGGGCACCATTTTGCTGGCCAACAACAAGCGCAACGACGACGTACGCGTGGGCGAGCGTTTGATCATTCCGGCCGCGGCAGCGCCCAGGTAAGGTGCGCCTGCGGCGCACCCATTGGAAAATCCGTATTTTTCGGTGCGCCACAGGCGCACCCTATGTATCATGGCGGCTGTATATTCGTGGTTGTCTTTAGTGCCGATTCGCCAATTACCCAATACCCTCATTAATCAAATCGCCGCCGGTGAAGTGGTCGAGCGGCCTGCTTCTGTCGTCAAGGAATTGGTCGAAAACGCATTGGATGCCGGTGCCAAACGCGTGGATATCGAACTGGAAGAAGGCGGGCTTCGCTTAATCCGGATTCGAGATGATGGCGGCGGTATCGCGCAGGAAGAATTACCACTGGCCATTCAGCGACATGCCACCAGCAAAATTTCCTCACTGGAAGATCTGGAAGAAGTGGCGACCCTGGGTTTTCGCGGTGAGGCTTTGCCATCGATTGCCTCGGTCTCGCATTTTTCGATCAGTTCGAAAACGGCCAATCAAGCCAATGGCGCGCGCATCGAAATTACCGGTGGCGAGGTGCATGGCGTCGTGCCACATCCGCATCCGCAAGGCACCACGATTGAAGTGCGGGATTTATTTTTTAATGTGCCGGCACGGCGGAAATTCATGAAAGCCGAGCGTACCGAACTCAATCATATTGAAGACTGGCTGCGCTCGCTGGCATTGGCGAAGCCGCTGGTCGAATTGCGGATTACGCACAACGGAAAATTGATCAAACATTATCGCCCGAATCTGGATTGGGCGGAACATCATCAGCGCATCACCGAAGCACTCAGTGATGCCTTCACGCAGCAAAGTATTGCCATTGATCACAGCGGTGCCGGTCTGGGTTTGCAGGGCTGGGTCGGTTTGCCAACGGCCTCGCGTTCATCGGCGGATCAGCAATTCTTTTACGTCAATGGTCGTGCAATCAAGGACAGATTGGTCGCCCACGCCGTGCGTCAGGCGTATTCCGATGTGCTGTTCCATGGCCGGCATCCAAGTTTCGTTTTATTTTTGACGCTTGATCCTCGACGCGTTGATGTCAACGTACATCCGGCCAAACACGAAGTGCGTTTTCGTGATGGCCGCTTGGTGCATGATTTTATTTATCGCACTTTGCATGAAGCCTTGGCCGGTGCACGTGCTGGCGCGGTGGCCAGCCGGGTTGAAAGTATCGGTAACTACTCACTGAATGACGCCGCGCCCGCACAATCGGGTTTGGGTTTGCCGGTACGTGAAGCGCCAGCGAATTATCTTTCACAATATGCCTCTTTGTATCGCGCGCCGAGTTCAAGCAGCGAGCCTTTGCGTATACCGGTGGCGGATGAATCGCAAGCGCCGCCACTGGGTTTTGCATTGGCGCAATTACACGGCATTTTTATCCTGTCGGAAAACGAGCAAGGTTTGATTCTGGTCGATATGCACGCCGCGCATGAACGCATTACCTACGAACGCCTGAAGGCAGCCAAGGATGCAGAGGGTATCCGTTCGCAGACCCTGCTGGTGCCCGTCGCCATATCGGTCAGTGAACGCGAAGCCGACGTTGCCGAGCAATACCATCAAGCCTTGGCCGAGTTGGGTTTCGAGTTGCGCCGCAGCGGTCCGCAGGCCCTGAGTATTCGTTCGGTGCCGGCACTGCTTGCCGATCTGGACGCGAAAACCATCGTGCTCGACGTGCTAACCGATTTGCGCGAGCACGGCAGCAGCCAGACGCTTGAACAAACCCGCAACGAGTTATTATCGACGCTGGCTTGTCATACATCGGTAAGAGCCAATCGAAGGTTGAGTATTCACGAAATGAATGCCCTCCTGCGTGATATGGAAGCTACCGAACGTTCGGGTCAATGCAACCATGGTCGGCCGACCTGGGTGCAATTGACGAAATCGGAATTGGATAAACTTTTTTTACGGGGTCGCTGAGGTGTTGATGAACAAGTTTCTCACTATGATTTTGATGGTCATGATGGTTCTGGGCTTGAATGCCTGCAGTGGCGAGTCAGGCCCGGATGAAGCCAACACAGGCGCGGCGCAGACAGCGGCAAAACTGGCTTATGAAAGGGAAATAAAAAAATACCGCAACGAGCGGCTTGAGCGCTTGCAACTGCCGGCCGGATGGTTGTCGCTGGTAGGCATGCACTGGATTGAAGTTGGTACGACACGCGTGGGCAAGGCTGCCGATAACGGCACGCAGATTGCGGTAGGTCCTGATCGGATCGGCATGCTGACTTTGACCAAGGAAGGAAAAATAAAGCTGCAACCGGAAAGCAGCGCCAATATTTTGATTAATGGCGTTCCTGCGAATGGAACGACCCCAATAATTCCGGATGCCGATGGTGAGCCCACGGTCGTAGGTTTCAATGATGGCGGCGCAAGTTTTATCGTGATCAAGCGTGGCGGCCGTTATGCACTCCGGGTGCGTGATTCGCTCGCGCCGACCCGCACGCAATTTTCCGGCATTCCCTATTTTGATATCAGCAAGGATTATCGTTTTCAGGCAACGTTTGTTCCTCATCCAGCTGGAAAAAAAATCGAGATCATGAATATTCTCGGCATGGTCGAGCCAATGGATAATCCTGGCCAGGTCGTTTTCACCAAAGACGGAAAAGAGTTCCGTCTGGAAACGGTCGATGAAGGTGATGGCCGTTTGTTTATCATTTTCGCCGATCGCACCAGTGGTCACGAAACCTACGCCGCAGCGCGTTTCCTTTACGCCGACAATCCGGGGCCTAAAGGCGGCATTACCGTTGTCGATTTCAACAAGGCCTACAACCCGCCGTGCGCCTTTACGAGCTTTTCGACTTGCCCGACGCCGCCATTACAAAATCGCATGGATTTACGCGTTGTAGCCGGCGAGAAAAAACCGTTCAAGCCGAAAATATAATTCTGATCGCGTAGGGGCGATCCATGAATCGCCCCTACGCGCTGTAAAATTCCTGACGATTATTTTCCATTGGAATCAGATCAATACAATCCATCGGGCAGGGCGGAATGCATAATTCGCAACCCGTGCATAAGTCGGCAATAATCGTGTGCATCAATTTAGGGCCACCGATAATCGCATCGACCGGGCAGGCCTGAATGCATTTAGTGCAGCCAATGCATTCAGACTCGCGAATGATGGCCAGCAACTTCGGCTTGATAATGCCATTTTCAGGGTTGATCGGTTTTACTTCACGCCCCAAATATTCGGCAAGTGATGCAACACCTTCGTCACCGCCGGGCGGACACTGGTTGATGTCCGCTTCGCCTTTTGCAATTGCTTTCGCATACGGTTTGCAGCCAGCGTAATTGCACTGGCCACATTGCGTCTGCGGCAACAACGCATCGATTTGCCGGATGAGTTCCTCGCCTTCGGCAAGCCCGGGCTTTTTATTGCGTGTCAGCATGGTGAACAGGTTTTTGATACGGGCTTACTTCACCGGCATGCCGGCTTTGCTGCCTGCATCCACATCGAGCAGAAACAAATCATCGCCGCCGCTGCCAGCCGACAGAATCATGCCTTCGGAAATGCCGAAACGCATTTTTCTCGGCGCCAGATTGGCAATGAAGACGACACTGCGGCCAATCAGTTTTTCCGGCTCCTGGTAAGCGGCGCGAATGCCGGAAAAAATCTGGCGTTCGCCCAGATCGCCTGCATCGAGTTTGAACCGCAGTAACTTATCCGAACCTTCGACGAATTCGCACTCCAGCACTTTGCCGATACGCAAATCGAGTTTGGCGAAGTCTTCGATGCCGATATTGGCTGGGACGGTAGCTGCATCGTTGCTTGCTACGGGAGCAGCCGCTGGAGCAGCTTTTTCAACGGCTTTCTTGGCTGGTGCGGCAACAGCTTCGGTCGGTGCGAGTGAATCTTTCGATGCCTCAATCATGGCTTCAATATTTTTCGTGTCGATGCGGGTAAGGAGTGGTTGGTATGGGTGTATTTCAGTCGGGAGAGAATCCAGCATCTCATCAAAAGTTGATGATTCTTTTCCAAATAAGCCAAATGCTTTTTTTGTGAGTTCTGGAAGAATCGGATGCAAATAAACTGAAATTATGTAAAACATCGTTAGTACTTCGCTGCAAATGCGATGCAAATCTTCATGTCGATCTGGGTCCTTAGCCAGCAGCCAAGGTTTTGCATCGTCCCAGCGTTGATTCTGATAATCGCATAAACGCATGCATTCTCGTGCCACAGCTGCAAAGTCGCCAGATTCAAAATCGCGGAGTATTGCTTCATCTGATACTAACGCGACGGTAGCTCTGTCTATTCTATCGCCAGCTAAGTGACGATCTAATTTTCCAGAAAAGTATTTCTCGACAAATCCAGCAGCACGACTAGCAATATTTACGTATTTTCCGACTAAATCCGAGTTGACACGTGCAGTGTAATCTTCAAAGTTCAGATCGATATCATCAACGCCACCATTCGATTTGGTAGCGAAGTAATAGCGCAAGGTTTCTGGATTCAAACCGACGTCCAAAAATGTTCGCGCCATGATGAAGGTTCCGCGAGACTTGCTCATTTTTTCGCCATTGACCATCAGGTAGCCGTTCACGTGCAGCGCTGTCGGTGACCGGTATCCCGCGCCATGCAAGACCGCTGGCCAGAACAAACCATGGAAATTTACGATGTCCTTGCCGAGGAAGTGATGCAGCTCGGTTTCGCTATTTTGATTGCGAGATGCATCCAGAAATTGATCAAAATCGATATTCGTTTTCGCACAAAGATTTTTGAAGCTCGATAAATAACCGATTGGCGCATCCAGCCAGACATAGAAAAATTTACCCGGTGCTCCCGGGATTTCGAAACCGAAGTAAGGCGCGTCACGGGAAATATCCCAATCACGCAAGCCGGCATCGATCCACTCGCGTAATTTTGCCTTCACGCCACTGTTGGCGACATCGCCTCTCATCCAGTCGCTCAGGAATTCGGTGAATTGTCCGAGCTGGAAGAAATAATGCTCGGAATCGCGAAGTATGGGTGTTGCGCCCGACACCACCGATCTCGGATTTTTCAGGTCGGTCGGCGAATAGGTCGCGCCGCAGTTTTCGCAATTGTCGCCGTACTGATCCAGCGTGCCACATTTCGGGCATTCGCCCTTGATGTAGCGGTCCGGCAGAAACATTTGCCGCTCGGGATCGAAAAGTTGCTGGATGCTGCGCACTGTAATCGCGCCGCGTTTCTGCAGTTTGTTGTAGATTTCTTCAGTCAATTGGCGGTTTGTGGCCGAATTGGTCGAATCATAATGATCGAAATTAACCCCAAAAGCGGCGAAATCTTTTTCGTGACCGGCTTGAATGTCGGCTATGAATTGTTCGGGCGTAACGCCGGCTTTTTCGGCCGCCAGCATGATCGGGGTGCCGTGGGTATCGTCGGCGCAAACAAAATGGGTGGCGGCGCCGTGCATGCGGCGCGCGCGCACCCAGATATCGGCCTGGATATAACCCACCAAATGGCCCAGATGCAGGGGGCCGTTGGCGTAGGGAAGGGCTGTAGTAACAAGGGTAGGGGTCGGTTTCATTCGCCAATTATCGCAGACTGCGGGCAGTTTTGAGCTGTTTCAATATCCATGCTGGTCGGCCCTCGCTACAATACGCGGATGAGCCCAAGTACCGAAACCGTGCGCGCCGCGTTGGCGCAGATCCAAGACCCCTATACCCAAACCGATTTAAGTTCTGCCATTCGCGGTGTTGGCGTTGATGCCGGCCGTGTCGCCATAGAAATCCAGTTGGGGTATCCCGCCAAGGGCTGGCATGCCAGTCTGGAAGCGATGATCCGCGAGAAAATCGGTCAACTCGACGGCGTCGATAACATCAGCGTCAGTATCGGCACGAAAATTTCTGCCCATCGCGTTCAAAAAGAACTCACGCCATTGCCGGAAGTGAAAAATATTATTGCCGTGGCTTCGGGCAAGGGCGGTGTTGGGAAATCCACCACGGCCGTCAATCTGGCCTTGGCCCTGCAGGCCGAAGGCGCAAAGGTCGGCATCATGGATGCCGATATCCACGGCCCGAGTATTCCGATGATGCTGGGCCTAGATGGCAAACCGGATTCGCCGGATGGCAAATCCATTCACGCCAAAATGGGCCATGGTTTGCAGGCAATGTCGATTGGCTTCTTCTTGAACGAAGACACGCCGACCATCTGGCGTGGCCCGATGACAACGCAGTATTTGCAGCAGTTGCTGACCACGACGCTATGGCAGGGTCTGGATTATCTGATTATCGATTTACCGCCGGGCACCGGCGATATCCAATTGACGCTCGCGCAGCGTGTGCCGGTGTCTGCCGCCGTTATCGTCACCACTCCGCAGGACATTGCCCTGATTGATGCGAAAAAAGCACTCAAGATGTTCGAGAAAGTCGAAGTGCCGGTATTGGGCGTGATTGAAAACATGGCGGTGCATATTTGCTCGAACTGCGGCCATGCCGAGCATATCTTCGGCGCCGGTGGGGCGCAGAAAATGGCCGAACAATATGAAGTGCCGGTGCTGGGTTCCTTGCCGCTGCAAATGTCGATTCGCGAGCAGGCCGACAGCGGCACACCGACTGTGGCTGCCGATCCTGAATCCGCCAATGCACTGATTTATCGCGAAATTGCCCGCAAGATCGGGGCTAAGCTGGCGCTGCAAGCGAAGAATAAATCGATCAGCTTCCCCAATATTGTGATTCAAAATACCTGATGCGTGCGCTGTATTTTTCATTGCTGTGTTTGTGTGCGCCGCTGTCTTTGGCGCAAACAAATGATGCTTTGAAAACAAGCACGGCCGCCCGCTCGCAAATTGGCGTCACAACGACTTACGACCCTGCCTATTCACGTATGGCTTATCCGCTTGGGGATGTGCCATTGGAACGTGGCGTTTGTTCGGATGTCGTGATTCGTGCGTACCGAAAAGTGGGTGTCGATTTTCAATACTTGGTGCATCGGGATATGCGCGCCCATTTTTCTGCCTATCCGAAAATTTGGGGTCTGAAAAAACCGGACACCAATATCGATCATCGCCGGGTGCCGAATCTTGAAGTGTTTTTCAAGCGCCAGGGCAAAGCTCTGAATCTTCCCCAAGTCTCCGATAGCTTCAAGTCAGGCGACATTGTCAGCTGGCGTCTCGATAACGGACTTGCGCATATCGGCATCATTTCCGACAAGAAAAGCATATTCGGCAGTCGCCCCTTGGTGATTCACAATATCGGCCAGGGCACGCAGGAAGAAGATGTGTTGTTCTCCTGGAAAATCGTCGGGCATTACCGATGGTTTAACGCGGGAGCCAGTCGCTGATGTCGCTTACTCTTGATGCCCGAAAGCGGCTTCGTATTGTTTCGATCATCGACATCATTAAGGGTGTCGTGATCTTGTCCGTCGGGTTGGGAATTGTCCGCGCACAAAGTCATGTGCTGGAGCACGGCGGTCAAGCATTGATGCGAATGCTCGACTTGAACGAAAATCTGGGTGCACCGCACAGGCTTATCGAGCTTCTGCATGCAGCTGATACGCGACATGGCTTGTTGATGGCATTTGCGGCTGCGTATGCCATGTTGCGCTTTGTTGAAGCCTATGGCCTATGGTTCACAAGAGCCTGGGCGCGCTGGTTGGGCCTGGTTTCATCGGGCATGTATGTACCGGTCGAGTTGTATTATTTTATTAAAAGCCCTGGCTGGACTACATTAACCGTCATGGCTATCAATCTGTGTGTGGTATGGCTGCTTTGGCCGAATAGCGATAGATAAAAATTTTCCTATAGTGAGTAGTTATGAGCATCAAGTCTGACAAGTGGATTCGCCGTATGTCCGAGCAACACGGCATGATTGAACCGTTTGAACCCGGCCAGGTAAAACATGGTGCCGATGGCCATCGAATAGTTTCCTACGGAACGTCCAGCTATGGTTATGACGTTCGTTGTGCCCGCGAATTCAAGATTTTCACCAATATAAACTCGACCATCGTTGACCCGAAAGCCTTCGACCCAAGCAGTTTCGTCGACGTGGTGTCGGATGTCTGCATCATTCCACCAAATAGTTTTGCCTTGGCGCGTACCATGGAATTTTTCCGCATACCGCGCGACACGCTCGTCGTATGTCTTGGCAAAAGCACTTACGCGCGTTGCGGCATCATCGTCAATGTCACGCCGCTCGAACCAGAATGGGAAGGCCATGTAACACTGGAATTCTCCAACACCACGCCACTTCCCGCCAAGATCTACGCAGGTGAAGGTGTCGCGCAGATGCTGTTCTTCCAGTCCGATGAAGTCTGCGAAACCAGCTACAAAGACCGTGGTGGTAAATATCAGGGGCAAACTGGTGTGACGTTGCCGAAAACATGATGCAAGTGGTGCGCCCACGTGCATTCAGTAAATAAATCATAATCAACATGGGAGTATGAAATGCAGGATCAAAATTCGAATCCGTACGCCAGTCCGAATACGCCGATTACCGAAATGCCATCCGATGGCCCGGAGCTGGCCTCGTTCGCGTTGCGTTTTTTTGGTGCATTAATTGACGGATTGATAATGCTTTTGTTGATCGTTCCATTAATGTTTGCTACCGGCTACATCAGTAGCATCATGGCGGGTGTACAACCTGGATTGCTGGACAACCTGAAGATTGGCGCAATTGGGTTTGTTGTTTTCCTGCTGGTTCAGGGTTATTTCTTGAATGCAAGCGGACAAACCATCGGCAAGAAAATATTGGGCACCAAAATCGTCACGCTGGATAATGAAAAACCTGAATTCGTCAAATTGATATTGATGCGTTACCTCACTATCCATGCTATCGGCCAAATACCGGTGATAGGCGGGATATTCGGTTTTGTGAATGCTATTTTTATTTTCTTCGGCGATCAACGCCAATGCCTTCATGACAGGTTTGCCGGAACAAAAGTCGTCCTGACGACATAAAATAAACACAGGACAGACCATCAATAAAAAACGCCGTATTGCGGCGTTTTTTTATTGATGGTCTGTTGGGCTGTCAGGAATCAAACGACGACATCAATTTTTCGACTAATGCATCCAAAGCATTGCCCGGATAGGGCCTTAGCTGGCCTTGCCCCCAAACCGGCCCCGGCCATGCTTCATCCTGCGAAGTTCGGGCAATCACGTGCACGTGCAACTGGCGGACGATATTGCCCAGTGCTCCGATATTGATTTTTTCGCAGGAGAAATGTTCTCGTAGTATTTTTCCAGCGAGATTTGTTTCGGATAGTAGAATTTGTTGTTGCAGGACCGGCAGGTCGATCCATTCGCTGGCAAATGCCACTCTGGGTACCAATACCAGCCACGGATAGCGGGCATCGTTCATCAGACGAAACTGTGATAGCGGACCATTGGCAATAAACACGGAATCGGTTTCAAGCCTTCCATCAAGATCAAATTCGGGATTCATCTCAATGCGTGAATCCGGTTATTCCAGATGCGTTTCTAGGAACTGCAACGTCCGCTGCAAGGCCTCGGCAGCAACGGTTGGATTGTAATCAGCGCGTTGGTCGCAATTAAAACCGTGACCTGCAGGCCAGACGTTAATTTGGGCGTCGGGCAGTGCATCGCGATGTTTGGCGACATCATCGGCGGAAATCAGCGGGTCGTTTTCGCCAAAGTGCAGCATTAAGGCGCTGCTGGGTTTTTCGTCCAGATGAGGAACCGTGGCGCCGCCGTAATAACTCACAGCCGGCAATCCGAGGCGGGCACAGGTCAGGTAGGCAACCGTGCCACCCCAGCAATAGCCAACAACACCGACAAAGCCTTCGGCTTCTACTTCTTCCATGGCGGCGCGCACGCAATCAAGTGCCCGATCCATGCCAAGTTGATCCCGTAATTCGCGACCACGTTCTACATCGGCATCGGTGTAACCCAGTTCGATGTCATGTTCGATTAGGTCAAATAGGGCGGGCGCAATGGCGATAAAGCCGTGTTGGGCAAAATTTTCGACGACGGAACGAATATGGGAATTGAGGCCGAAGATTTCCTGAACGACAATCACCGCGCCTTTGGCGGGAATTGAAGGGTCGGCGCGCCAGCCACCAATCGTGCCATGTAAGGTGCTGATGCTGACATGATGCCCCATGAAACACTCCCCATTATCGTGCGTTCTATAACATTCCGGATAGAAATCGTGAGGTCGGGGGCCCCGTATAGACAGTATAATTGCACAGAGTTCATTCTGGCGACCATTTATGTCCACCACACAACCAAAAGTCGGCTTTGTCAGCCTGGGCTGCCCCAAGGCTTTAGTCGATTCTGAGCGCATCATCACACAATTGAAGGTTGAGGGTTACGACATCGTGCCGACCTACAACGATGCCGATGTCGTGGTGGTGAATACCTGCGGCTTTATCGACTCGGCCGTAGCCGAATCGCTGGATGCCATCGGTGAAGCCATGGCCGAGAATGGCAAGGTCATTGTGACCGGCTGTCTTGGTAAACGGGCCGATCTCATTCGCGAAGCGCATCCTGGTGTGCTGTCGATTTCGGGCCCGCAGGATTATGCAACGGTGATGAATGCCGTCCATGCCAGCCTGCCGCCAAAACACGACCCGTATCTCGATTTAGTGCCGCCACAAGGCATTAAATTAACCCCCAAACATTATGCCTATTTGAAAATTTCCGAGGGCTGCAATCACCGCTGCAGTTTCTGCATTATTCCCTCGATGCGTGGCGACCTGGTATCGCGTCCGATTGATGAAGTGCTGCGCGAAGCCGAAAAACTCGTGATGGGCGGCGTCAAGGAATTACTGGTGATCTCGCAGGACACGAGTGCTTACGGTGTTGATACCAAATATGCCGAAGCCATCTGGCGTGACAAAAAATACCAGACCCGCATGAAAGATCTATGCAGCGGCTTGTCGGAACTGGGCGTATGGTCGCGGCTGCATTACGTTTACCCGTATCCGCATGTCGATGACATTATTCCCTTGATGGCCGAAGGCAAAGTATTGCCGTATCTCGATATTCCTCTGCAGCACGCCAATCAACGCATTCTCAAATTGATGAAACGCCCTGCAGCCGCCGAGAAAAATCTCGAGCGCATCCAGGCTTGGCGCAAGATTTGTCCGGATATCACGCTGCGCAGCACGTTCATCGTCGGCTTCCCCGGTGAAACCGAGGAAGAGTTCGAAGAGCTGCTCGACTTTATCGATGAAGCCGAACTCGACCGTGTGGGTGCGTTTGCCTACTCACCGGTGGCAGGCGCGAAAGCGAATGACTTGCCCGGTGCCGTGCCGGAAGAAGTCAAACAGGAACGTCTTGCGCGTTTCATGGAATTGCAGGCGGAAATCAGCACCGAAAAACTCGAACGTAAAGTCGGTAGCGTTCAGAAAGTTTTGATCGATTCGCTCGACGGCGAATTGGCAATAGGACGCTCGATGGCAGACGCACCTGAAATCGATGGTCTGGTGCAAATTCAAAATGGCGAAGAAGCCGGCCTGAAAGTGGGCCAATTTGTCGATGTCACGATTATGGGTAGCGACGAGCACGATCTGTTTGGTCTGGTTGAAAACTGATTTGCGAAATGAAGACTGTCGTCAAGCCCAAGCGTGTTTTTGTTTCTCCAGCTCGCGAAAATGTCAAAAAGAGTATTTTCAAACACCCGGTTTTTCGAGATGTTATCGAGTCTCTTTTCTGGGCGGAAAGCGAGCACTGGCCGCCCGTTGAATCACTGAATTCGCGAGAAGAAAAATTAATACATGCCTACACCGGCATGGATCTGGTTTTCGAGAAGCAGACTGCCGAGCTGGTACTTGACGGTATGCATTACGAACAGCGAATTTACCAGTGTGGTCAGATCGCGACCCGTGAAAACAACTGGCATGATTTATTCAATGCCATGATGTGGTTGAAATACCCGCGAATAAAATCCGCCTTAAATGCCCGGCAGTGGCGCGACGTAGGGCTGCATGGTCTGAAAACCAGAACGCCCGGACAATGTGCCATGACGCTATTCGATGAGGCTGGTGCATTGGTTGCCATGCCTGCCGATATGTTGGAATGCTGGAAGCGACACGATTGGCATGGTTTGTTTATCGAGCATGCCGATGCTTGGCGTTCGGGAAGGGCTAGGGTTGCGGTATTCGGTCATGCTTTGCTGGATCACGCGTTGGTCACCGAGACCTTGCTGGTGGCCAAATGCATCGTGCTTGATGAGCAAACTGATTTTTCATCGGGCTCTGATACGTTGGCTGATGACATACACTCGGGAAATTGTTTGCTAGCCAATAGTGAACTGCGTACCCTGCCTTTATGCGGTATTCCCGGCTGGCATTCGGCGGTCGACAGTGCCGGGTTTGTAAGAACGGCAGCTTGTTTCTCACCTTTGTCAGCAAAGAAAAAAGCACTGGTCACCTAAAGCTCTCAAGAGGTTGTCATGAAATATCATCGTTTGATTTTACTTGCGTTGCTTTTGTCCACGGCGCCCCAAATCCAGGCGGCGAGCTTTGATTGCAGGCTGGCAAAATCACCCGCCGAAAAAGCAATTTGCAGTGATTCAGCCTTGTCGCTGATGGACGAAAAATTGAATGTCGCCTTTAAAACGGCTCGCGAACAATGGAGTGGTGCCGCGCGCGAGTATGTGTTGAATGACCAGCGTGCCTGGCTGCTTGATGTGAACAGCGAGTACCAAGGGCAGACGGACAAAATGGCGGCTATGAAGCAACTCAAAGAACGTTATCGCAAGCGGAATCGTCATCTCAGCAGTCCGGCTTACCCATTGACGGGTGTTTACACTAAAGCCAATGGCGACAAGCTGGTGGTGTATCTGGATACATCGGAACGCGTGGGCGTGATGGCCTTGAAAAACGATATGAATATCGTACGCACATCGGGCAATGCCACGTTGGAAGTTCCCATCGGCAGTATGCAGATCAATGTGAGCTTATCGGAAGGTGCAAAAAATGCACTGGATTTATGTTCACTGCGATTAAGCTTTTCCGCCAACAAGGTCAGTGTGGTTCGTAAGGGACAATGTAGTGGTGCCAATTATGCCGGCAGCTTCACTCGCGACCAGAAAGACAGTGTCGGTAATTATCGCTAAAGCAATAAATTGCAGGATGGGCAATGCACACCTAAAGTTGGCATGCACTGCATTTTGTGGGAGCTGGTTTACCGGCGATTGATGGTTCAGAACTGCGTTGTCTGTGAGATCTAATCGCCGGTAAACCAGCTCCCACAGAGATGCAAATTCATGACGCTAAATATTGCACTTTTAGTATATAGAATTTCGTGAGTCCGCCAGGCAGCATCGCCTCAATCTCGTCATCTGCCCGTTTTTTTAACGCGGCTCGTGCCAGTGGAGAATCGATGCTGATAAAGCCGGCCTTGGCATCAGTTTCATCGGGGCCAACAATTCGGTAGCGAAACGTTTCGCCGGTTTGTGTGTGCTCCAATTCAAGCCAAGCGCCAAAATAAATGGCATCCGGATCACTGGGAGCATTTTCAACGACTTTCAATACTTCCAGCCGCTTGCTGAGATAGCGAACGCGGCGATCAATTTCGCCCAGCTGTTTTTTTCGATAGGTGTACTCGGCATTTTCCGATCGGTCACCTTCGGCAGCGGCTGCGGATAATGCTTTCACGACTTCGGGCCGTTTTTCTTTCCAAAGAAAATTCAACTCATCGCGAAGTCGCTCGAATCCTTCGCGGGTAATCAGGGCCGTTGAAGCGGCCGTCGGCGGGCGATAACGTGACATGCTCAGACAGCCTTAATGGCATCTCTGGCAGATTGCAGGCGCTGCCTCTGGTTTTCGCTGCGCGTGGTTGCCGATGCCGAATCCAGAAGCGCGAGTGCCTGCGTGTTCGCTTCACCTGCCTGCACCAGCACTTCGCTCAGCCTGATGGCCCAGTCACCGGTAATTGTTTCATCGGGAAATTTTTCCAACAAACGAATCAGCAGTTTCTTCTCCAAGCCGGCTTGCCCCACACGGCGTGCTTCCTTGACGAGTGGGTCAGCTGTTTCGCCATCCAGCGGAAAAAAATCCGGATCGATATTGAATTGCTGTATGGCCAGTGCCAATGCGCGCGGCATGTTTTTTTCGGTCAGCAATTGATGCAAAAAGGTTTGCGCATGTTGCCGTATTTCAGCGGCATCGCCTTTTTTCATCAGCAATTCACGAAATTTTGCATGCAAGGCGATGCCCGGCACGCGCTCGCGTGATTCATATTTCATTTTTTCAATGCATTCATCGTACTGCTGGTTCGCCATGGCGACATCAATTGCCTGAATCAGCATGCCGTCGTGGTCCAGCCCGCGTATCGCTTGATCGCCGTGGGCTTCTGGCTCGAAACCGAGCTCGCGGTGATATTGATAAATCAGGTAACCCATCCAGTAAGCACTGGTAAACAAGACCCATAGCCCGAATGTTTTTACGATAGCCGTTGCAATGATGTTGGGCATGAATGAAAAGACATGTTGGGTAAGCCAGGTTTCGAGTAGCTGTGCACTAAATAAGAGAATTGCCAGCAGGAAATAGCCGTTACCGAGGACCCGCATCAGGCGCAGCCATTGGACCGGGTTGATGGCCGACAATGTACTGCCATCGATGACCGCCACCATGGTGTATCCCGGCTGTATCAAACAGAAGATCGCCAAAACGACAAAGCCGGCCGTGGACCCGAAATAATGGTCGATCACCCAATAAAACGCGCCAACTACCATCAGTACAATGAGGTATCGAAAAACCAGGCCATTATTGACTGTCATCATGGCTTCGGGTGGTTCCTCCCAGCCATGGGAATGGTGACTGAGGATTTCAAAAGCGAATTTGTAGGCAGTCAGGGTTGCCGCGATCGCGATGAACATGCCCAGTACCGACAAATAGCCGGCAATCATGCTACAAAAAGTCAGCAGGACCAGGGCAGGTAACACGGCAGGGCGAAGCGGGTACAGGAAAAAGGCACCGAGTTGCGTATGCCAAGGCGCAATTTTTTGTCTGGATTTGGGATGTAAATTTGCCGCCATGGTTAACGTCGCTTGCCGCCCAAAAGACCGCCCAGCAACCCACGCAGCAATTGCCTGCCAAGGCCGTTGGCGACAGTTCGTGTGGCCGATTTCGCCGCTGCTTCGACGGCGCCTTGGCGGCGCTTCGTGCCCCACAAAAATTCGTTGAGTTTCGAAGGGGGCTCTTCTTTGGGCGCTGGCACTGCAGCCGGTTCTTTAGCCTTGCTGCCTATTTTTTCTTGAGTAGCAGGTTCGCCTTGTACGGCCTTGTTCAATACTTCATAGGCCGATTCGCGATCAATTGCCGTGTCGTATTTGGTGCCGACGGGACTGCGGGCGCGCACCGTGGCGCGTTCTTCATCGGTAATCGCACCCATGCGACAACGCGGTGGACAAATATAGGCACGCTCAACCGGCGAAGGAATGCCTTTTTCCTGCAGCGTGGAAACCAGTGCTTCGCCGACGGCCAATTCCGAAATCACTTTTGCAACATCAAGTTTCGGGTTTTGCACGAAAGTTTCAGCCGCCGTCCTAACCGCTTTCTGGTCACGCGGTGTGTACGCACGCAAAGCATGCTGAATGCGATTGCCCAGCTGGCCGAGAATATCGTCGGGTACGTCGTCCGGATTTTGCGAACAGAAATAAACACCAACGCCTTTTGAACGAATTAGCCGGACCACTTGTTCGACACGTTGCTGCAGGGCAGGCGGGCAATCTTCGAACAATAAATGTGCTTCATCAAAAATGAAGACCAGCTTTGGTTTATCCAGATCACCCATTTCCGGCAGGTTTTCGAATAATTCCGACAACAACCACAGCAGGAAACTCGAATACAGCCGAGGTTTCAGAATGAGTTGATCGGCCGTAAGCAAGTTAATGATGCCGCGGCCATTCATGTCTTGCCGCATCAAATCATTCAGATCCAGCGCGGGCTCACCGAAAAATTCTTCGCCGCCTTCCTGTTCGAGACGGAGCAGGGCGCGTTGAATCGCCGCCACCGATGCCGGGCTGACCAATCCGTATTTTCTCGATATTTCAGTTTTATTTTCCGAGACAAAATTCAGCAAGGCACGCAAATCATTCAAATCCAGCAGCAACAGGCCTTCGTCATCGGCCAGTTTGAACGCAATATCCAGTACGCCGCTCTGGGTTTCATTCAATTCCAGAATTCGATTGAACAGGTTGGGGCCGAATTCCGAGACGGTGGTCCGGATAGGGTGGCCTTTCTTGCCATACAAATCCCAAAAAACCGTGGGACTGGCTTCGTTGACATAGCCTTCGATGCCGATTTGCTGAACACGTGCTGTTATTTTTTCGTTTGTTGTTCCCGGCATTGCCAGTCCACTGACATCGCCTTTCACATCGGCCATGAAGACGGGAACTCCCAGCCTCGAGAAGCCCTCTGCCAATACCATTAGCGAGACTGATTTACCGGTTCCGGTGGCACCGGCGATCAAGCCATGCCGGTTGCCGTATTTTGCGAGCAGATGAACCGGAATGTCGCCTTTGCCAATCAGAATTTCGTTCATTGGGTTCTCCTGTGAAGCATCGATTCTAGAGCCAATAGGATAATTGTTAAACCTTGTAGTTCAGTGCTCCAGCCGATACCCTGCACATTAGTGATTCAAGGAGTTTTCATGATCAATTCGCGTCTTGTTTTAGCCGTCTTGCTTGCATTGCCGGCACCGTATGTTTCAGCAGCAGCAAAGCCGGATAAATTTGCTCCCGTGTATACGCAAATGGCACAGGCCAGCGAGCGTTATCGGCAGGCGCAAATAATACTGGCCAATGGCGACAATAACGGCATGGCGCAAATGAACAAGGCGCTCGAAGATATAGAAGACATCGCCACCAAATGCTTCAAAACCAAAGGTTGCGAAGTCACCAAAGTCATTACCGTTTACGAAGGCTTGTTGAAAGCGCACGACCTGGGGCAACTGGAAACGGAGCCCGGTCTTGCCACTGAAGGTTCGCCTATCTTGTCGCAATCGGCCGAAGCACAGAAATCCATGGGGCTGCTCGACAACGGTCGCAGTCTTGAGCGCATGGTAGAAATGAACGAGCCGATTCAGGCCGCCATTCGCGACTGGCTGACCCAGCAGCGTTCATTCCTGATTGATTCCTGGGAAAACTACCAGTACATGCGTTACCTGATGTCACCGGAATATGAAAAAGCCGGACTACCCGAAGCTCTGTTGTTCGGCATCATGGCGAAAGAATCCGGTGGCCGCGTGCATTCAATTTCGCGCGCAGGTGCGAGCGGGCCACTGCAGTTTATGTATGCCACAGGTACCCGTTTTGGACTAGGCCGCGACGGCACCGGTTTCGATACCCGTTTTGATCCGGAGCATTCAGCGCGTGCAAATGCACGCTACATCAATGAACGTTTTTCGGAATTGAATCGCAATCTGGAAATGACTATCGCCGCCTACAACGGTGGTGAAGGCCGTGCTCTGCGAATTTACAATCAAACCGGTGGCAGAAGTTTCTGGGCACCGGAAGTTTATAACCAATGGCCGGCGGAAACCCGCGACTACGTGCCGAAAGTAATTGCTGCGGCATGGATTTTCCTGCACCCAAAAAAATATGGCCTGGTATTTCCAAAAATCGACGTCACACCGGATTTTTTTACCTTGGCACGCGGTGCTTCAATTAATGAGCTGACCATTTGTCTCGGCAATACCGATAACCGAGACGGTTGGTTTCGCGTGCTGCGCAACTTGAATCCACGCTATGACGTGGAGGCTTACATCCCTGCAGGCACGGTATTGCGTGCGCCAAAAAAATTGACTGCTTCCTATCGTGATCATTGTATACAGGGTCCGCGTGCGGAGCTTGCTGCGGAATTGATGCGGGCAAACAAGGAATTCTCGCCAGTGCTGCAGCCCAATTCCATTGCCGGCATCAGCGGAAACGCTAGCATGAATCCGCTGGTGAATAGCGCTTCGGTTACCAATCCGAGTTTGGCTGAGCAAGTCGCGGCGGCAACACCCGCCGAGCCTTCGAAAAAATCCAGCAAGAAAAAATCCGAAGCCAAAGTCAAACAGTACAAGGTTCGCAAAGGCGACAACTTGCTGGCTATCGTGAAAGAACACAATTGTGACCTGACCGAAGTAGCGAAGGCGAACAAATTACGCGGCCCCAATTATAGGCTGCAGCCGGGCCAGAAGATTCGTTTGCAGGGTTGCGAGGATTGAGCGAATTACACTCGCATGACTGGGTGGTGATTGACGGCTTCATCGATGTCATTCAGGCAGATATTGTGCGCGGGCGACTTGAGGTGGAAGGTATTCCGGCAATACTCGGCAACCGCCATCTGGTGGCTGCCGACTGGATGTATGCACAGGCCTTGGGCGGTGTGCGCATCTTGGTGCCCCGCGAGTTTGTGTCAGAGGCTCGTGCAATCATTGCCGATATCGATTCGGGACAATTTCTCGATGCCGACGAGACATTAAGACAGGAAGGCGCCTGTGCCGATTGCGGCGCCAAACTTAGCCGGAAATCGTCGAGTAGCTGGAAATTTGCGTTGTTTTCACTGCACTTGCTACTTCCGATTCCATTGCCGTTCCGGAAGAATGTATTTTATTGCCAGCAGTGTGATTCTTGAAGTTTGTTCGTACATTACCGATCCTGTGTGAGCGAGATTTTATAGTAACGGCGCAATCACTGACTCGAATCCCAGTAGCGTCAGTAAAAGCAAAAAAACACAGCCGACGGTAAATACCATGCGTCTTGCCGGGACGTAATTCGATCCGGTATGGATGTAGGCATGGACAATACGGGTAATGACAAATCCCCAAGCAAATGACAAAGCGAAAATATCCACGGCATTCAATGCCCAGAGCATCGTTGTCAGTGCGTAGAACAGCACCGGTGTTTCGAATTGGTTGTTGATGTTGTTGGAAAATTTCAACACGGAATCGGGCCAGGCATCTGGATGCAATGCACGCTTTTCCAGATCTACCTGCCCAAGTTTGACCGCTCTTGATTTGACGATTCCCAGAGCAACAAAAACCATGATTGTCAGCAAGATCTGGACGAGTACGGGCAGGAATACGAGATTTTTGTCCATCGGCAATTCCTAGGAAACGGGTATGAGGGGCCCGAGTACGGTTTCCAGTTGATCACGACGCCAGCCTTCAAGAGCCATCGGCCATTGGCCTTCCATCAGTACTTCCAGATGTTTTCGGGATGCCAGCATGCCTTCCGGAATATTCAAGCTACCGGCATGCTGCGCGACGGCTTCCTGCATGGCGCGCAGTTTTTGCTTGTCGATATTGTCGACATTCTTGATGGGCGGAATGGCAAGTTCAGTCTCGAGTAACGGACGCGTGAGTTCTTCCCAAAGTTCACTGCGGAATTTACGGGGTGCTTTCGGACTGCGGTCGAGAATGGCAATTAAGGCGTTGTATTGAGTTGGTGCGTTGCGCGCAAGAAAGGCGGCCAGTTCGTTATCGAGAATCCAGCTTTTCGGTTTATCACTGCTGCGCGCTTTTGCATCGCGCCATTTAAGAATTCGGCAGAGCATGGCCTGCGCTTGTTGATCCAATCCTTGCGCGCGACTCAGACTCAAATGCGGAAATGGGTCGTCTACGTCATTGTTGGCGTTGCGCACGGCACGTTCGCCATCGGCCTCGAGCCAATGTAATCGGTTTAGCGCGATTAATTTTTCCGATAAAACATCGTGGACTTCATGCAGGTAATGAACATCATCGGCAGCATAGCGACATTGTGAATCGGTCAATGGGCGTTTGAGCCAATCCGAACGGGTTTCGCCCTTTTCGAGTGCGTGGCCGGTGATCAGCTCTACCAGTTTCTGGTAACCCAATCCCGCGCCCATACCACTGAGTGCAGCGGCTGCCTGCGTATCGAAAATATTGACTGGAACAGCCCCCACACCGCGCGCAAAGGCTTGCAGGTCCTCGCTTGGGCTGTGGATTATTTTACGAATGCCAGAATCGAGCAGCAGGGGCTTTAATTCCTCCGCCATTCCCGGGACCAGCGGGTCAATCAGTAAAATCTCGCCCGGTACGCCGAGCTGCACGAGTGCGAGCTGGGGGTAATAGGTTTTCTCACGGACAAATTCCGTATCGAGTGCGACGATTTTGTGTTCCGCCCAAGCGGCAAGTGATGATTTCAGGCTCTCGGGCGTCTCTATCCAGTGGTTCATCGGTATCCTGCGGTTGCGTGTGTTATCAGATTAGCCTACCTTCGCATCGCGTGCTTCCTAAAATTCAATCCACCAGGCCAAAACGAAAATCGCGAATGCTTAAATTCTTGCCAATACCAAGTGTTGCCGCATTTTGCCTATTCGTCGCCGGTTGCCAACCGGCCGAGCAGGGGGCTCAAAAAGTCGCCGTTCCAGTTGAAAACGCGCCGGTTAACGCAGTGTCAGAATCGGCTGCCATGGAAACATTGGCAAATCCCGATTTTGCATTGCCGATGGTTTCGATCGAAAATTTATCAGATGCGCTTCTCAAGGCAGAGGCTGCGTTTACGGCCGGAAAATATGAAAGAGGCACTGCAGACGAATCCGGAGCATTCGAGTGGTATTTGGCGATTTTGCGTTTCGATGCGAATCACGTCAAAGCGAAAGCGGGGCTCGATAAAACAGTTGCATCAATGATTGCCATTACCAGGCAAGCCGTTCGTGAAGGAAAATTGAATGAAGCGTCGCGGCTACTACAGAATTTGATATCTGGCTTGGGTGAGCAGCCTGAAATGTCGAATTTGGCTGCTGAACTTGAACAGTCAAAACAGGCAGAGATATGGTTTCGAAAAGCGCTTGCCTTCGAGGAAGCAAACATAATTCTTGCGACAGATAAAGCGGGAAATGGCAATCACGAAAACCATGCCGTTGCCGCTTATCGCAAAGCGCTGGAAGTATTTCCAGACTTTATGCCAGCGCAGTGGGCGATAGATCGATTGCGTTCACAGCGAGAGCGTGCGGCATTAAATCTGGTAAAGCAGTCAAAATTCGATGCTGCATTGATTGCGCTCAAGCAGGCGGAGTCCATCGATGCGAGCAATCCTGCGTATCAATTGATTTCAGATCACGTTTACGGTCGTTTGAATCAGGCAATACGTGAAAAAACCGTGTTGGCAAACTTGGCGCTGGATGGGCTGCGCATTAAGCCTGCCAAGCAATATCTTGGTCAGGCAAAGCAAATATCTGCGACTCATCCAGAAGTTATCGCTTTGGCGACCAGAATCGATGACGTCGTGCATTACGGACGCTACAAGGCCCGCCAGGTTTTCAGTGATGCTTGGGCAATGAGTACGCCGGCGCCCGAGATGATCGTCATTCGCTACGGTCAATTCGAGATGGGAGCGCATGTAAACACAGTGTCTGCCCCACCGGCACAGTTGCCACGACACCCGGTGACATTCGGTCGTGGCTTTGCCATCGCCAGGCATGAAATTACGGTTGCCCAGTTTCGCCAATTTATCGAAAGTTCCGCTCATCAAACCCGGGCGGATTCGCGTGGATGGTCTTTGGTCTTTGATGAAAAGGGCGGCAGCATGACCAAACGGGACAATGTGGATTGGCGACATGATCATCTTGGCCGGCTTGCCAAAGATGACTTGCCTGTTGTGCATGTCAATTTGCAGGACGCCAAGGCTTACGCAAAGTGGCTTTCGGTGAAAACAGGTCAGCGCTACCGATTACCCAGTGAAGCGGAATTTGAATACGTGTTACGTGCAGACCGCGACACAATTTATCCGTGGGGAAATGAAGCACCTAAAAAAGTAGTCGCCAATCTTGCCGGAGCGGGTGATAAATCCACGCAAAGTCGTAGCTGGGGAAATGCCATTGCCGGGTATCGCGATTTTCATTGGGGTGCGGCTCCTGTCAGCATTTTCCCCGAGGAGCCCTGGGGCACATACGACATTAGCGGAAATGTCGAGGAGTGGGTAGAAGACTGTTGGCATGATAGTTATCAACGAGCACCGACAGATGGTACGGCGTGGGTGAATCCCGGATGTACGATGGGTGTCACTCGCGGTGCTTCATGGGCCAGTTCCCTGAACGAAGCCAGTATCGGGTTTCGCGCTTCCACTCTCATAAAAACGCATAATGCACGTATTGGCTTTCGCGTCGTGAGAGCACTCTGAACGAGGCTTTGAACATGCAGCAAAATGCATTTGGTAAGCAGCAATCTCCCGGGCGTCGCGGCGGTGGGATAAAGTGGTGGGTGATCCTGTTGTTTGCCGGCTATGCCGCCTGGTCATGGTTTGGCAATTCCGAGCCTGATCCGTTCACTGGAGAAAAGGCGCATTACGGGGCTACGACCGATCAGGAAGCACAGATGGGCCTGGAAGCATTCCGGCAAGTACTCAGCGAAGAAAAGCCCTTGCCCGACAATCATCCCAATGCGATTGCAATAACCGACATTGCCAAACGCTTGGTGAATGTCGCCAGCAGTGTTGAAGCGGATTTGGCCGCCGAAAATAATATGGCGTCTCCGAAACTGGCTGAGACATTTGAATGGAGTGTCGCCGTGCTGGAATCGCCGCAGGCGAATGCATTCTGTTTGCCCGGCGGAAAGATGGCGGTGTACACCGGTTTGATCCCAGTGGCCCAGAATAATGATGCGATGGCCGTTGTCATGGGACATGAAATTGCCCATGCCTTGCTGCGTCATGGCTCGCAACGCATGGCACAACAAAAGCTGGTTCAGATGGGTCAAATGGCAGCGGGGATTGCCGTCGGAGACATGGACCCGGCACAGCAGCAAATGGTGATGTCCGCGCTTGGCGCGACCACGCAATATGGTGCGGTCTTACCCT
>JAYWIC010000198.1:0-6798 GCA_043789195.1 Arenimonas sp. | reverse complement strand
CACGCGGCCCAGCACGGTGTATTCCGGGTCCATGCCGTTGCTGAAGAAGAAGCTCAAGTTTGGTGCGAAATCGTCCACTTTCATGCCACGCGCCAAATAATATTCGACGATGGTAAAACCGTTACTCAAGGTGAAAGCTAATTGCGAAATCGGATTCGCGCCAGCTTCGGCAATGTGATAACCAGAAATCGAGACCGAATAGAAATTGCGCACATTGTTATCGACAAAGAATTGCTGGATATCGCCCATCATGCGCAAGGCGAATTCGGTACTGAAGATGCAGGTGTTTTGTGCCTGGTCTTCTTTCAGGATATCGGCTTGCACGGTGCCGCGAACGGTCGACAGGGTTTCGGCGCGGATGCGGGCATAGGTTTCCGCATCGACCAGTTGATCGCCGGAAATGCCGAGCAAGGCCAAACCCAGACCATCATTGGTCGGTGGCAGTTCGCCGAAATATTGCGGTTTCTTCTTGCCCTTGAAGAATTTCTTGATGTCTTCCTGTGCTTTGCTCCAGCGCGCCGGATCGGCACGCAGATATTTTTCAATCTGCTGATCCACCGCCGTGTTCATGAACATGGCGAGAATCATCGGCGCCGGGCCGTTGATCGTCATCGAGACCGATGTCGTCGGCGAACACAAATCAAAACCGGAATACAGTTTTTTCATGTCATCGAGCGTGGCAATACTGACACCCGAGTTTCCGATCTTGCCGAAAATATCCGGACGAACCGCCGGGTCTTCACCATACAAAGTGACCGAGTCGAACGCGGTCGACAAACGCGCTGCCGGTTGACCGACACTCAAATAATGGAAGCGGCGATTGGTGCGTTCGGGTGTGCCTTCACCGGCAAACATACGAATGGGGTCTTCACCGACGCGACGATACGGATACACGCCACCGGTGTAGGGATAGGCACCGGGCAGATTTTCCTTCATCAGGAAAGTCAGTAACTCGCCCCAGCTTTTGTAAGTTGGCGCGGCGATCTTGGGAATCTTCTGGTGCGAAAGCGATTCGCGATAATTTTCGACTTTAATCGATTTACCCCGCACCTGATATTCGGTGAATTCATCGGTGATCGATTTCAGGCGTGATGGCCATTCACGTAATAAATTAATCGCGTCGGCACTTAGCGCCTTGACGGCATCGTTATAGCGCTGACGCAGCGTGAGCAGACTGCGATCAATATTCTGGGCTGGCTTTTGCTCCACCTCGCCAAGCCGTTTTTTCTCCCACTGGAACAGCGCTTTTCGGCGATCAATACCGGTGCGGCGGTCTTCATCGGCATTGGCTTGATCACTGGAACGAGTTGTCATTTGTGCATCATCGGCATCAAAAAGATCGAGCATCTTCGGCAACTTGTCGTCCCCGATATCCTGCAGGCTCTGCCAGTAAGCTTGAGCGCGATCCGCCGCTTCGGCCTGCTTTTCAATTGAGTTATTGATACCCCGCCCCTGCTCGGCTATTTCGGCAAGGTAGCGAGCTCGGGCACCTGGAATTAATACGGTGGCACGCGGTTCTTTGAGAGAGGTATCCAATTGCGGATTGAAATCGCAGCGCAAGCCGTCAATCGATAATTTTTCACGCATCAAACGACATAAATTCATGAACATCCAGGTCACGCCCGGATCATTGAACTGGCTAGCAATGGTGGGGTACGCCGGCACATCTTCGTCTTTTACGGCGAATGCTACACGGTTACGTTTCCATTGCTTGCGGACATCACGCAGCGCATCTTCGGCACCGCGTTTATCGAATTTGTTAAGTACCACTAGTTCGGCATAATCGAGCATGTCGATTTTTTCGAGTTGCGAAGGTGCACCGAAATCCGAGGTCATGACATACACCGGAAAATCCACCAGATCGACGATTTCCGAATCGGACTGGCCGATACCGGCAGTTTCCACCATCACCAGATCAAACCCCAGACTGCGCAGGAACAACACGCAATCTTTCAACACGATATTGGTCGCGACATGCTGGCGACGGGTTGCCATTGAGCGCATGAAAACGCGCGTCGAACGCAACGAGTTCATCCGGATGCGGTCACCCAGCAAGGCGCCGCCGGTTCTACGACGGGTGGGATCGACCGAAATAACGGCAATGCGCATTTCCGGAAAACTTTGCAGGAAGCGATTCATTAATTCATCGGTCACCGACGACTTGCCGGCGCCACCGGTGCCGGTCAAACCAACCACGGGCGTCTTGCCGCTGGCAAGCGTCCATTGTTTACGCAGACTTGCCAGTTCGGTTTCGCTGACAACACCTTCTTCTATCGCCGACAGCATTTTGCCGATGGAGATTTCATCGTCGATATCGATCTTGTTGACCTCGCCGACCGACAGGCGATGTGCGCGCGTGCGGCTGACCAGATCTTCGATCATCGCCACCAGCCCCATCTGCATGCCATCGTTTGGGTGATAGATGCGTTCAACGCCGTAATCTTGCAACTCGCGAATTTCTTCCGGCGTAATCGTGCCGCCACCGCCGCCGAACACGCGGATATGCGAAGCGCCGCGTTCTTTGAGCATGTCGATCATGTATTTAAAATATTCGACGTGGCCACCCTGGTATGAACTCAAAGCAATGCCGTCGGCATCTTCCTGCAAGGCGGCGCGAACGACGTCTTCGACGCTGCGGTTATGGCCCAGATGAATCACCTCGGCGCCCTGGGATTGAATCAGGCGGCGCATGATATTGATCGCGGCATCGTGTCCGTCGAACAGGCTGGCTGCCGTCACGAAACGCAAGGGACCGCGTTCGGTTTGCGAGTCGGCGGAGGGCAAGGAGCTGGCGGGAGTACTCATACGACATTGGCCTGCAGGAACGAACCGCTATTTTCCCACAAACCGAGGCCGCTGGCGTTATTGGGCCGTTAGAGGCCACAATTCCGCTTATGAATCCCGTCCCCGCAAATATTGAACAACAGTGGCTACAGGCACGTGTGCAGCTTGGAGACGGCAATATGGCGGCAGCCATTCCATTTTTGGAGACGGCCGCCAAGGCCCAACATCCTGCTGCGAGCTTTAATCTTGGCTGTTTGCATCTGTTTGCATTAATCGAGCCTGCTGACCGAGTGCATGGAATAAGCCTTATCGAGCAAGCGGCGGAATTGGGGCATGGCGGCGCTTTTTACCAATTGGCGATGCTTGAGTTGGGAAAACCCGGAAATGCCCTGGACTGGCAATACGCAAACGAATGTTTAAGAAAAAGCGCCGCACTGAAACACCCGCCTGCACTCCGTTCGATCGCGTTGCATTGGTCGCGCTCTGCAGATGAATCGCTGCTAGAAACGGGTACCTTGTGCCTCGAACACGCATCACGTGGTGGCGATATCGTCAGCTTGGCGCTGTTGATGCACCGCTTGTACCTCGGAATCGGTTGCGAAAAAAATATTCCGAGAGCCTCGGCGATAAATGCCTTGTTGATGCAGTCCTCGCTCAATCTTGAACCGCCAACGACCCTGGCAAGCCCGCATCTGGCGCAAGTCGACGGACTTCCGCCATTGCCGGAACTAGCACTGCCGCAACTTCAGAATGATGCCTGGCCGATTAACGTTGAAGTGATTAACGATAGCCCCTGGATTGGCATCGCCGACGATGTTATCTCGCAGGAAGAAAGCCATCTGATTCAATATCTCGGCGGACCACACCTGAATCCTTCGGTGACAGCGACACCGGATGGCGAGCGTTTGCAAGTGCAATTACGAACCAGCTTCGACATGGTGTTCGAAGAGATGCTCGAAGACATCAGCCTGCTGCTGATTCAGCGACGCATGGCATCGGTCGTAAACACTAGCCCGGCCTATTCCGAATATTTGCAATTGCTTCGCTATCAAAACGGCCAACAATACAGGCCACATCGAGACTACTTGCCACCAAGCCTGTTTACGTCATTGGCAGATGGCGGCGCGGGTCAACGTGATAGCACGGTCATCGTGTATTTAAACGATGTTGAAAATGGCGGTGAAACGCAGTTCATTGAATTGGACAAAAAAATCGCCCCGAAAACGGGGCGGATTCTGGCATTCAAAAATTTGCATTCCGATGGCTCGCCAGACGCACGTACCTTGCATGCGGGTTTGCCGGTATCAAGTGGCAGCAAGTGGATTGCTACGCTTTGGATACATCAGGGTATTTTTCGTACTTAGGGTGCGCCTCGGGGGTGCATCCTGCATTTTTTTATTTCGTTTCAATCTCGCGATGCATCGGCGCCAATTTCGCCAATAACTTATTTTGAGCACGAAACGGAATGTTTTGCTTATCCATCGCCCACTGCAAGTCTTCCACCAATGCGTTGAAGTTGGCACGATCGATACCCAGGGCTGCATGCGACGACTTCATTTCGCGGCCGGTGTACTGGCATGGCCCGCCGAGAATGACGCAGAACTGCTCTACCAGATGCTTTTTGACTTTCGCCTGATCGGTGTTTTCAAAGAACGGACGCATGCGTGGATCGGCAAGCAGTTTTTCCATGAATACATCCATCAGTTTTACCAAGCCGGCTTCTTCGCCAAACTGCTTGAACACCGGCAGCAATTCCGGATAGGCAGGCGCGGTTTTCGACATGTCGCCCGTTGCAACGGATGCCGTCTCTCCAGCTTCAGTAGCCTCTTCTTCATCGGCCGGAATTTCTTCTTCTGCCGGAATTTCGTCCTGCTGTGCGGCAGCTTCCTGAGCAAATACCGGTGGCGCCTGAAATGCCAGCAACATCAACGTTAAAAAACCGGCGTATTGAAAAGTGTTTTTCATGATAACTCCCTAGAATCCGACTTGAACGCTGGCATAAACGCCGCGTTGATTATCTTCGATGACGATATTGCCAAGATCGGCATACGCCACGGTAAAAGAAACATGTTTGTTCGGTGCATAAGCGACGAAGACGTCGAACCAGTCATCCTCTTTTGCAATACCCAGATTGTTCGGCTTCATGCGGTACTCGGCACCTATGGCCCATTTCCGGTTTAAAAGATACGCAGCGGATAATTCGAGTTGCGGTTTGTAATTGTCATTCTTGTCACCGCCAAACCCCAGAATCCCGATTTGGTTGGCCCTGGTGAAACGCAAGGTTGCATTGAGCAAGATGCCATCGGCTAAAAACAGCTTGGTCGCCGTCACATAGAAATCGGTGCCAGAATCATCCTCGGCTCCGATGAAAGCCAGCACGGCGGACTGGTTGTTTTTCTTGTGTTGCAGGCCTACCGAAATTTGCGGCATCAGACTATCGGAATCCACCACCAAATCACCCGCTACACGGACTTTCAAACCTAGGACGTTTTGTTTGAAGGTAAAGCCGTCGCCCAACCCCAGCAATCCGCCGACTTGCTCGGTATTGAAACGTTGCTGCGCGAAACTTAGTTCGACGCGATTATAAAAGCCAAACATCACACCGGCATCGTCCAGGTGATAAGCACCGGTATTGACACGCGTATAAAATGCGTTGGCCCCGATTTCATCTTCGGTACCGTAACCGCCAATCACTGCCCAAGGTGTCAAACCGCCGCCGGCTGAACCTTCAAGCTGGGTCACGCCGCCAGTGAGCAATAGTTTCCCGCTGGTATCGGACCCGGCTTCCTCCTGCATCGCGGCGTGGGTATTGGATGCCATCATGCTGGCCAGCAAGGCGCACAGGGCATGACGATTCAATTTTTTAACTGACATGATTCTTCCTGAAAGTATTGGGATTGTTTAATTCGTTACTTTTTTTCAGTCGGCTTTTCGATGATTTTTTCCGGAGCCACGGCCGATGTCGGTTTGGCAAAAACCCGGACGAGACGCCACACGCCGGCTATACCGTCACCGCCGGCATCACCGCGTTTTATATCCGATACCCATCGGTAAAGTGGTTTGCCTTTGAATGCCCACTGGCGCTTGGCATCGTCTTTACGGACAAGAATAGTGAATGAGCCTTTTGGCTTTGCTTCATCGTCGGCATACATCGGCGGCCAAAGCAAACGGCATTGGGCAAAGCAATCGCTTTGGTTGGCGACTTTGTCGCCGTCGTAGGTATAGACACCACGACCTTTTATTTCAACAAGAATATCGCCACGCTGCCTAAACGGAGGATCTTGCTTGTTGAACGTTGCCGCGATGACGGCATTGGAGAAGAGTAAAAGAGAAGCGCACAGGATGATAATCTTCGACATCGTAATTCCAGTTTGTAAAACGCAAAACCTGCGTCACTGGAGCATACGCACCTAGGCATGGCCCCGGATGCAGTTTTTCTATGGAAGTTGTGATGGCCGCGTGACGTAAAGCCGCCAGCGAATTAAATCATCATGGATTTACCAATGGTTTCGCCGCGAATAAGAAACAAGGCCCCCTGCGGGGCAAGGAAATAGTCGTGGGTCATGCCGGTTGGCGACAAAAGATAGTCGCCGGGAAAATACTCAATATCGGCATGCACGATAGAACCTTCCAGCACCAGACACTCTTCATCCTGGCTGTGTAGATGCCTCGGCACCCTAGCGCCTGGCTGCAAACGCCAGAGCGTAGTCTGGCTGCACCCAATTTTATCTTCCCGCAGAATTTTGATGCTGACACCTGGCTGTATATCATGCCATTCGCCCTCGTTTTGCCTGACGACCTGCATTACGGGAACGACGGCGCGATGCAAAATATCGGCCAGCATGCGTTTGCATGCATCGGGCGGTGGAGCAAGATCGGGAATCAAGCCGGCATTGGCTGCCAGCAGGATATCCACGCAATTTTCATTTCCATTTTCCATCATTGTTCCTGTGCCACTAATACTTCACGAAGTGCCGCCAGGCCGCGCCGACAATGCGACTTCACTGTGCCCAA
>JAYWIC010000197.1:0-6823 GCA_043789195.1 Arenimonas sp. | reverse complement strand
TCGAAGATATTGTCCGCTCGCTCGCACTGAGCAACCGTCCATTGTTTATCGACGAAGCCGACTACCTGGTTGAACGCAAGCAGCTGGTCGAAACCCTGCGTGACGTTCACGACTTGGCCAGCGTGCCGGTGGTGTTGATCGGCATGAAAGGCATCGAGCGGAAAATCACCACGCACCCGCAGCTCTATAACCGCATTGCCCAGTGGGTGGAATTTGCACCCTGCAGCATTGAAGACACCCGCATGCTCGCCAAGGAATTGTGCGAAGTGGAAGTGCGCGACGATCTACTGAAACAACTTCATCAGCAATCCGGCGGCATCGTGCGCCTGGTGGTGATCGGCTTGAACCGTATCGAGCAGGTCGCCCGCTCACGCAGCCACCACAAGATCGGTGTTGCCGAATGGCCTGCAGGCACCGAAATGCTGATGTCGGTCGGCCCACGCAAGTTGCTGAAGTCGGTGGCCTGATGACGCCGAAACAAATCAACGCGGCTCGACGCTCATGTTCCTCACGAGTAATCGGCGAAGGGCATAAACGCGGTGCACTCTGGCAGGCATCAAGAATTCTGCGTGAGTTCACCTGCGCCGAATTGCTGGCCGTTACCGAGCAAAGAAATCTGCAGAGCATTCGCACTTACATCGGCCAATTGGCCAAAGCCGGTTACATCGTCCGCATCAACTCACCAATGGGCAAGTTGCCACGCCGATATCGCCTGGTACGCAACACCGGCCCACAAGCCCCGCACCTGATGAAAGAACGCACTGTGTTCTATGACCCCAACACGAATGAGGAATACCCCTATGTCTGAAGATTGGATGACCGTGTTGCGGGAACACCGCGACAGCCAAGGCAACGGCCCCACTGCGAAAAAGATTGGTTACAGCCCCACGGTTGTAAGCCAAGTGCTGACCGGCAATTACAAGGGCGATTTAAAGGCCATACAAAAAGCCGTTGAAGGCGGCTTGATGGACATGACCGTCAACTGCCCGGTGATCGGTGAATTGCCGCGCAATGTTTGTCTGCTTTACCAGCGCCGTGAATTCGCTGCCACCAACCATGTGCGTGTGCAGTTATCACGTTCGTGCCCGACCTGTCCGAATCGTCGAGGTGCTGCATGAAAAAGTTTCTGCAATTCATCGGCGGTGTCGTGGTGGTGGTTTTCGTGATTGCTGCAGTCGGCTATGTCGGCCTAATCGTGCTCGCACGAAACATCCACATCGGGCATTGAGGAGAATCGAATGATCTACCGAGCCACCACCGCCCAACGCCACTTGATCCAGATGCTGCTTAAAAAAGTAGAGCTGGACACCAAGCGCCTAACGCTGATGCACCAGCCGGTTTTTATGAAGGCTGGTTTGTGGTCATCCGCCGACGAGAACCTTCCACTGGATCACATCATCAACAACTTCACTAAAGGTGAGGCCAGTCGATTGATTAGTTCCCTGCAGGAGCAGCTTGCATGAAAAACGAACCAGTCACCAAAAAGCAATACCTTGCGTCGCGCATTGAGTCCCGCTCTGCCGAATACGGCAGAAACAAGCAACGCATCAAAGCCTACCAGGCACGTCTTGCCAACAGCGACGCGCCGGAAGCCGACTGCGAATCAATCGCCTATCGCGCACAGCAAGGTCTGCGGTGGCTGAGCAATCGTTTGCTCCGCGAAAAATTACGCGCCAACCAAGCGAAGAAACTCAAGGCGGTGGAAACCGCCGGCAATCAAGCATCAAAGAAGGCAGCCACCGCATGAACCTTTCCGCAGCAGCCGATCTGTTCGCTCTGATGGGTATCAGCCACGACAACGTACTGGCCGCCCTGCGCAAGCGCGTCGGCGCGGCCAATGGTGCAAGCGCAGCCGAGCTGGTGCGGGAACTCACATGCGACAAAAGCTTTCCTGCAGATGAACGTCGCCTGCGCACCATCATCGAGCAGCTGCGTCGCGAGGGCCACGCCATCTGTGCCGATCCCACGCACGGCTACTTCATGCCGGCGAACGCCAAAGAATTGGATTCGACATGCGAGTTTTTGTATTCGCGTGCCTTGACCTCACTGCAACAAATCACGGCCATGAAGAAAGTGGCTATGCCAGATCTACGCGGCCAGCTCGGCTTGCCGCTCCAACCAACAATTCAAGGGGAAAGCCATGAATGATAAAAACCAGAACGCCGTCAGCAAATTAAACCGCGTCATTGGCGCCATTAGCCTGGTCAACGATGCAGGCGGAGTTGTTGCCACCGTGGAGATTGGCGACCGCAACCCGGTTATCAAGCTTTCGGAAAAACCCACGTCGGTATTTATCCCAGGCACGTTCAAGAAGCGTGAGTGCATCGACGGCAATCAGGTCTATACCTACGTGGCCTTGGTGCTCAACTGCCAAGTGGAATGGCAGGAGATCATCGTTTCGACACCGGAGCGTGCTCATGGCTGATGACGACGAAGAACTGCCGCCATGCATCGGTGAACGCATGCGCGATTCGTTCGATCCCTTCCATCGTGCCGTTATCGCCAGTGAAAGAACCGACATGGCCAGACCCAACAAACACCGCATTAATAAAATACTCGCTATGGAGTTCGCATTCTGGATGCAACGCAACCCAACCCTGCCGAGCGTTCAAGAAGTTAGCGAGTATCTCAACATCAGTTTGATATCCGCACGCGAATGGCGCATCGCATTTATCAACGCACGCAAACCAAAATTTACAATGGAAAGACAATGAACAAGAAAGCCACCCGCCTGAAATCTGAAGCCGCCGAACACTTCGTCCCGCAATCCCGTGCTGAAACCTCCGAAGCCATCCTGCAGATCGGCATCGCCCAGCGCGAACGCGCCCGGATCGAAGCCGCCATGAATGACGAACTTGCAGGCATCAAAAAACGCTACGAAGAACAAGCCAAACCTTACGCCGACAAAATCAGCTCGCTGATTCGTGGCGTGCAGCTGTGGTGCGAAGCTCACCGCGACGAACTCACCTCCGGCGGAAAAACCAAAACCGCCAACCTTGCCAGCGGCGAAGTGAAGTGGCGCATGCGCCCACCGTCGGTCCGGTTAAGTGCTGGCGACACGGTAATTGAAGCCCTGTTGAAAATGGGTTTAAGCCGCTTCATCCGCACCAAGCAGGAAGTGAACAAAGAAGCCATCTTGCTGGAGCCAGCCGTGGTCGAACACATCAAGGGCATCAGCGTCACCCAAAAGGAAGATTTTGTTGTCGAGCCGTTTGAATCGAAGCTGGAAGAGGTGGCGTGATGAAACGAAACCCGATCTCCGAACGAAAAAATGGCTTTCGTATCAATGTTGTTCGTCCGTATCCGCTGAAAGTGATTTATAGATTAGACCTGGAGGAAGCCGAATATTCTCGAATCGGAGAGTTGCCGATCATGCCAACGCTTGGTCTCATGATAGACGTCGGTGATGGCACGTACCGGAAGATAGAAGATGTTTTTTATCAAACGGAAACTGGCTATCTAGAGGTCTTTCTGGATGAAGCAATGGACGAGAACCTTATTGCGAAAATAAAAAACGGCTGGACAAAGGAAGGCTAATGAAAACAAATTGGCCTTGTTGCCCACTCTGCAAGAAAGATCACAAGAACCTCGACGCATTTGAAGGCCGTCGCTTTGACTGGCATTCGGAAACCTGTGATTGCGGTAACACCTATCAGGTTCGCTTTACCGAAGACCTGCAGTTTGAAACGCGGCCACTTGAAGCGGACCGCACCTTAATGCCGCATTTCGCTTTGCCGGTGCACCACGTCGGTCAGGAGCTGTAATGAACAACGATCCAATCGTTATCGATTACCAGGCAATCATCACACCAGGCGGGATGATTGCCCTGGTCGTGCGTAGCCCGCGCCTGATTCCATCCGCATCGACCTACGTCTTGGGTGCGCCCTGGCACAAGTTGCTCGGCGAAGGATGGACGAGTCAGCCCTGTGATGTTTCGCTGCGTATCGCTGATCCCGAGGTGAAGTGATATGCCTTGCTACACGATAAATCTTGAAGGTGGTGGTAAAGCCTTTTTGTGCGGAGATTTAGGCGACCATTGCGCCGACTCAAATTGCGGCGATGTAAGTGGATATCTTTGCGACTATCCAGTCGGCAATGACAAAACATGTGATGCACCGTTATGCCACGGCCATGCTTTCGAGGTGGCCCCGAATATCCATTACTGTCCGGGACATACAACATTGTGGCGAGAGTTCAAGGAGAGCGGTGGGGTAATAAGAGTTCTGGAAAACGTAATTCCATTTAAGGAAAAGTCATGACATGCGGCAGCTGCAAGCACTTCAATACTCAGGTTGGATTTAGCATTTTTGTGGGATTTTGCTCAGCGCCAATTCCAAAGTGCGCTAGTGCGAACAGAAAAGAGGGGACCATGATGTATTCAGATGAAGGTGCCAATTGTGCGTCATTTATACAAGTTAGCGAGGTGGATGATGAAACGCCAGCCAGTTAATGCCAATGGCGACCGTAAACGTCAGCTCGGAAAAATTCACCAGGCTAAAAAGCAATTGAATCTGGATGAAGACACCTATCGGGCGTTGCTGGTTCGGGTTACCGGCAAATCCTCCAGTGCGCTGATGGACTTCGCCGAGCGCAACAAGGTGATCGCTGAGTTCGCCCGTGTCGGCTTCAAGGAATCGAAAGCCGTTGATCGCAAGCGCGTGTTCGCTGGTTGCCCCAAGAATGTCAAAGACGTGCCGCTGTTGCGTCGTTGTGAGGCGCTGCTGGCCAACGGCAAGCTGCCGTGGAGTTATGCCCACAGCATGGCAACCAAGATGTTTGAAGTGAAACGTGTCGAATGGTTGCGGGAAGACCAGTTGCACAAACTGGTGTCGGCATTGCAAGTCGACGCCAATCGAAAGTCGAAAAAGTAATTTAACTTAATAAAAGGAAAAGCTATGGACGTTAGAACCGGACACTTGGTAAATGATATTTCTATGCTCGCTGATGCAGATCGAGACAACTACGTGCCAGTACCTTTCCACCTGCGCAAACAAGCCGAGCGAGAATTGGCGGGTGCTGATTCAGTGGTTGTGAATCTTAATAAAAAAACTAACTTGGCCATGTGGGCAAGAAAGAAACGCGGTAATAACCGTGTTAAAAATAAGATATCTAAAGCATCACGCCAGAAGAATCGAGGCTGATCGATGCGAGGAACCTGCCCAGGCTGTGGCGAGCAATCGCACATCACGTCGTTCTTTGTCGAGGATGATGGCAAGCGTATGGCTGCGTGCGTGGCCAAAATGGAGCCTGCGCTTGGCCGGGCTGTGATTGGGTATCTGTCGCTTTTTAAACCAGTTAAAACCGCATTGCGTTTGGCACGCGGTGCGAAGATCGCCGACGAGATCGCGGCGTTGGTTGCCGACGGAACTGTTTGCAAAGACGAACGCAATGGCGTTCGTCGTGCCGCATCGCCGGCATTGTGGGCAGCAGGCATTGAAATGATGCTGGTGCAGCGTGGCACGTTGACCTTGCCGCTGGAGAATCACAACTACCTGCGCTCGGTGGTTTTTAGCCTGGCTGATAAAGCCGATGCAGCGGTCGAGAAGCAACGCGAAAAAGACAAGCAGCATGGAAAGCACTTGGCACAGGCAGCAAACCTCACGGCGAGTGAACTGCTTGAAAACGCACTGATCGAGATCAATCAGCAATTGGCCTACGAATTTTTGACCCCCGAGCAGGCAGAAGCAAAACGCGCCGAAGCGCACGCGAAATATGGAGCAGGAAAATGAGTACCGAAAACCAAGACATGTTCGGTCTGCCCGATGATGAAGCGATGCGACAGAAAATAATCGAGCAAGGAGGTAGCGATGATGTAAATACCAAGTGGCCTAAAACATTGGTTGAATACGTTGAAGTGCTTGAACAGCTCTATATTCGTCGTGGCTATAGCGAAGACCATGCCTTCAAAATGGCAAGGGACAGTGTGATGGAACTGGCAGAATATCGCGGCGGGAAGGTCGAATATTTGCCTCGCGGCGACGAACTTAAAATTGCCTTGATTCATGCTGAGATTTATCGTCGGGCAAAATCTGGCAATATAAAGGCCCTCGCAGATGAGTTTGGCTTCACTGATATTCACATTTACAGAATATGCCGTCAGCAGCGCGCATTACACATTCGAAAAATTCAACCGCAATTATTTAATGAGAAGGGGAATTAATCCATGAAGGTTTTTAATGCAATTGTTTTAGCTATTTTGGTCAGTCTTACAGCTTGTAACTCTGAAACAAGTTCCGGTGATGCTGTATCGGATGCGAGTGCGACACAAGCGTCGCCGAAGCCAGCAACATGGAATCTGGAAGATCCTGATGCATTGACCAATGGCAATATCGATATTGCCATCGCAGCCATCCTGCAGGGGATAGAGACTTCAAAAGAAGACGCTGCACCCGCGCAGGTAATGAAAAGACCCTGGGACTTCTATGGTAAGAAGTTATGCTTTAGCGGTCAGGCGATGATTGTGCAAGATTTCCCACCAGGCAATGTGGCTTCACAAGTGATGGGCGGCAGTACCTCTGAAATAGTTTTCGGTGCGCCAGACGGGACAATTATAGACGCGCTGGTCAAGGGGTCATCAGGGGCTTCGGAAGTCGGAAAGCCTATAACCATTTGCGGAATGCCTGCAGGACGTGTCACCGTCAATAATCAGCTAGGCGGGCAGACAACACAGTTGTATATTGTTGGTGAGATAAAGTAAGCCACCAAGATTCACGACAAACAAACACCAGCCCCGCATTGCGGGGCTTTTCTTTAGCGCAGGTTAAACACACACGAAAGACGCGCACGCGCAAAGTCTGCAAGCGGGGTGAAGGAACGATCACCC
>JAYWIC010000196.1:0-27999 GCA_043789195.1 Arenimonas sp. | reverse complement strand
ATGGAATAATCGAGATAGGCTTTTTCGGCGTATTCGCGCAGCGGAATTTGTTCAAAACCATGAAAAGCGGGGCGGACTGAATCGGTCATTGCAAACTCGGTGTTGTGGACCGGCTTATTCTAATGGATTGATCAGCGAAAATTTCAAGAAAAGCGGCCAATCGGGCCGCATCGGTGGTAATCGGAGCCTAGGCTTTATGGCGGGCACTTATTTCTATTACCCAGCCTTCGGCACACCAGGATTTTATCAAGCCCAGCGCAATCATGGGGACTTCATCAGCGCTGTGTGATTCCAGCAGGAGCGCACAGAGCTGTGAAAAATTGCCGCCATGCATACAATATAAAAGGATCCTGTATTCTTCATAATCGACCGAGCGGAAACTGCTGACCCGATCGATATCACGCCAAAGCAGCCAGTAATTATCAAGAGCCTGAATCGGAGGCGCTTTTGTCTGATTTTTCATAGCTTGCCAGATTTCCATCGTGTTGTATTTATGGGTGAATGCCAGCAGGCTGGGATGAAATGTAAGCTGCAAGTGTGGCCAGTCCGATTCCAATATATCTAGCAGGGCGGAAAAATCCACGCTATCGCCATCGGGTGCGTCGAAACAATTCAGGAATTGCCGTTCAAGCCGAGCTAGCTCTGAAATCTCGGGATATTTTCTGAATTCCTCGGCATGCAGAAGATATTCCGGCAGCAAGTCGCCGAAATTTCTCAGGGAGCGATATTGCGAAGGGTATTTTTCGATGTAGCCTCTGCACATCGACTGCCAGAGCGAGTCACCAAGATAGGCACCCAGACAGGGATGATCATTGTTGAGTGCTTCAACCAGTCGGGATGAATAAGCATGAATATAGGTACGAAGCCCCGGCTTGCAGACGGGTTTGTCCATCAAAGCGTTTTCAATTTTTCTGCCATCGCCGTTTCGCAAGCTGGCCAGAAAATCACGTTGAATATCGACTAATGAAGTGCTCATCTCAGGCTGCTTCTGCCCTTAGCAGGGCGATATCATGTCGATTGCGAGCCTGGTCTAATTCCTTCAACAATTCAGGCAATGGCGGAATATGATCGTCACGTTCGATCATGGTACTGATAGCACCATGAAGGGAAATGGTATTTTCATACAAATCCCAGACCGTATTTGGAACATCGTGATCATGCGTATCGATGACTATCTCACCATGATCGCTATGGCCCGCCAGATGGATCTGCCAGATTTTTTCACTCGGCAAGCCTCGAATATAATCCATCGGTTCAAAGCCGTGGTTGCGGGCACTGACGTAGACGTTATTTACGTCGAGCAATAACCGGCAGCCACTTTGCTCGGAAACTTGCGAGACGAATTCCCACTCGCTCATTTCCGATTGTTTGAATTCCACATAGGAGCTCAAATTTTCGATCAGGATTTCACGGCCCAGAAATTCCTGCACTTGCTGGATTCGCGAAACCACATGGGCAATCGCTTCGTCGTTATAGGGTAAGGGCAACAGATCATGTGAATTGATGCCGTCAACGCCGGTCCAGCATAGATGGTCCGACACCCAGGCAGGCTCTATGTTTTTTGCGAGTGCTTTTAACCTCTGCAGATATTTCTTGTCGAGCGGATCAGTGCTACCGATCGACAATGAAACGCCGTGCATCACGATCGGGTAACGTTCGCGGATCGCATTAAGGTAATGCAGGGGTTTTCCGCCCTGTACCATGAAATTTTCCGAGGTGACTTCAAACCAGTCCACCATCGGTCTTGTTGCAAGAACTTCATCGAAATGTTCCGTGCGAAGCCCCAGGCCAAATCCCAGCCACGGGCGAGCTCCTGAAGCTTTCGCTCCAGAAGCTGCCTGGGTCGACTTGGGGATCGAGTCAATCATGAATCAACCGGCGGTGCCGCCAATATTGGCGCAGGTCGATTTTGGTAGTGCGACGAAACCCTGACCTTTGCAGGCACCCTGGCCTTTGCAGGCGTTGTTCGCGGTTTTGCAATCGTTGTGACCTTTGCAGACGTTGGCGCCCATGCAGTGAATCTGGCTGGCAGCGGCAACTTTGACGGTTTTCTTGGCATCAATAATCTTGCCGCCAATATCGGCACAGGCACCAGCCGTTGCGGTTACAAAACCTTGACCCTTGCAAGAACCTTGACCTTTACAGGCATTGGTAGCGGTGCTGCAATCGTTGTGGCCTTTACAGCTGTTGACGCCGGCACAATGTTGCAGGGTAACTTTTTTGGCGACGGTGCCGGCTTGTGTGGGACCGGATGCCATCGTGCTGGCCAAACCGGCGGCGACGAGTGCGAGAGTTGCGCCGGACATCATTGGGAGTGCTTGTGCTTTCATTTATGTTGCTCCGATAAAATTAAGGGACTGATGAATGTATTGAACCCTTAATTGAATGGGCTCGACATAAAGAGTCACAGGGAGCAAAAAGAGGTTCGAAAATATCTAAAATATTTTACTCCGTTAAATCGGCGTGATATTCGCGTGAGGAAATTCAATTCAAAGCGCCACCGCAGCTGGAGCCTTGTCCGGCAGTACAGCCGTAACAATGCTGGCCAATCGCGATTTTCTTGGTCGGGGCCGTTTCCAACAACGAACTGATATGACGAGGCTTGCTTTCAGCGCCCATTGGCAACTTCAGCATCTGGTTGAAATCGCAATCGTAGAGATAACCTTGGTAATCGACACTGATCAAATTTCGACACATCACGTTTGCCAGATTTTCATCACGATGAGCTGCAACGAGTGTGCCCATGTACTCGTCGTATTTTCCTTTCGACAATAACCACGAACCGTAACGCTTGATCGGCATATTCGCGATGGCGTAAAGATGGTTGAATTCGATGCCGAATTGTTCGCCGAGCAGGCGTTTGTAATCAGCCTCCAGTTTTTCCTGATTCGGCGGCAGGAATGCGCCGTTCGGGTTGTAAACCAGATTTAATGTGAGGTTGGAATCCTGTTTTCCGTAACCGAGTTGATTGAGTGTTTTCAGTGCCTTGATCGAAGCCTCGAAGACACCATCGCCGCGTTGTTCATCGACATTGGCTTCGGAATAGCATGGCAGTGATGCCACGGCTTCAATTTTATGTTTCGCCAGAAATTCACCGACCCATTCGTAGCCGGGCTCTTCCATAATAGTCGGATTCAAGCGGTCCATCACGTGGATGCCACGCTCGCGAGCCTGTTCCACCAGCCAGCGGAAATGCGGATTCATTTCCGGCGTGCCACCGGTTAAATCGAAGGTATGGATGTTCAGTTTTTCGGCAACCTGCAAGGCCATCTCCATGGTGGCCTTGTCCATCAGTTCCTTGCGCCGTGGCCCGGCATTCACATGGCAATGGATGCAACTGATATTGCACAGATAACCCAGATTCAATTGCAGCGTATTCAACACGCCTCGCTCAATCGCGGGGAAAGTGGTGTTTTTCAGTAATGGCCAGGTGTCACGCATGTTAGTCGTCCGGAAGGGTTTTTACGTTGCGAAAAGGTTGTATCAGCAATGCGCCGAGTTTTTGTTCCGGCGCAGTACGAAATTCGCGCAGGCCAATCTGCATGGCCTCATGGCCATCGTGGGGTTGTGCCTGATAGCTGCCAAACAAATGGTCCCACAGGGAAAGTATATTGCCGAAATTGCTGTTGGTTTCCATGCGATGGACAGAATGATGTACGCGATGAAAATCGGGTGTGACAAAAACCAGCCTGAGCGCCGCATCCAGTTTCATGGGCAGACGGATATTACCGTGCGTCATCAGCGAAAAACTCAATAGCAGGCATTCGTATAGCGTGACGGCCATGACATGGGGTCCGAGTAGGACAATCCATCCGAGTTTGTAGGCTTTTGACAGCACGATTTCAAAGGGGTGAAAACGCACGCCGAGGCTGGCATCGAATTCCAGATCGCTATGGTGGACGCGGTGCATTCGCCACAGCCACGGAAAGATATGAAAAAACCGGTGCTGCCAATATATGGCGAAATCCAGCGCAACCAGACACAGGATTATTTCCACGCCGGAAGATAAGGGCAACCATTGAAAAAGGCCAAAGCCATGGGCATTCGTCCACATCGCCAGGCCGACGGTGGCAAATGGAAACACCAACTGTGCCGAAATGGTGGAGGTGACGATCAGGCTAATATTATTAAACCAGCGTTTTGCCTTGTGTCCGGATTTTCGCCGGTAAAAGAAATATTCCAGAACAGGAAGCAAGACAAGCAGGCTGATGAAAACGGCCAGCTGTGTCCAGACACCGATTAAATTCTCTTGCGGAATAATCATGCCGGCAACCCGAAATGGCTAAACGCCTCGAGCAAAGTCCGTTGTTCGGGTGTTGCGTTGTCGAGAACTTCGAGTTCCCGTTGGCACAGTGCCAGATCGGCGACTTCATCGACATCCGATAATGTCCTGAGATTTAATATTTCCGCGAAGGGTGAAAAGGCTGCGACAAAATCTTCATAGGTTTCCGGCTGGCTATACAGCACCGACTGCCAAAGTTCGATCGGAAAACCATGGTTGCTGCCGACACACCAGAAGCCGCCATCGCGTGCAGGCCCAAGCACGAGGCGGGGGCTTTCATGGTCGAGAAATTCGGAGGCGGCTTGAATGTCGGCGATACAAATTTGCGGAGCATCGGCACCGAGCAAGATTCCGAAACCATGCTGGCGCACCAGCATCCGCATCACGCGTCCCATGCGTTCGCCGAGACCGGCCTGCACATCGTCCGATTGCGCGAGTCTTGGCAATGATTGCCATAAAGCATTTTGCATGGCCTGCGGTTCTGCCACTGCCCAGTAGACACTGATGCCTATCTTGTCGCGCACCTCAAGTGCGATGCTTTTTACCGCATCGACGGCAAGCCGGTACCAGCGTTCGCTATCGGCGCCCATTCCCGCAGCAAGTCGAGTCTTGAGTGGCGAAACGCCAGGCGTTTTGACGAAGATGGCAAGCCCGCCTTTCACGATTTTGCTTCCTGTTTGGAAAACCGTCGCGCCTGTTTCCAGGTTTCGCGCAGATGCATCCGGGTGGTTTTACCCCAGCCGTATTGCGCATATTTCCTGGCGCTGGTCTGGATGCTGGCATTGAGATGTTTCAGAACGACGCCATTTTTCCGTGCAGCCCAAACGAAGGCATGGTCTTCACCCGACTTCAAATCTTCACGGTATCTGCCAAGCATTTCAAAACAGGATTTGGAAATAACGAAACCCTGATCGCCAAACGGAATCTTCAGGAAACGCGAACGGAACCAGGTGCCGAAACGGTTGATGCCCATGTTGCGCGGGCCATCATTACGAAAGCGCAAGCCGAAATAGCCAAGCTGCCTTTTGGAAAAATCAAAGGCATCGATTGCCTTCAGGCATTTTTCCTGCAGTCGCGAATCGGCATGCAGGAACCAGAGGCAGGCATTCTTTGCGGCTTTGGCACCGGCGTTCATCTGGCAGGCTCGGCCCAATTGGCTGCTGATCACCGATACGTTTGCCGGGAGCGGCGAGTCCAGCGCTTCCTGTCTTGAGCTCTCGTTTCCGGCGACAAGAATGATTTCCGTAATGTCGGCGATGTCCTGCAAATCCCGCAGCAATTCTTTCCACGTCATATCTTCCGGCGCAAACGGAATGATGATGCTGAGTTGTTGCAGGGTGGTCATATCAGCAACAGGCGCCAGAGTTGCCCGGTGTGGCGTTACTGCCAGTTTCCGGTGCGCAGTCGAAGATGCCGTAGTGCGTCGTTTTTTCACCGATGACTTCGAAGTGTGCAGCAAAGCGCGATTGCGAAATCATGTCGGCGGTATTGCCGCACACCAGCATCGGTTTATGGATTTCAAAGCGATGGTGGTCATCGAGATCAAAGAAGATCGGGCATTCGGCGATGCCCCCACGATAGTAGGCCACCTGTCCGAAGTCCTCGCACTTGTCTTCCAGTGCCATCTTGAAAGCGCGAAAGGTTTTCGAGGTGAAACCGACCATGCCGATTTTGGCATACAGTTCGGCATCGTCCACCGTCAATACTCCGCTACTCATGATGCGGGCATCCTTGCAGCCGATATCGGCCAGCGTGCGACGGAAATCTTCGACGTACATCGCGCCTGACAAACATTCCCCTAGCAGTACGGGATCATTTCTCAGTGAAACCGGTATTCGGCGGTCGGCAAACACGTCGGAAAAATACAATTCGCCGCCGGGTTTCAAGACGCGGAATATTTCCTTGAACACGCGGGCTTTTTCCGGCGACAGATTCAATACGCAATTGGATACCACGACATCGATGGAATTATCGGCGATGCCCAGCGTTGCCAGATCTTCGATAAAGCCTTCATGGAATTCGACATTCGATTGGGCGTAGCCATAACGTTCGGTATGCCAAGCCTGATGCTTTCTTGCGACTGCCAATTGTTCTGCGGTCATGTCCACGCCGATAACGCGCCCGTGTTCGCCGACCAGGCGCGAGAGCAGATAAACATCGCGGCCGGTGCCGCAGCCTAAATCCAGGACGGTGCAGCCATTCAATGCGTGGGGTATTGGAGAGCCGCAGCCGTAAAACCGATCACGTATTTCTTCATGGATATCCATCACCAGCGGGCGGAGATATATCGGCATAGCTTCGGTCGGGCAACAGGCTGAGGTTTTCAGGTCTTTGCTGGATGACAAAGTTTCGCCATAGTAGGTTTTGATGGAATCAAGGGATGCGTCACTGGCCATGCTGTCTCTCGCTTTATTTTTTGTTGAGTGACCAATCATAGTCACGATATACAAGTTTGAATTTTTCTTGTTTCACAGCAGATACTTCTGCTGCGCTCAGGTTGATTTTATCGGCATAGCGAGCAAGGAAGCGACTCGTGCCACCGCTGTGCCGTTCAAAATCCTTACCATACCAATCGAAAATTTTGGAAATAGAATACTCACCGGTTTTAAGATCGAACCGATTGCGCGTTTTGTCATTTAAAAAACGAATCGTCTGGTCTTCAAGCTGATGTGATAACGATGCGCTGGTATAAGCTTCATTCCGCAAGGCAGGGCATCCAATGGAAGCGCAATTTACGGCAAAGTGGATGCGCGGTTCCTTGTAGCGTTTATCACCGCGCAACAGGGTATGTTCGACATCATCGAGGCTTCGTTTTTCACCCAGTAAGCTGAAGAACTTCTGTTTCCAAGGCGAAGAAAACACGCCGCCAATATCCTTGATCGAAGTCAGGTCCGGATATCGCGTCAACACCAGCTCGACCGTAAAGGCATTGTAGGCATTGATCAGAAATGACTGCTGCTCAATCAGGGGCCACTTCGAATATTCCTGATGGCTAACCGAGGCCAAGGCTTTCAAATAATTATTGAGCTTTGTTCGGTCTTTTGCAAAGCCGGCATAGCTCACAGATGTCGTTGTTCCGGCTACATTCCATTTCACATGCTGCTTCAGTAGTTCATTCCATTGTGAATGCGAATTATCGAATGCTGCAGACACCGGAGCACTAGCAAGCAGAGCGAGGAAAAGTGTCAACAAGATTTTTCGCATATCAACCACGACGCCAGCGAAAGAATTTCTCTGCCCAGCGCAAAGCCGTTTGCGGAGCATGTGCACGTTTCCAGTTGCCGGCCGCGTATTTATTGGCCTCTGCCATGGTTGGGTAGATATGGATGGTGCCGAGTAATTTGTTCAGGCCGATATTCCACTTCATGGCGAGCACGAATTCGGCCAGTAAATCACCTGCGTGTGCACCGACAATCGTCGCGCCGAGTATTTTGTCTTTGCCCGGCACCGTCAGCACTTTCACGAAGCCATGGTCGGCGCTGTCGGCAATCGCGCGGTCCAGATCGTCAATGCCGTAGCGGGTGACTTCCACATCGATATTTTTCTGTTTGGCTTCATCCTCGGACAATCCAACACGTGCGACCTCCGGGTCGGTGAAAGTTGCCCAGGGAATCACGCGGTAATCGACCTTGAAACTCCAGAACGGTGCGAGCAGGGCATTCACCGCGGCATACCAGGCTTGGTGTGCAGCGATGTGGGTGAATTGGAAAGGGCCGGTGGCATCGCCGCAGACATAGATATTCGGGAAGTTGGTTTGCATCAGTTCGTTGGCATCGATGGTGCCGCGTTGATTAATGGTGACGCCCAGTTCTTTCAGGCCGAAGCCATCAGTATTCGCCACACGACCGAGTGCCAATAATATTTTGTCGAAAGCAAACCGCACTTCGCTGCCGTTGTGCTCGCAGACCAGTACGCCGCCGTCACCGTCATTTTCGACGCGCAAGGCTTTGTGTGCCACAGCAACGGTAATTCCTTCCCGGGTGAATTGCTGCATGACTTCCTGCGCGGCATCGGCATCTTCGCGCGGCAATAAACGCGGTGCCATTTCGACCTGCGTGACGTGTGAGCCGAAGCGGGCGAAGCTTTGCGTCAGTTCGCAACCAATCGGTCCACCACCGAGTACGACAAGTCGTTTCGGCAATTCGCGTAGATTCCAGACGGTATCGCTGGTCAGGTAGTCGACGGTATCCAGACCGGGAATTTTCGGCACCAGCGGGCGGGCGCCGGTCGCCAGTACAATGCTGCGTGCCGACAGACGCTTGCCGTTCACTTCCACTTCCCAGGGCGACACAATTTTGGCATCACCCTGCAAGCAATCCACGCCAAGGCCGGTGTAGCGTTCGACCGAATCGTGCGGCTCCACTTTCGCCACGACGTTTTGCACGCGTTCCATGATGTCGGCGAAATTGAATTGCGCATCGCATTTCTCGATGCCGTATTTTTCGCTGTTGCGCGCTTCATGCAGCATCTTGGCCGAGCGAATCAATGCCTTCGAGGGGACACAGCCGGTATTGAGGCAGTCTCCGCCCATTTTATGTTTTTCAATCAGCGCGACCTTGGCCTTGATCGCCGAGCCGATGTAGGTCGTTACCAGGCCTGCGGAGCCGGCACCAATGGCGATCAGGTTGTAGTCGAATTTCCGGGGCTTTTTATGCGGCTGCATTTTTTCTCTCCTGAAACCATTGCAGCAATTTTCGCATCGTAATCGGCAGCAGGCCGAGGATCACGAATGCGGTAATCAGACCCGGCGACAGTACATCCTTGACGCTTTCGATTTTGGCCAGTTGCGTTCCGGCATAAACGAATGCCAATGTGCCGGGAATCATGCCGAGCTGGCTGTAAGCATAAAAGGTTCTGGCAGGCAGGTTGGTCAGCCCCATCAACAGATTGACGACGAAAAATGGAAAAAGCGGAACCAGCCGCAAACTCAACAGATAAAATGCGCCATCTTTCTCAATACCTTTCTCGATCGGCTCCAGCTTGTCCGAGAATCGTTTTTTGATGGCATCGCGAAACAGGAATCTCGCGCCGAGAAATGCCAGCAAGGCGCCAATCGAGCTGGCAAAGGAGACGATCACCATGCCGGCGACCAAGCCGAAAATGGCACCTGCGGCAAGCGTCAGGATGGCTGCTCCAGGCAAGGAGAACGCGGCGACGGCAACATAGATCACGAAAAATACCAGTGCCGCCAGCCAGAAATTGTCAGTCACGGTTTGTGTCAATACAGCTTGTTGTGATTTCAGATTCTCAAGGCTGAGCCATTGCCCCAGATCGAAATAAAAGAACGCGACGATGGCGACGATTACAACGACTGCCAGCAGCCATTTCGCTTTTGTTTTTCCTGAAGCCATTGGTAAATCCCTTTCATTTCAAGTGTCAGAAGCATGACATAGCATGCCCATCCGCTCGAGCTTGCGGATATAAAGAGATAGGCTAAAGCCAAAAGGGTTCGCATAATGTGTAAATCGGCCCCCGATAAGCCTGCATTCACCTAAAACAGGCCAAAAAAGCTAAGCTAGCCCCACTAAAAGCGACGGAAACCGGGTAAATGGAATTGATCAGTATTGTCGGAATTGTCTTGATTGTGATCGTGGCCCTGCTATTGAAGAAAGTCGTTGGCTTTATGATCAAGGCTTTGCTGTTTCTGATCCTGCTGGCAGGTGTGTATTTCTTTCTAGGGCCGCATTTTGGCCTGCCAGTACCGAATTTCTAAATGGATGCGCAAAGCCGCACACTATAAAACGGATTCTTCCTGTTGCTGCTGCAGTGCCCACATATTCGCGTAATGCGAATTGGCGGCCAGTAGATCGGCATGCGTACCGCGTTCAATGATGCGTCCTGCATCCAGTACGATAATTTCATCGGCATCCATGATGGTCGATAGACGATGCGCGATCATCAATGTGGTGCGGCCAATGGCAATCCGGTCGAGTTCGGTTTGGATAGCACGCTCGCTAGCCGAGTCCAGTGCCGAGGTGGCTTCATCGAAAATCATGATCGGCGGGTTTTTCAATAGTGCTCGCGCAATGGCGACGCGTTGTTTTTCGCCACCGGATAATTTCAGGCCACGCTCGCCCACCGGGCTTTCATAACCATCGGGCAGTTGAGTGATGAACCTGTGCAATTGCGCCGCCTTGGCTGCCGACTCTACCTCTTCATCGCTGGCAGCAGGTTTGCCGTAACGAATGTTGTAACGAATATCGTCGTTAAACAGCACGGTATCCTGCGGCACAATGCCGATACAGGCACGGACCGAATCCTGTGTCAGATCACGAACGTCATGGCCATTGATTCGGATGGTACCTTCGTTCACATCGTAAAAGCGGTACAACAAACGAGATAGCGTGGATTTTCCACTGCCGGAATGACCGACGACCGCAAGAGTTTTTCCGGGCTCAATCTTGAAACTGATGCCATGCAAGATTTCACGGCGCGGGTCGTAGGAAAAACGCACATTATCGAATTCAATACTGGCCTGTTGCGTGTCGAGCGGCTTGGCGCCGGGATTGTCTTTGACTTCCTGATCTTCATCCAGCAAACCGAACAAGCGGTCAATATTGGTGAGTGCCTGCTTCACTTCGCGATACATCATGCCGAGATAATTCAAGGGTGCCGATAATTGCAGCAGATAGGCATTCACCAGAACGAGATCACCAATACTCATGCTGCCGTTTACTACGCCAATGGCAGCACGCCACATCATTGCTGTTACGCCCAGCGCAATAATCATGCTCTGGCCAACGTTCAGTACCGCAAGCGTCTTCAGGCTTTTGACGGTCGCTTCTTCCATGTTTTTCAGGCTGACGTCGTAACGCTCAGCTTCGAGGTTTTCATTGTTGAAATATTTCACGGTTTCGAAATTCAACAATGAATCAACGGCGCGCGAACTGGCTTGGGTATCGGCTTCCATCGCGGCGCGGTAAAAACGCGTACGCCATTCGGTGACTTTTATCGTCCACGCAATGTAGGCAAGTAGTGTGCCCAGTGTGATGAAAGCGAAGCCGACATCGTAGGCAATGACTAGCACGATGGTCACCATTGCCACTTCAAGAATGGTGGGAAAAATGGTGTACAGCGTCCAGTCCAGCAAATCGGAAATGGCCGTGCCACCCCGTTCTACATCGCGAGAAACACCGCCGGTTTTGCGATTGAGATGAAAGCGTAAAGAAAGATTATGCAGGTGGCGAAAAACCTGCAGCATCACCGTGCGCGCACTGCGTGCCATTACACGCGCGAAAACAATTTGCCGCAGTTCGGTAAAGATAGTTATCGAGATTCTTGCCAAACCATACGAAAGCAATAAAGCGACTGGCAAAACCGGCAAGCTTTTTTCGATGTTCATATCGTCGACGATATTTTTCATGACCCAGGGCAAGCTCAAATTGGCGAGCTTGGCAACTACCAGGCATAACAGGGCCAGCCCTATTCGAAGCGAGTAGGGTTTGAGAAAAGGCAGCAGACTTTTTAGTACCGTCGCAACACTGCGTTCCTTGAAGGCATTGTTGGCGGCATTTTCCGCGGTAGATTCGGGTATTGCGCTCATTGGGTCATGTCGGCGTTTTTAGGGATATGGGGCATGAGCTGGTAAACTCAAGCAATGATTATCGAGCATTTAAGCATCTCGCGCCGTCGATTGGCTTTGATTCTTGGCGCGTTGGCTATGCTGGGTCCGTTTTCGATCGATACCATTTTCCCGGCATTCGCGGTGATGCAGAACGCGCTGCAGGTCGATAAAGTCGCGATGCAGCAAACCATCAGCATGTACTTGCTGGGTTATGCGGCGATGTCGCTATTCCACGGGCCACTCTCCGATGCGCTGGGCCGCAAGCCTGTCATTCTTGCCGGGATCGCAATTTTCACATTGGCATCGATTGGTTGCGCGTTATCCACCACGATGACGCAAATGCTGTTCTTCCGGATTGTGCAGGGATTGTCCGCCGGCGTCGGCCTGATTGTCGGACGTGCGATTGTGCGCGATGCGCTCGATGGTGATGATGCCCAGCGTTTGATGAGCAATATCTCGATGATCTTCGGGGTAGCGCCGGCCATCGCCCCGATTATCGGCGGCTGGATTCTGGGCTGGAGCAACTGGCAGGCGATTTTTTGGTTTCTGTCTGTTTTTGGGTTGATTTTGTTATTTGCTACGGCATTTACCTTGCCAGAAAGCCACCCAGTCGAGAAGCGTTTGCCACTAAACGTAAAAGCGCTCACGACGGTTTATAAAAGTATCATCGTTAATCGCCGGTTTCGCTTATTGGCACTGGCAGGTACGGCGAATTTTGGTGCCTTGTTTCTATACATTACGTCGGCACCGGCGTTCGTGCTCGATATGCTAAAGCTCAACGAGCAACAATTCGGCTACTTTTTCGTCCCGACCATTGCCGGCATGGTGATTGGTGCCTACTTCAGTGGCCGCGCTGCCGGAAAAATGTCGGGCGTGCGTCTGGCGAATATCGGGTTTCTTTTTTGTGGAATTTCCGCCGCCTTCAACATCCCCTACAATTATTTTTTCAGCGAAATCACCTTGCCCTGGGCAGTGGTACCGATGGTATTGAGTGCATTCGGTGTCGCATTGGTATTTCCGATCCTGACCATCGCTATTTTGGATATGTATCCGAATCAACGCGGCAGTGCGTCGTCGATGCAGGCGTTTGTGGCTTTGTTATCAAATGCATTAATCGCTGGCGTGTTGTCGCCTGCGCTCAGCGGCAATGGACTGCATCTGGCGATTGTCGCAGGTGCATTTAGTTTGGTCGCCTACGCACTGTGGCTTTGGTATCTCGCACATTGCGACAAACTGCCGGAAGCCTGCAAGCATGCGGAGAATTATGAACCGCAGGGAGAGTTGTAGGTCGGGCCCTGGCCCGACGCTTCATACAGATTGAGATATCGCCATTGTCGGGCAGGGGCCCGACCTACGATTTATACCGCTGATACACATACACCGGCACACCCGCCAGCAATAATCCCGCGCCCCAGATCAGTGCTTCGCTTCCGGTACCGTTCAATGCCAATAAGGCATAAATCAATGCGAGACCGGCAATCAGCAATTTGATCGGGTGTGCATGCAGGTTCATTTTTATCCAGCCGGCCGTACTTACCGCATAGGGCAATAAAGCAGAGGCGGTGGATAGCAGAATTGAAAAGGCAAACAGTTGAATGAGTGATTGCGAGTAGTTGCTCAGCATGACAATCGTGGCCAGGCTGCTGCTGATTAATAGTCCGGCAACCGGTGTATTGTGTTTGTCGACTTTGGCAAAGATCGAGGGAAATAACTTGTCGTTGGCTGCCGCCAAGGGCACCTGAGCCTGTAATAGCACCCAGCCATTCAAGGCCCCGAAGCAGGAAATGGTGGCTATGATACCTATCGCCCAGCCTGCTGTTGATCCCCACAAACGGGTGGCGGCATCGGCCATCGGTGCGGCCGATTTGACGAGTACCTCGGAAGGCAGCAAGCCGATGACAACGGTGCAAGTCAGCATGGTGGCGATGCCGGCAATCAACATGCCGATAATCGTGGCGCGTGGCACCGTGCGTTCGGGGTCTTTGATCGACGCGGATGGAATGGTGGCGGCTTCGAAGCCCAGAAAAGCCCAAAGCGTGATCGCAGCGGTTGCTGTCGTCACGCCAATCAAAGATTCTCCACTTGGATTAAATGGCTGATAGGAATCCATTTGCACGTAAGCCAGCCCGAGCAAGCCGAATAAAATCAGCGGCACGATTTTAAGAATGGTCGTGATTAATTGCATGATGCCGGCCTCGCGCAGTCCGGCGATATTCACGAACGTGCAGAACCACAGCGCGACCAGTGATGCAATCGCCCCGCGTACTGGTGTCGAGGTGGCTTCCGGGAACACGGCCCCCAGACTGCCGGCAAACGCGACCGCCAATGCAGCATTGCCGCACCACATCGAAATCCAGTTGCTCCAGGCGACGAAAAAGCCTGCGCCGGGCCCGAATGCTTCATGTGCGTAGGCATACGAACCGCCTGTCCGTGTAATTTTTCTCGATAACCAGGAATACACCAGTGCCAGCAATAACGCGCCGCAGAGCGTGACTCCCCAGCCCAGCAAACTGGCAGCGCCGTAAGAGGCGAGCGTGGCCGGCAATAAAAAAACACCTGAACCAATCATGCTGCCCACTACCAGGGCGATAGCGGTCCATAAGCCGAGTGGCGCGTTTTTTGTATTCATCCGTTATCTTTTATTTTTGAATAGGCGCTTCGGAGCAGTTCATGGAAATGATGGACGGCATTTTCACGTAATGGATTCAAACGCCCAGCAGTGTAGGAACCCGAAGACAAACCGATTTGTACCGATTCGCAAATATCGACATCTTCCTTCTGCACTTCATCACTGAAAGCGATATCGCTGGCGCGGCGTTTTTGCGCTTTATCGCTGTCTTCGATTTGATAGTAGTAATCGAATTCAACGCGGCATTTATCGACACCCGCCGGAATGACGCGATTGGTTTGCAGCCGACCTGGAAGAATATTCAGCATCGTGTTCGGGTAAATAAAATAATACAGCGCATCGCCCGAGCCGTATAACTCGTCGGAGCTCTCGATCGGGCTGAATTGATAGGAATACCACTCGGCGGTTTCGGTAACGTAGGTGCGGTAATCCAGCAGGCTATTCAGGCCGGGATGGATATGCGGAACATGATAGCCCTCGAGATAATTATCGACGTAGACCTTCCAATTACAGTTCACGTCGTACCCGACACGATGATGGAACACGTAGTCTTTGAGTGATTGCTTGCCGAGTCTTTCATTGATGCCTTTGACCACGTCTACGAAATCCGGCGCGTCATCGGTGGCCACAAAAACCAGACCTTGCCAGACAGCCACTTTTGCTTCGGGAAGCTCGATGTCGGAAACATTGAAGTCTTCGGTATTGTTCATTTCTGGGGCGCTTTTCAAAACGCCATCCAGGCCGTAGGTCCAGCCGTGATATTTGCAGCGCAGGACTTTCGCCTGCTTCGCATCGCAAGTGGCGATCGGTCCGGCACGATGACGGCAAACATTATGAAACGCCTTGATACTGCCATCGACCGCACGAAGAATTATCAGCGGCAAGCCGGCGATAGTCGTAACGATGTAATCACCGGCATCGGCAATTTGCGATTGATGGCAAACCCATTGCCAGCTGCGCGCGAACACTGCGCGTGCATCCAGTTCCGGCGTGTTGGCATCGGTATAAAAAGGTGCCGGTAACGCGGTCGCGTGCGAGAGTTTTTGCGGTTTAAGGTGGTTGTCGGAAAGTAGGCTTTGCATAGTCGTTCAAGGGCCTGGAATATTGAGAGTGTAAACCAGAAACTCATCGTCGCGCTGGTAGTGCAGCCTTTCATAAAGTGCCTGCGCCTTGTGATTGCTACGGGCAGTCTGCAGGAAGATTTCGCAGGCATTTGTTTCTGCTGCCAATTGCCGGGCCGCTGCCATCAGGGCATTGGCTACACCCATGCCGCGGGCGTCAGGCAAGACAAACAAGTCATTTAAAATCCAGCTCGGTTTCAGGCTCAGGCTGGCGAAAGCCGGGTAGAGTTGAGTGAAGCCCAGCGCCCTGCCATCCGAGGTGGCGATGTAAATGACCGATTGCCCATTGGAAATTCGATCACTAAGAAATTGCCGTATTGCGGCCATCTCATGTTGGCGTTCGTAAAATGCCAGATAGCCCGAAAATAATGTCTCGAGTTTGTCCAGGTCATCCAGAGTGGCTTGATGAATCGAAATCATGATGTTGCTTTCCGTTCGCGATTTAATAGAAACAGGATGCTACACAACAAGATGGCCGGGCACCAAATCCAGATAAATTCCGATGCAAGCACCGAAAGACTTCGCAGCGAGAAAAATCCGCGACCAATGGCGGAAACTTCAATGCCTGTCCACGGGAAAAAGTAACGCGTATTGTCGTATGGCCAGAATAGGGCAACGCCCAATCCGCCATCGGTCAGCATATCGAGCAGTCCATGCGAGGCAGCACATATGCCGACAAACACGAATGCTGCAATACGGCTGCAATCGAGTTTTTTATAGGCGAATGACGCGATTAATCCGAGTATCAAGGCAAAACAAATCGAATGGGTAAAACCACGATGGCCAAACTGCGAAGCGTATTCGATGCCGAATTTAAACGTGATCACGTCAAGGTCCGGAATGACGCTGGCTAGTACGCCGGCACAGAGCAGGTGCTCGGAAATTTTGCGTTTGCCCAGTCCGAAACCAATGGCGAGCGGGACGGCGATATGGGAAATGATCGTTGGCATTGTTGGTTTCCAGTGGAATAAAAAACGGCCAGGGAATCCTGACCGTTTCTTGTGTGTTGCTTATGAAGTCGGATTTATTTCCAACCGCATTCTTTACCCTTGTTTTGTTCCTTCAACCAGGTGTCGAGTGGAGCGAAGTATTCGAGTACCGCTGCGCCATCCATTTTTTCGCCGCCGGTCAGTTCTTTCAACGTGGCAGGCCAGGGTTGGCTTGCACCTTTTTCCAGCATCGCCCAGTAGCGTTTGCCGGCTTCCGGATTATTGGCAAAACTGCATTGGTACAAGGGGCCCTTGTAGCCAGAAGAATCACAGAGTGATTTATAGAACTGGAATTGCAGGATATGTGACAGGAAATAACGCGTGTACGGCGTATTGCCCGGTACATGGTATTTCGCACCCGGATCAAAATTATCTTCGCCGCGGGCGGAGACTGGCGCCACGCCTTGATATTTGGCTTTCAATTCCCACCACGACTTGTTGTAGCTATCGGGTTTGATCGAGCCATCAAACACGCCCCAGCGCCAGCGGTCGATCATCAGGCCGAAGGGCAGGAAAGCCACTTTTGCCAATGCCATGCGCATTTGTCCGTTGATTACGGCTTCCTGGCTGACAACAGGCTTGTCTACCAGGCCGATGCTGCTCAGGTATTCCGGTGTCATCGACAGCACGATGGTGTCGCCGATGGCCTCATGGAAGCCATCGTTGGCGCCATTCTGGAATAGCGGCGGCAACTTGTTGTAAGCAAGGTAGTAATAGACATGGCCGTATTCGTGATACAGCGTGGTCAGGTCGTCTTCGGTTGGCGTGATGCACATTTTGATGCGCACATCGCCGGCAAGATTCATGTCCCAGGCGCTGGCGTGGCAAACGACATCACGGTCACGCGGCTTGATGAACTGGGCTTTGTCCCAATGCGATTCCGGCAGTTTCGGCATGCCCAGACCGGTATAGAAACTTTCCGACAATCTGGCCATTTGTTTCGCGTGTAACAGATCGGCATCGCGGGTGATTTCGGCGATTTCGGCGCCACTCAATTTTGCGGCTCCTCCGGCTTTGTTCAACAGGTCATTCAAGATGTCGTCATGCTGCTTTTGCAAGACACTGCCGATATCCAGACTGCCTACACCTTTGTAAGGTTCAAGCAGCGGCCACAAATTGCCCCAATCCTGCTGCCAGAGGTTGCCGGTCAAATGGGCTGGAATCTTGCCGTCGATCTGGCCTTTTTCAGGGCCGTATTTTTCGACCAGTTTGTTCTTGGTGTAGCACTGCAATTCTTTATAAAGCGGCTCGACCTGGCCCCAGAGACGATCGGTTTCTTTTTGGAAATCTGCAGCGGACATATCATAACCACCGCGCCACAATTCACCGGTATTGGCGAAGCCCAGATCTTTTGCACCGACATTCGATAATTCGACGAAGCGCTGATACGGTTCGCGCATCGGTTTGGAAATTGTGTGCCAGCCATTCCATGCGTCGAGTTGTTGTTCGTAGGTGCTGTTGGCGGTATCTGCCAAGATTTTCGAAAGCTGGCCGATGTCTTTGCAGCTCTTGTCGTTTTTCGGGTCGGTGCAATATTTGCCCGAACCGTACATGCCATCGAGCTTGGTCGCCAGCTGGGTGAGTTCAGCCAATTGTTTTGGGTCATTCGGTGGCGGCAGAGTCACGCCGAGCTTCAAAAGCTGGAGCGCGCGTTTGGTTTCAGCCGACATCTTGTCGCTGTCTTTGAAGGTTTTGGCTTTCGCGATGTATTCGCTTAATTTGGCCAAAGAGCGTTCGTTTGCTTTCGAGGAAACAATTTCTGAATCGCCATTGATATACGTCGAAGCTAGCCATTGGGCCGATGACACTTCCGGATAGGCGTCACGCATTTCCTGATTGACGCGATCGACAAATTGATCGGCGGTTTCGTTGGCGTGTTTATCGACAGTCGTTCCACCGGTTTGTTGCTTACATGCCGACAGCGATATTAAAGTGGCAGAAATACTCAGCGCGAGTAGGGCGCGTTTAAAGTTCACGGGAATCTCCAAAACAGACGGGTTGGTGAACCGCAAGGCTAGTCGGGTCTGGCCTCGGGCGCAAGTGTGTCTAGAGCAATTGTTGCTTTGTATTTATCAGGCCGCGCGTGACCAAAAAATTGAAAGAATCGTTTGCATCATTCTCGAAGTAGGCTTTTGCGGAACCCAGACGAAAGGTATAGCCCCACTCATCCATGTCGGCCCAGATGCGCTCCCTGCCGACGCCGGGCAATTCGTCTCCAAGGATTGCCTGTAATACACAGACTGCATCTTCTTCAGCAACCGAATCGGTGGCATCTGTATGGATTTCCAACCGTTTTTCTTCCGGCAGGACGATAAGGTGGCAGGCTTCGTGAAGCAGGGAATGTACCGGTGTATCGAATCTGGCGAAAACCTGGCTGCCGATGACGCCGGCTTCGCATTCGCCCCAGAAACTGCCTGGAATAGCTTGATCATTTTCGACTTGAACTAAGTCAAGTTGATAGCGCGCAAGCAAGGTGCGCGCTGCTGCAAAACCGATGTCTTCGAGTGTGAGCATTGATTGAGTAGGGTGGGTAACGCCCGCCACCATTATGATTTTTGCCATGAAGGGTGGGCATTGCCCACCGCTGAATGATCCGACTTTACTCGTTAGGATCGGTGTGGGCTTTTTCCGGCAATTCCACCGAAATGCCCAAAACATCATGCTCGCCTTCTTTCTTGAAATCGACAATCACGGCATCGGCATCGACATTGATGTATTTGCGGATCACTTCCAATAATTCGCGACGCAGTAGAGGAATATAGTCGGGTTCGCCATGTCGGCTACGTTCCTGCTGAATCAGAATTTTCAGACGGTCACGGGCGGCGACAGCAGTATTTTTATTACGCGGGCTAAGAAAATCGAAGATACCCATGACTTAGTTACTCCACATTCTGGAGAAAAAGCCTTTTTTCTCGACCGTGGTAAAACGCAGTGGTTTGTCTTCGCCAAGAATACGGGCAACCGCATCGGTATACGCCATGCCTGCGAGCGATATTTCATCCAAAATAACCGGATTGCCGGCATTCGAGCTTTGCAATACTTCAGGGGATTCGGGAATCACACCGATTACTTTCAAGCCCAAAATTTCTTCGACATCATCAATCGACAACATATCGCCTTTGGCAACGCGCTCGGGTGAGTAGCGTGTCAGCAATAAATGTTCTTTCACGCGTTCGCCGTTTTCGGCTTTTTTGGTTTTCGAAGCTAGCAAACCGAGAATGCGATCGGAGTCGCGTACCGAGGACACTTCCGGATTGACCACCACCACGGCGCGGTCGGCGTAATACATCGCCAGGTAGGCGCCTTTTTCGATGCCGGCCGGTGAGTCGCAGATGATGAAATCAAAACCTTCGGTATCGAGATCCATCAGGACCTTTTCGACACCTTCCTTGGTTAATGCGTCCTTGTCGCGTGTTTGTGAAGCTGCGAGCACGAAGAGGTTATCAAAGCGCTTGTCACGGATCAGGGCTTGCTTGAGATTGGCTTCGCCATGCACGACGTTAACGAAGTCGTAAACCACTCGGCGTTCGCAGCCCATGATCAAGTCGAGATTACGCAAACCAACGTCGAAGTCGATAACGACAGTTTTCTTGCCGGCTTTGGCCAGACCACAGGCAAGACTTGCACTGGTAGTGGTCTTTCCGACGCCACCTTTGCCCGATGTCACTACGATAATTTCAGCCAATGTTGTTCTCCGTTTTCTGTCCGTAATATTTCATGATGTTCATGCCAGCTCCTCGATATGGAGCTGATCTTTATCCAGGTAAATTTGTACAGCCTTGCCTAATAGATTTTTTGGAATTTCTTCCAGTACCTTGTAATGTCCTGCGATGGCGACCAGTTCCGCGTGGAATTCGCGGCAAAAAATGCGGGCATTGACGTTATCGCTTGCGCCGGCCAGTGCACGACCACGTAATGCGCCGTAAATGTGGATCGAACCATCGGCAATGACTTCGGCACCGGCACCGACGGTAGCCATGACGGTGATGTCTTTGTTCTGCGCATAGATTTGCTGGCCGGAACGTACCGGTTGTGTTTGCATCAAACCCGGTTCGGATTTGGCAGCAACAACGTTGGCCGAAGCAGGCGTCTCAATCTCGGGTTCGGCTTTTTGTGCCGGTTTTTTCTCTTCGGGCTCTGCGTTAACGACCGTCTGGGTTTCATAGGAAGCACGAAACTTGGCTAGCAACGGTAGGCCGACTTGCACGGACAATTCTTCAATCGCACTGGTGCCATAGGCAATGGCGACCGGAAGTACGCCAGCCGATTTCAAGGCCTCGATCAATGCGTTGACGGTTTTTGCATCGGGGCATTTTGTCAAACCACCAAAATCGAGAATAACTGCGGCACGTTCAAATAATTTTGGCGCACGTGCAACGCGATCCTGCATTTCCTGCTTGAGTTTATCGACATCGAGATTGCGAACGCGAAGGTTAGCAATGCCTACCTGACCAATTTTGAGTTCACCAGCTTGTTCGTAATCCGGGATCTGCACTGCCATGGAATCAGGTTCCCGTGGCAAGGGTTGCATTGCGTCCGGGTAGCGCACGTGCCGATAACCACGAGACACTCGGCAGGTCATTGCCATAAGTTGCCTGCACATACGGGTAGCTACACAGGTCTTTCAATAGCATGCAGGCGCGGATATTGCCCGGTGCCATGACATGCTGGCCGACTTCACGGAAACCGAAGCTGCCGTGAAAAAGCAGGACGGGGTGATTGTCGTTCTCCATGAAAACTTCGGCGGCCAGATGCGGATAGCGCGTTTCGGCAAAACTTTGCACATCGCCGTAGAAAACCCGTCCGACACCGACGCTCCGGCGCGCGCTGGCGATCACAATGCGATCGATATACAAAAATCTTTCGTAGCGCTCGCTGAACCACTTGAAGTTACTGCTATCGTGAACGGCGTCGTTACACAGGGCGATTAGGAAGCCTGCAATCAAACCGTCCACTTCGGCAACGCGGAAGTAATCGGCATTTTCCCAGAAGAAGCGGACTTTGGCCGCATCCATCGGCAAGATGCCGGTGCCTGCTGCATTATTCATGGCTAGAACAGAATCCAGCTCGTGCTCGCGCACGTCGCGGATAACAATGGACATTTACTCAACTCCAAAACGGCTGCCACGAGCCGCCAACGGGGTCAGATTATCGCACGTGAAGGCGGCAATCGCGATGCTTGTAAAAAGTTATAGTGGCTTGTCGAGATACAAAAAATGTGGTTCGTGACTTTCGGGCCGCACGTTTGACCTTTTTCCCGCCTATGATGACGAGATGCTGAATAGACTCAACCATACCCAACTACTGAGATACGCCGGGTTATTTACCTGGGCGATGGTCGGAATTCCCATCGTGCTCAGCAACCTGTACTTCCCGGATGCCGATCTTGAAGAGAGCCTGCTCTCCAAGCCCGATATGCTTGGGTCGACCGTGGCCTATTTTGTCTTTGGCATTGCCTACTGGCTGGTAACGCATGATCTGGGCGCCAGAAAGCCACGCTGGTATGACATTGTTTTGCTGGCGGTGATGAGTTTTGCCGCGATTGCGGTGAGCCAGCTGACGGGAACGGGCCTTGGCGGCATCTTGTTAATGATCGTGGCAGGTGTCATTCCGTGGCTTATGCCGATTAGCGCTGCCGTTATCTGGTTAATTCTTCAGCACATTGCCTTGGTGCCGGTATTTATCAAAGGGCAGGGTTTCACGCCGGTTGCCGCCATCTTGCAGACGGCGCTGTATATCGGTTATTCCAGCTTTACCTTCATGACCGGCCTGGTAGCCAGACAACAGGCCCAGGCAAGGGAAGAGCAGCGGCGCCTAAATGCCGAGCTGAGAGCCACCCGGGTACTGTTGTCGGAAAGCTCGCGTATGAGCGAACGATTGCGGATATCCCGCGAATTGCACGATTTGCTCGGCCACCATTTGACGGCCTTGAGCCTGAATCTTGAAGTCGCCGGCCACCTGACCGAAGGCAAGGCGCATGATCACGTCAAACAAAGCCATACGCTGGCGAAATTGCTGTTGACCGACGTTCGTGAAGCGGTCAGCGAAATGCGCGAGGACGGTGGCATTGATCTGAAAACCGCGTTCAATAGTCTTGTGGATGGCGTGACGGCTTTGAAAATCCATCTAGATTTGCCCGAAATGCTGCAACTTGATGATCCCGATCGCGCCCATGTTTTGTTACGTTGTGCCCAGGAAATCATTACCAACACGGTGCGCCATTCCGGTGCCGATGAACTCTGGCTTCGCTTGTCGAAAACGCCTGACTATATTGAGTTGTCAGCCCGGGATAATGGCCGAGGTGCCGCGAATATGACGCGCGGAAACGGATTGCGCGGCATGTGCGAGCGCTTGGCGGAATTCGGCGGTCACCTCGATATTATCAATACCTCCGGTCAAGGGTTAAGCTTGACGGCAAAGTTACCTACAAAGGAAACCCCATGATCCGCGTATTTCTGGTCGATGATCAAACCCTGGTTCGACAGGGTGTTCGCTCGCTTTTGGAGCTGGCCGATGGCATCGAAGTGGTGGCCGAAGCCAGCGATGGCAAACAGGCGGTCGAGCAAATTCCCCTGGTAAAGCCCGATGTGGTCTTGATGGATATGCGTATGCCGATCATGTCCGGCCTGGACGCGCTACAGGCTTTATCAAAACTCAATGCCCTACCACCCACCATCATTCTGACCACATTCGATGATGACCAGTTGGTGCTTGCAGGTATCAAATACGGTGCGAAGGGCTACTTGCTAAAAGATGTCTCGCTGGATCAGCTTGTCACGGCTATTCAAGCGGTGGCATCAGGAGGTTCGCTGGTGCAGCCAGCCGTCACGCAAAGACTGTTGTCCGGGCTTGAAGGGATGAACAATGAATTTGTCAGCCTCGAGCAGCCAGACCCGTTAACTGAACGTGAAACCGAGATTCTACGGTTGATGGCTGGCGGGTTTTCCAACAAGGAAGTTGCCAATTCACTTGGGGTTGCCGAAGGCACAGTGAAGAATCATGTCTCCAATATTCTCTCCAAGCTGGGCGTGAGGGACCGCACGCGCGCAGTTTTGAAAGCCTTTGAACTCAAACTTGTCTAAATAACCTCCGGTAGTCCGAAAATGTGGACTACCCATTAGAAAAAGCACACCGGAGCCCGGACCCGTGACGAGCGGGCCCGTGACCTGATATCCTCCGCCTTCCTGACGGGCATTCAAGTCCCGGACTAGGCGTGCTTGGAGAGCCCACGAATGACCCGAATTATTGAGTTTTTAATTGCAGCCGCCATGGTGGTAGTGCTGTTTTTGGTAATTGCCCTGTTTCTGCCTGCAAAACGCGTGCTGACTTACAGTATCGAAACTAACCGTCCCGCCAATACTGTTTACGATGTCGTCAATGGCTTCCATCATTTTAAAGAATGGAATCCGCTGCTCAGCTACGACCGCAACATGAAAGTGGACATCAGTGCTGATTCATCCGCCATTGGTTCAACCCTGAAATACGATTCCAGCAAGCAAGTAGTGGGCGCCGGAACCTGGACCTTGGCCGAACAAGAGCCTGGCAAGAAAGTGGCCTACAAACTTGATACCAACTCGATCGGCAGCAACAAGACGATGGTCATCACCATCGAGCCAGTGGTAGCGAAAAGCAAAAACATTACCGTCAATACCAAGAATCTGCGGGTAACCCAGCAGTACACGGTGAATTACGGCTGGAACTTATTCGGTCGCTACGCCGGCATGTACGTCAACCGCAATGTTGGCGATGAAATGAAAACAGGTTTGCAAAAACTCAACACATTGTTAGTCAGCATTCCGAAGTACGACTACAACATGCACACCGAACCATTCGTCATCAGCGAAGTGGCCGCACAGAATGTGCTGGTCGTTCCGACGGAAGCCAAGCGTGCTAACAACGAAGTGATTCTGGCCATGAACAACCAAATGGGTTGGGTCAAGAAAGTGATGGATGCCAATGGTCTGGTGTCGGCTGGCCCGATGCGCATCGTCACTACCGAATACACCTCGGCAGCCTATGCTTTCGATATTGTGGTGCCGGTGCGTAAGGCCGGTAGTGCATCAACGACTGCAGCACCCACCGCACCAGCCGTTGAAGGCGAAGTGGCTGCACCTGCGCCAGCACCTGAGCCAGTCGTGGCGGCTACCGAAAAATTGAGCATCAAAGTGGAAGGCCCGGTAAAAGCCGAATTCTACCCCACCGTAAAAACGGTCAACACCAAGTTCGTCGGCTCGGCACTGAGTTTGGTCATGGTGCGCGACATGGTACGTGCCTATGCGCTCGCCCATGGCTACAAGCCGACCGATCGTGCATTTGACGAATACCTCGGCAGCATCGATACCCAAAACGATACGACTTCGCAATACGTTGTGTATTGGCCAATACAGTAATCGTTGCAGTCTCAAAGGAAAGCGGGCCTAGAGCCCGCTTTTTTTTATCAAAATTTTGGATTGCAAGCTATCATTGGCCTGTTGTATTCATGCATAGAGACCCATTCAATGATTGAAGCGGTAAATTTGCGTAAAAACTACGGCCCGTTACTCGCCGTAGACAATATTAATTTCACTGCCAGACCTGGTGAAGTGCTGGGTCTGCTCGGCCCGAACGGTGCAGGTAAAACAAGCACGATGCGAATGATGACGGGTTTCATCGCCCCGAGTTCCGGTACGGCCACTGTTTATGGCCATAATATTGAAAAAGATCCTGTCGCGGCAAAAAAATGCCTTGGCTACCTTCCTGAAGGTGCGCCACTTTACGGTGAACTGAGTACCGAGCAATTCCTTCGATTTGTTGCCCGTGCCCGCGGCATCGAAAAAAAATTGCAACTTGGCAAGATCAATATCGCAATTGAAAGATTAAGCTTGAAAGACGTAGCGCACCAGACCATCGACACGCTTTCAAAGGGATTTAAACAACGCGTAGGACTGGCAGCGGCCATTTTGCATGAGCCCTCGGCCCTGATTCTGGATGAGCCAACAGACGGTCTGGATCCTAACCAGAAACATGAAGTACGAATATTGATTCGTGAATTGGCAAAAGAGCGGACCATCCTGCTTTCCACCCACATACTTGAAGAAGTGGAGGCTATATGCACGCGGACGATTATTATCGCAAACGGTAAAATTCTTGCCGACGCCACGCCCGCCGAATTGCTGGCGAAATCTCGCTACGATCGCGCGGTTTCCATCCAAGTCACTGATAGCATTTCGGCACGTGCAGCATTGGATGGCATGCCCGGGGTTACCGGCTTCGAACAAAATCCACTCGACGGCCGCCTGTATGTGTTTACCAAGACAAAAAATCGCACCGACGAAGCCATTGCCGAGCGTCTGCGTCAGCGACATGTCGCTTTTACCGATTTGCGTATTGAGCGTGGCCGTCTGGATGAAGTATTCCGAAGCATTACAATGCCCGGAGTGAAGTCATGAGTGCAATGATCGCTATTTATCGACGGGAGTTGCGAAGTTATTTTTCGACTCCGTTGGCTGCGGTGTTCATCATTATGTTTCTGGTGTTGACCTCGGCATTTACGTTTTATCTGGGTGATTTTTTCCAAGCCGGACAAGCGGACCTGCAATCTTTTTTCCTATTTCATCCTTGGCTGTATCTTTTGCTGGTGCCTGCGCTTGCCATGCGTTCGTGGGCGGAAGAACGAAAAAGCGGAAGTATCGAATTATTGCTGACGCTGCCGTTGACGGTGTGGCAAGCGGTACTGGGAAAATTTCTGGCAGCCTGGACTCTGGTTGCTTTTGCCTTATCGCTGACCTTTCCGATATGGGTGACGGTTGCCTGGTTGGGCGACCCCGATAATGGCGTCATTGTGGCAAGTTATATCGGCAGCTGGTTATTGGCGGGTACATTTCTGGCGATGGGTAACGCGTTTTCGGCAGTCACGCGAAGTCAGGCCATGGCATTTATCCTCAGTTTGTTGGTATGCATCATTTTCCTGATGGCGGGCTACCCGATTGTGCTTTCGATGATGCAGACGATATTCAATCAGCCGGTTGTCGATGCCATCTCCGGCATGAGTTTCATGACGCATTTCAGTTCGATCACCCGTGGCATTCTTGATTTACGTGATGTCGCTTTTTTCCTGATCAACAGCGTGGCGTGGTTGGTGGCGACAGTGTTAATCATCCACTTGAAGAAAGCGGGGTGAATGAAATGAATAATCGCCCCCATTTCCAATATCTCGGCTTGCCTCTGCTGGCTTTACTGACAATAGCCATGCTTTATGCCAGTTCGCATTTATTCAAGGGTATTTCATTCGACCTGACCGAAAATAAAATTCATACCTTGTCCGACGGGACACTAAAGATTATCCGTTCTATCAAAGAGCCCGTGACACTGAATCTCTATTATTCGGAGACAGCCGCAAGAGACTTGCCGCAGTTTCGGGTTTATTCCCAACGAGTTCGCGAAATGCTTGAAATCATTGCCGAAAAATCCGAAGGGAAAATAATTTTCAAGGAAATTGACCCCGAGCCTTTTTCTGAAATGGAAGACACCGCCATGTCGGCTGGTCTGCAAAGCATTCCACTCGGCAATTCCGGCGCCGGTTTTTATTTTGGTCTGGTGGCTACCGGAAGCCATGAAAAAACGGTGTTGATGCCATTTATCGATCCGGGTAAGGAAGCTTTTCTGGAATACGATCTGGCGAAGTTACTGAGCAGTCTCCATGCTGAAAAGCTGCCCGTACTGGCAGTGTTGAGTAGTGTGTTGACCGGGCCGAGCGTGAGTGCCCTGACCGGCCAGCCAAGCCTGGGCTGGGTCGTAGACAGGAAATTGTCTGAACGTTATGAATTGCGTCGTTTGCAGCCCGATACCGACGCGATTGAACAAGATGTCGATGTGTTGATGCTGGTGCACCCCAGGAATATTCCCGAACCCACCTTGTACGCGATTGATCAATTCGTTTTGCGCGGCGGCCATTTACTGGTTTTTGTGGACCCCAATGCCGAATACGATTCTGCAAACGCCTATTCGCCAGATGGATCGACCATCATGGCTGCATCGGATTTAGGGCCGCTTTTCAAAGCCTGGGGTATCGAGTACGACCCGCGTTTGGTCGTATTGGACAGTCAGAATGCCCTGCAGGTAGGTGAGGCGGGGGAAGTGCCGCAATACCGTCTCGAAGTGCTGGGATTGTCGAGCGCGTATTTCAACGCGAAAGACGTCGTCGCGGCCGATTTGGAAAAATTGAATTTCTCCAGTGCCGGAGCGATCAATACCACCGAGCAATCCCCTTTAAAACTGGAGCCGCTGGTGCAAAGTTCGACGCGTTCGGAGTTGATGGACTCGCGAACGGTGAAGCTTGCCGAGAGTACACCGGAGGCACTGCGTGAAAAATTTAAGCCAAGCGGTGAAGCCTTCGTATTGGCGGCACGATTTAGCGGGAATCTGAAATCGGCATT
>JAYWIC010000195.1:0-1969 GCA_043789195.1 Arenimonas sp. | reverse complement strand
CCGCCATCGCGAAAATCGCCAGTGCCAACGCCAATCCCGAATCATTGCCAACCGAACCGACGATTGGTGCAAACAAAAGTTCGACGACGAATCAGGTCGGCCTTGCCTGGCAGCGTGCGGCTCGCGATTTGAAATTCTCGCATCCGGATCTTTACGAAAAAATGGGCAAGGACGTGATGCGTTTTCTCGACACCAAGACCATGGTCGATCCGACGGCCGAACTTCTTCAGCTGGGTAGCGAAGTTCAAAGCCTGAAAGAAGCCCAGGCCACACTGAAAAAACAACAGGACGCGGTCCAGGACGAACGCGATGCCTTGTTGGGCGCATTGGCCTCGGCGGTTCCGCAACTCGACGATACCTCAGACCGATTTGCCACGGCTTTGGCGCGTATTCAATGGTTACAGGCAGCCGTGGCTGCACCAAAACCGGCAATGTCGGGCGGCAAGACTGCTTCCAATGAGCCACCTCAGGAAGGCCCCGTGCCGAGCGATCAGGCTCTAGTCGGCATCATTGCGGGCGCACGCAAGTTCACCAAGGACCAACTCGACTGGGCCGTGGGAGAAGCGATGGTGTTATGCGGATTTCAATTCACCCCGCATGAATTAATCGAGCAGGGCGAAGCGCATATCGCGAAAATCATCCAGGATGCCCGTAGCAAATAAAGGAAAAACGATGTCTAAGTTTCGTCTGGCGGCAGTGCCAATCCTGTTGTCCCTGCTTGCCGCTTGCAGTGTGATGCGGCCGAGTGAAAGCGCGATGCAAAAGGCGATTGCCGGCTACATGCTGCAGGAAAAAGAGTATCCACAGGAATTCATCCAGCCGGAAAATTTCGTCTTCAGCAATCTGGTGAAAGTGGTCGATAGCGAGCCGGAACAATATCGGGTCGATGCCGAATTTGATTTCACCTATACCGCCGATGGCGATGTCATCGTGCAGGCGCTGGATTTGAAACACGAACAAGAGCGTGATCAGGAAAAACGTAGAACCAATAATCCGCTGAAGGAACTGAAAGGCGCAGTGGAAGGGGCACTCGATAATTTCCGTTACGAAAGCCGCTTCAAGAATGTCCGTACCGGTGATCAGGATCATTTTAAGGGCATCTTCACGCTCAGCCGCAATGCCGATAGTAGTTGGCGCGTGAGTAGTGCAAGTTACGAGTAACCCAAATCTAGCGCGGGCACGGCCCATCAAGCCCTGAGCGGATAGTTTGAATACCGCTTCAACATCCATCAGGTAAAATGCCAACAACAACCCCACATTAATAAAACAGTATTCATCATGGCCGGATCCAGCTTGCTTGCCCTAATTGACGATATCGCCACGTTGCTGGACGACGTATCGGTCATGACGAAAGTCGCCACACAAAAAACCGCCGGCGTATTGGGCGATGATCTCGCGCTGAATGCCCAGCAAGTGGCAGGCGTTGCCGCCGACCGTGAACTGCCGGTGGTATGGGCAGTGGCGAAAGGCTCGGCGATCAACAAGTTGATTCTGGTACCGGCCGCGTTGGCGATTAGTGCGCTCGAATTTTGGCTGCATTCGAAAGGCATCAATATCCCGCTGATTACGCCGCTGATGATGGTCGGCGGTGCGTTTCTGTGTTTCGAGGGTGTCGAAAAAATCGCCCACAAATTCCTGCATGACGATGCCGAAGACGAGAAGCATCACAAAGACATGCTGAAAGCGCTGGTCAATGATGCCGATCTGGTCGCTTTTGAAAAAGACAAAATCAAGGGTGCGATTCGAACCGATTTCATCCTGTCAGCGGAAATCATCGTGATTACTTTGGGCACGGTGGCAGACGAAGCCTTCAGTCGCCAGATCACCGTTCTCACGCTGATTTCCATCATCATGACCATCGGCGTTTATGGCCTGGTGGCCGGCATCGTCAAACTCGATGATGGCGGCGTCTATCTGCTTGAACAAAAAGGCGTGAATGCCTGGGCACGTTTTAAACGGTCGCTCGGCA
>JAYWIC010000194.1:0-1977 GCA_043789195.1 Arenimonas sp. | reverse complement strand
CCTGCGTATCGACGTCGAAATACCCTTCGGCCCAGTGCGGGATCGAATAGGTCTTGCGGGCGAGGTCGATGGACCAGGCGGTCATGGGCACGTTTCCGGGGGGCTGCAGGGACGCGCATTGTAGGGCCTATCAGCCTGGCAAGAGCCATCATTTGGCCTGAATCCGATATTGCAACGACATAGAACACGCAGCATTGCACTTGTCGCATGCCATATGCGGTGATAGCTTGATTTCAGCCGACAACAAGGACGCAGGCATGACCGCCAACCAAAAATCACAGAGCTATCGCCTGCACGCAGTACTGGCCGCATCACTTGCGTTGTCCTTGTGCGCCTGCGCACATGCACCTGCATCTGCAACTTCGCCATCCTCCAAGGGCACGCCCACGATGACTACGACCGAAACTACAACGTCCGCACCGCAACCGGATACGCACAGCGCTCAATCCAAACTCACTGCCGAGCAGGTGTTGTTGCGTTTGCTCGATGCTATTCGCGGCAGCGACAGTATTAACGACTTCACGCCGGAGTATTTGAGCAAAATTATGGGAGTCGAGTTTAAGGTTTACCGCCCTGGAAATTATGGCTTTGGTGAAAAGATCACTGATGAATGGTGGTATGGCATGGAAGTTTATCCGCTTGCTCAAGGTCCGCAATTCACACTAAGTTTTGACGAGCAAAAAAAAGGAAGCTATCCAGATATGACCAGCATTTGCCAAGTCGATTTCGAGCAGTTTGGGACGGCATTGGAAACGATGGGTTTTGAACGCAGAAAAAACTATGCGGAACATGGCCGTTATACAGGTGACTCTTTTACGAAATCCACGTTGCACATAAATATCATAGGTCAGGGTGAAAGATTGCGGCCTGCCCCCAGCGAAGCTCCCCACGGTTGCATCAAGATGATAGTCATCAACTGACCAAGAGGTAGCTCACCATGCACACGCTCTCACCGCAATCGCAGTCATTGATCACTGCCTTCGGTCAACAACCGGGCGTGACTGCGGACCAGCTCACTAATCTGCAGACGATCATCAACGGCTCACCGGCACTTGTAGATCAAGTCAATGCTGCAGTCGCAGCCGGACATTTGCGGCAGATATCGCCGCTAACCAACCAGAACGCTGGCGGCGAATACGACCCGCAGAACAAGGCCATGCTCTTGCCATTGGACCAGATGACTTCGCCCCTGACACCCGACAAGATCGGCAATATGACCTTCGTGCTGGGCCATGAATTGCAGCATGGCACTAATCAAGCAACGGTGACGCGGGCTGGAACCGCTTTCATTCAGGCTGTAACGAACAAGGCTCAAGAACCGGGTGGGCGGCACGACTACACCACCATTCTGGGGCATATGCTGGAATCGCATCGCCAGAACGAGGCCGGAGCTGAAATTGCCGGCTGGAATGCCGTGGTGAGCGCTGTAAAATCTAACAATCCGAATCCTTCCCTGCAGGATCTCTATCAATTCAAACCCGATCGAATGGAAGACTTCATTGATAGAAGTCAAAGTCAGCCGTATACCTACACTCTCAAGTCGAATCTCACACTCAATTCTGATTTAACGATGAGTGCCTCCGCCCCCAATCTGGATGCCATGGGACAGAATTACTTCGACAAACCAAGCACCTCGCCATACGGCCTCGGCCACCATGGCGACTCCGACTACCGAAATTTCTACGCCGCATCTGATGTCGGGTATATCGTGCAGATGGAGCGGCATTTCAATCCGCCGCAACGAGGCGTTACGCCGCCAACCATCGCTATCAACATGCAACAGCTCAAGCTGAGCGAGGCGCAGATGGAGCGCAACGGCATCGATTTAGGCAATAACCATGATCGCAAGCTGTACCGCGATACCAGCACGACTCCGGCGACGGCGCATTACTTCGATCACACCCACAGCAAAGCCACCCATCCGAACGACGGCGGCCACCAGCATGTGCCGATCACCACTTCACTGACAAATCAGGA
>JAYWIC010000193.1:0-6963 GCA_043789195.1 Arenimonas sp. | reverse complement strand
TATAGAGTTAAACTTGAACTTCGCGACCCAGGACCGTTGGTCGCAAACCACGCAAATGTGCGTGATCACAATAAGAAAGGAGTCCTTTATGACCAAGTCACAATCACTGCAAGACCCGTTTTTAAATGCACTGCGCCGCGAACGCGTGCCGGTGGCGATTTATCTGGTGAACGGGATCAAGTTGCAAGGCACGATCGAAAGTTTCGACCAATTTGTCGTGTTGTTGCGCAATACCGTGAGCCAAATGGTTTATAAGCATGCCATTTCCACTGTTGTACCGGCCCGCAATGTGCGTATCGGCCCCGGCGGCGGTGAAGTCGTCGATGACGAGGCAGAGGATTCCGTTGCTAGTTAATACAAGCTCTGGTAACTCCCATGTTTGAGAGGACCCGGAAGGGTGAGAATGCTCTGCTGATTCAGCCCTATCGTCCGGGTCATCAAGACCCGACCTTACTGGAAGAATTCATCGAGCTTGCCCGTTCGGCGGGAGCCACGGTAGTAGGCACGATTGACGCGCGCATCGAGCGCGCCAGTCCCTCGCACTACATCGGCAGTGGCAAACTGATTGAAGTGAAGGATGCCTGTGAAGCCATGGGTGCCGATTTGGTGCTGGTCAATCACGCATTGACGCCGGGCCAGGAACGCAATCTCGAGAAAGATCTCGGCCGCCGCGTGGTGGACCGAAGCGGACTGATCCTGGATATCTTCGCGCAACGTGCGGCATCGCATGAAGGCAAGCTACAAGTAGAACTCGCCCAACTCAAGCACATGGCCACGCGACTGATTCGAGGCTGGACCCATCTTGAACGCCAGCGCGGTGGTTCCATTGGGTTACGCGGCCCCGGCGAAACCCAATTGGAAACCGATCGGCGCTTATTGCAAAAGCGCGTTGAAATGCTGCAATCACGTTTGGATAAAATCGAAGTACAACGCACACAAATGCGGCGTGCGCGTTTGCGTAATGCCATCCCGCGGGTTTCACTGGTCGGTTATACCAATGCCGGCAAATCGACCTTGTTCAATTCGCTCTCGGGCTCCGGTGTCTATGTCGCTGATAAATTATTCGCCACACTCGACCCCACCGTACGTCGTCTGGATATAGCCGGTGGTTCGAGTCTGGTTTTGTCCGATACGGTCGGATTCGTTCGCGATCTGCCGCATGATTTGATTGCCGCGTTTCGTTCAACCTTGTCCGAAGCGCGAGATGCCGATCTTTTATTGCATGTTGTCGATGCAGCCGACCCGCTGCGGGACGAGCGTATCGAACAGGTGGATTCGGTGTTGGATGAGATCGGCGCAGGCGATATTCCACAAATACTCATTTTCAATAAAATTGACCGGCTCGAAGATACGCAAGCCCGTCACGACACCCCGGGGCAGGGACACGAACGCTTCTGGTTGTCAGCGAAGACCGGCGAAGGTGTTGAAGCGCTGCGTCAGGCGCTAGGGACACGATTCGCCCAGCAGCGCTTCCAAACCACTTTGCAGCTTCCGCCGGACCAAGGCCGTGTTTACTCGCGCCTTTATGCGGCTGGTGCTATTACGTCTGAACAGAGCGATGAAAATGGCTGGCAGCTCGACATCGACATGCCGCTGGCCCAGGCCGAGCGCATGGCAGTCGAGCCCGGCGGACATTTTTTACAAGAGGCCTTGCTTGTTGGCTTGGTTGACCCCAATTACAATCCTTAATCACTGACAAAAAGCGGAAAAGTCCGCAGTAAACGGAGTAGGCATGGCCTGGAATACGCCTGGTAAAGGCAGCGGTAGCCCCAAGAATACGGGTAACCCGGTGGAAGATCTTTTAAACCGCGTCAAAGACGGTTTCAACGGTCGCGGCGGTTCGTCAGGACCAGGCATGGTGCCGATCATTCTCGGCCTGCTCGGTGTTTTTGTCCTATTCAGTTGCTTCAATCTGATTGATGAACGTCAACGTGGTGTCGTGCTGCGTTTTGGCGCCTTTGATCGAATCATGGAGCCTGGTGCGAATTTCAAGCTGCCATGGCCGATTGAGAGTGTCAGTATCGTGGAAGCTACGGAAATTACGCCTGTCACCGGTGAAATGGCAGTGCTTACCAGCGACCAGAATATCGTGCAGATTTCCTACAGTGTGCAATACACCATCAGTGACGCAAAGCAGTATTTGTTCGGCGCGGCAGAACCCCGCGACCTGCTGCAACAAGCGGCAGAAAGTGCCATCCGTGAAGCCCTTGGTAAACGCGAGTTGGATGACATCCTGAAATCCAGAACAACGACGTCTGAAGCCGCCTTGGCGCAGCTGCAGTCTTCATTGACGAAATACAAAACCGGTCTCTTCGTCACCCAGTTGGGTTTGCAAGACGCGCGTCCGCCGCTGGAAGTAAAAGAAGCATTTGACGACGTAACGCGTGCCCAGCAAAACAATCAGGCCAAACAAAACGATGCGCGTGCTTATCGCAACCAGATTTTGCCGGAAGCCGGTGGTCAGGCTGCAAAAATCAAGGCGCAGGCCGAAGGTTATCGCGCCGAGCGAATTGCCCGGGCTCAAGGTGACGCGAAGCGGTTTGTTCTTTTGCTCGAGCAATATCGAAAAGCACCCGAAGTCACTCGCAAGCGCCTGTATCTCGAAACCATGCAGGAAGTATTGAGTACCAATCAAAAAGTGTTGTCGGGTCGCAATAACAATATTCTTTATCTACCACTCAATGGCAGCTCCGCGCCTGCAAACAGCAGTGCGCCGGTTCAGATCCCCACCACCCAAGTGATTGATAGTGCCCGTCGTAGTGGTGACGCCGCAAATACAACAAGTGGTCGTGATGCCAGAAGTGATCGTGGCGAAGCGGGAGGTAATCGTTAATGGACAATATGACTAAATGGATTGTGGGCGCAGCAATCGGGCTGTTCGTGCTGATGAGTAGCGTATTCATCGTGAACGAGAAAGAGACCGCAATCGTGCTCAACCTCGGCAAAGTTGTACGTACGGGCCTCAAACCGGGCCTGCATTTCAAGATGCCTTTGGTAGATACCGTCAAAAAATACGATCGCCGTATTTTGACGATGACGGAATTGGACGCACCCTACCTGACTTCCGAACAAATCAATCTGCTGGTGGATTTTTTCGTCAACTGGCGCATCAAGGACGAGGGCGCCTACTATCGTGCGATTCGAGGCGACATGGCATCGGCAAATGATCGCCTGCGTCCAATGGTTATCGATGGCCTGAAAAATGTCGTGAACTCCAGCACCCTGAAAGATCTTACGCAGGGCAATCGTTCCGACATTACGCGCGAGATGATCAAGGCGATCAATGTGAATGCGCAGACATTGGGCATAGAAATTGTCGATGTCCGTATCAAACGCATTGATTACCCGGATTCGGCCGCAGCCGCGGGCAGTATGTCGGTATTGGATTCGGTGTATGACCGCATGCGCAAGGACAGAGGCGAAGTGGCAAACCGTACCCGTGCCGAAGGCGACGAAGCGGCGCAGAAAATTCGCTCAGAAGCAGAACGTGATCGTCAGGTTATTCTGGCCAATGCCGAGCTTGCCGCGCAGCTTCTTCGCGGTGAAGGCGATGCGATCGCTGCTGAAGTCTCTGCCGGTGCCTACAACCAGGATGTCGATTTTTATGCCTTCCATCGCAGCCTAGAGGCTTACCGGGCCAGCCTGGCCGATGGCAAGACCGTGATGGTGCTCGATCCGGATTCCGAGTTCCTGAAGTACTTCGGTAACCAGCGCTAATCCAGTGCAGTGGTCGGATTTACTGGCCGCGCTGGCCCTGGTATTGATTCTGGAGGGGCTGTTTTTGTTCGCAGCCCCGAATGCCTGGAAGCGCATGGTGGCGCAATTATTGCCCCAGCCGGAGCGCCAGCTCAGTGCCGTCGGCGGGTTTATGGTGATCGCAGGCCTGATAGCGCTGTATTTCATTCGCGGCGGTTGAAAATCGGGACTCGGGACAAAATCTTTCCGAAGCTATAGAAATTCCTATTCAATAAGCCGTCTTCCCCGACTGCGCGGGGAAGACGACGCTCTCTTGTTGCCAATACGATTGCTATAAATTCTGCCAATTCCCTCCCACAAGAGTCTTGCGTGGGGCTAGGCTAGGCTAGGTACAGAACTTGCGAACAAGCCCCACAAAAATAAAACCTGCAAAAGCCTTCAAATTAAAGGATAATTTCACAAAGCCGGGGGTCATCCACCGGCTTTTTCTGTGTCTGGGTTTCAGTTTTGGAGATTTTTATGGGTCAGTCAGTCGTAGTGTTGGGCGCTCAATGGGGCGATGAAGGCAAAGGAAAGATCGTCGATTTGCTTACCGAGAAAATTGGCGCCGTCGTGCGCTTTCAAGGTGGCCACAACGCCGGCCATACCCTGGTGATCAACGGCAAAAAAACCGTTCTGCATTTGATCCCCTCCGGCATTTTGCGTGCCGACACCCTCTGCCTGATCGGAAATGGTGTCGTACTATCGCCGGCTGCATTGAAAAAAGAAATTGCCGAACTCGAAGCCACCGGTGTCGACGTGCGTTCGCGTTTGAAAATCAGCCCGGCAACGCCACTGATCATGCCGTACCATATTGCGCTCGACCAAGCCCGCGAAAAAGCCGCCGGCGGCAAGGCCATCGGTACCACCGGTCGCGGTATTGGCCCGGCGTATGAAGACAAAGTCGCGCGTCGTGGTATTCGCGTTGCCGATCTGAAATATCCGGTCGAACTTGCCGAAAAATTACATAGTGCGCTCGATTACCACAACTTCGTGTTGACGAAATATCTCGGTGTCGATGCGATCGATTTTCAGCAGACCTACGATGAAGCCTTGGCCTTCGGCGAATATGTCGAACCGATGAAGACAGACATCGCAGGCCTCCTGCACGAGCTGCGCAAGCAGGGCAAGAAGGTCATGTTCGAAGGCGCGCAAGGTTCATTGCTCGACATCGATCACGGTACTTATCCTTACGTCACTTCGTCGAACACCACCGTGGGTGGCGCGCTCGCGGGTACCGGTGTTGGCGCCGATTCAATCGATTACGTGCTCGGTATCGCCAAGGCCTACGCCACCCGCGTCGGCGGCGGCCCGTTTCCGACCGAGCTGCATGATGAAGTGGGCGAGGACATCCGCACCCGTGGCGCGGAATTCGGTGCCACTACCGGTCGTCCACGTCGTTGCGGCTGGATTGATATCGTTGCATTGAAGCGTGCTGTCGCGATCAATGGTATTTCCGGCCTGTGCATTACCAAACTCGATATTCTCGACGGCATGCCATCGCTGAAAATGTGCATCGCCTACAAATACCACGGCAAGCAAAGCGAATACGCGCCGCTGGATGCACAGGGTTGGGATCAATGCGAGCCGGTCTATCTGGAATTCCCGGGCTGGAATGAAACCACCGCCGGCATTACCGAATGGGACAAACTGCCACCTGCAGCACGCGCCTATTTACGTGCACTGGAAGAACTATCCGGTTGCCCATTGGCCATCGTATCTACCGGCCCGGACCGCGACGCTACGATTATCCTGCGGGATCCGTTCGCATAAAAACAAGCAGCTTTTGGACCAATAAAAAAACCGCGCATTGCGCGGTTTTTTTATTGCTGACGGGAACTGGACTATATTTGTATGTGTAGGACCTGGTTTACCAGCGATGTGATTTCACAGAGTACTCAGCACTGAATCATCAATCGCTGGTAAACCAGCTCCCACAAAAAGCCCGCATTTGTATGCTGTTTTTTTTCTTGCATTTTTTTAATAGCTTCGTCTTTGCGGTTCGTGTTTTTGATGTTCCGCATCGGCAATGAGGGCCATGAAAAATCGAGGAAGAAAAATACATCGGATTAGAAAAATAATGCTGTCGAAGTATGAGACTTCCAATCGCCACTGAAGTGGCTCCTACAAAAAAACGCGGGGACGGCTTGAGAGAGAAAGCGCGTCCCCACGTCTAGACGACTGATGGAATTACAAAACCCGGAATAAACGTGTATTCATGGGTGAAACATAACTGTGATCGCGGCGCTGATCGGCTTGGCGTCTCCAGGCGGCTTCGTAAGCGACATGGTTTTGCCAGTCGGTTAGCGGTGACTCTGAAGGGTTGTCCAAACGATAGGCGGCGAATTCACGATATTCGTCGACGAAATTTTTGAAGGTTGGCCAGCTCAGTTCAATCATTAGCGCATCATCGAGATGTCCAAATAATTCGCGGCCGTCCGGAATCAGGTCGTCGTGTTTATCAAGGTATGCCAGCAGCAAGCGTGCACGTACCCGCAAGTTGGAATCAACAATCCACTCCTTGTCGACGGTCATGCGGCGCAATGTCTCTGCGCGCGAGATGCGTTCGGCGATCATGTCGGCCACTTGTTCGGCCGGCAGTGCTTGCAGATGGCGGGCAAGACTGACCAGCGAGTCGGGATTGACGGATTCGGCTTTACGATACAGGGTGCGCAGCAGGGCATTGAAATGAACGATGGCATCCGCTTTCAATGGCTTGCCATTAAGTTCATTGCGGCGTGCAGCGCCAAACGACAACGGCAGGCGCAAACTTGCGACGTTGTCGGCGTGGGCGTAAGCGTTCATGAAAAATCTCCTTGAGAGGTTGGTATAGGTTTTGATGCACGATTAGTTTGTAGGGTTGCAAGATTTTTTACGCGTGGACTAAGTCCTAATGACCAAAGGCATGGCAGCAAGGTTTGATTGCCATGCCGAAAGTCATGCGACACTTGTTTTCAAGTCACGATAAAATCACCGGGAATTTGATTTAATGACAGTATGAAAGCCATTCAATATCTAGCGCTGCTTGTTTTTTCTTTTGCGTTCGCGCTGCCGGGTTCCGCAAGGATCGCGGAAAGTGCAGTCAGCCAGCCTGTCTTTAACAATTCACGGTATGTACAGGTGGATGGCGTCCGTTTGCATGTCCGCGAATGGGGCGAAAAAAAATCGACCTCTTGTCCGGTACTAATGGTGCATGGATTTGCCGGTTCGACATTCTCGTTTCGCGAG
>JAYWIC010000192.1:0-6964 GCA_043789195.1 Arenimonas sp. | reverse complement strand
CCGAATCAAATCATGGCCAGTACACGGCCTGCCCAGATTATCGTCGTCACCGATACCGATCTGCTGAGTGACAGGATGTGGGTCGTCGAGCAGAATATACTGGGATCAACGGTGTTTAACGACATCGCCAACAACGGCGATTTTGCCGTCAATCTCGTAGATAACCTGGCCGGCGATTCCAATCTAATTTCCCTGAGAACGCGTAACGTTTCATCGCGCCCCTTCGAGCGACTGGAAAAAATACAGCGTAGTGCCCAATTGCGATACCACGACAGGCAAAACAAGCTGCAATCGGAATTAGAGGGATTGAACCTGCAGTTATCCCAGATCCAAAACCGCGACCCCGCCGCCAGTGCCGCCAGTATATCGGCTGCTCAAAAGATCGATATTGCCAGCTATCAGAAAAAGAAGGCCGTCATTCGCAGTGACCTCAGACGGGTGCAGCATCAATTGAACCAGGATATTGAAAAACTGGTGAGTCGCTTGAAACTGGCCAATATTTTTTTGATGCCCATTCTGGTCGCATTTTTTGCACTGGCGATTGCATTGCGCCGAAGAATCTACAGACGCTCTCACATCAACGACTGAGAATTGATTCTTGAATAATCCAGCATTCTGGCAACGAACGTACTCCGCTATCGGGGCGCTTTTGTGTGCAGCCTCGGTGGCGCTTTCCGCCTACGCCAATCACGGTCTGGCAGCGGAGTCACAACAACGAATGTTGCTGGCCTGTTATTTTGCATTCGCGCATGGTTTGTCGCTAGTTGTTCTGGTCAGGGTTTCGGATAACCGCTCAAACCTTGGGGCTTGTAGCCTGATTCTGATCGGACTTTTGCTATTTAGCGGAAGCCTGGCATCGGCGGCTATCTGGCAAACGGCAACGACGTTCGCACCGGCAGGTGGCATGGCATTGATTCTGGCCTGGTGTTGGACGGCGGTAAATTTATTCCTAACAAAGGAAGACTGATGACAAGGCACGAGCGTGGCTTCGATCTGGAAGCGGCGGCGGCGCATTTGTCCCGTCGGGATAAAAAATTGGGCCGATGGATATCGAAAATCGGTGTTCTGCAAATTGAAGGCTGGGATAAAAGTTTTGATACGGTTGATTCTTTGGCGCGCTCCATTTTGTACCAGCAACTCTCGGGTAAAGCCGCGGCCACGATTGTTGGTCGCGTTGAAACAACGATCGGAGCCAGGAAGATCAATGCCAAGTCACTCTTGAAGGTTCAAGACGATCAGCTTCGTGCCTGTGGCGTTTCCGGCAATAAAACCCTTGCGTTGCGTGACCTTGCAGCCCGTGCAGAGCAGGGTGAGATTCCGGCGGCAGCAAAATTTTCATCGCTATCGAACGATGAGATAATCGAAAAATTGGTGGCCGTGCGTGGCATCGGCCGCTGGACGGTGGAGATGATGTTGATGTTTCGCCTGGGTAGGCCCGATGTTTTACCTGTTGACGATCTTGGTGTGCGCAAGGGGGCTCAGATACTCGATAAGCTGGATGTTATGCCGACCCCCAAAGAGCTGATCCTGCGCGGTGAAACATGGGCGCCATATCGCACGCTGGCGGCCATGTACTGTTGGCGAATCGCGGACTTCACGGTAGAGGAAAAACCGAAAGTAAAACGTTCGCAGGAGTAGATCGGGCCCCGGCCCGACGCTTTTGACAGATTGCGATGCTGTTTATGTGGGGCCGTGCCCGACTTCAATATTCCATGGATGGCATCGTCGGGCCGTGGCCCGACCTACGCAAAATACCAGTGCCAGGGTTCGTAATTTATGTCGTGTGGATTATTGCGCGGATAGCTAAGACGAAATCCGAAATCCGGGGCGTGTTTCGTGAGCCATGAAAAGGCAGCGGTGTTTTCGAAGCTTTCTTCTGCCGGTGGTTCGCCGGGCGTGCCAATATCAATCGCCCTGCCACTATGGTGTTCCGAATATCCCGGAGCAGTGTTGACCTTGAGAATTTCCTGTACGGTTTGGCCGCGCGCCAGTTTTCTTTTGAAAATGCCAAATTGGTAGGCGTGGCCGCGATAGCCGGAAATGGCATCAAGAATAATGCCATCGAAATTGGCGGCAAACCGCATTTTCCCCCACGCTTTCCCGGCACAATTATGAAGCCATAAAGGCCGGTGGTAACGGTCAAAACCGGCAAACGAAAGGGTAGTGGGTTCTGCCGTCAGGGATAAATCATGTCTATCGCCATAATCCCTTTCGATACAAAGAAAATCGAGCATGGCCTTTACGCTTTTTATGCTCTCGGATTCTGCAAAACCACTGCTGTTTAAAAAAGATTCACACTGGTGCCGGGTGCTTGTATCTCTCAGTAACAACTGGAAACTCGATCCTGTCGCTGCTGCAAGAAAGCGCCCGTCGGATTTACGGCGCAGTAACCATTCATGGCGTGCAAGGAGACGACGTGTTTCATTACCGCGACTTTTCGCAAGTGTCGCGGGGATGGCCTCGATCAAGGCACCATTTAGCAATAGCAGTTGTTTATTTCCCATGTGCCAAGCTTATCGCATTCAAAGTGGTCTCTTGAAGAACAGGATGACCTTGTATGCTTGAATTATACTGACCAGTTCCCAGCCGTTTTGTCCCATTTGATTCAGCTTGTCCTGAATAACCGCCGATTTTGGCGGCCCCATGAAGGTACTGCCGAGTTCTATGACTTGATATGACCAGCGATCGTTTGCCATTGGCTTTAAACCTTAGTTGTTGTTTAAAAGAACGAATACACCCGCCGCCAGCATCAGCAGCGATATCAAAATAAATGGGCGAAGCCCTGCATTGGATTTGCCTTCGAGGCGGCGTTGAATTAAATGAATATTGTGAATCATTGGAAATCTCCAATCTGGATTATTCGACCGGCTTATTGCCGGGGTCGTTATCTTTCAGCCGGCCGCTTTTACGCAAAGCTTCCCGCAATACATATTCGATTTGAGCGTTCAATGACCGAAGTTCATCATCGGACCAGCGTTGTACCGCGTCGAAAATCTCGGCGTTGATGCGCAGCGGGTAGGCCTTTTTTTCGCTCATGTTTCTTTGTTCTGCTTTCGAATCAGAAAGAAAACCATCGCCAGTGCGACAATGTTCATTGCCACCACAAAATACGGTGTCATCATTTCAATTGCGTCATTGGGCAATAACAAAATCATGGCACCGAAAACCAGCATGCCAATTGATAATGTCAGCATCCCAAGTCCGAGAATAAATTGCATTTGCGTGCTGTTGGGTGACTTGGAAAATTGCTCTGGCATCCAGCGCCGGGTAATGCAGGCAATGCCAATACCCAATGTTGGAAGCGTGCTGATCGCAATCACCACGGCGGCGAGTAGTTTTTCGTTCATCGCTTAGTAAATGGAGCCAGCGTTGACGATCGGTTGTGTGCCGCGTTCACCACACAGCACCACTAGCAGGTTGCTCACCATCGCAGCCCTGCGTTCCGGGTCCAGATCGACCACATTGCGTTTCGACAATTCGCTGAGTGCCATTTCCACCATGCTGACGGCGCCTTCAACGATTCGTGTGCGGGCAGCAATGATCGCGCTGGCTTGTTGACGCTGCAGCATGGCCTGGGCAATTTCCGGTGCATAGGCCAGATGTGAAATTCGGGCTTCAATCACGCTCACGCCAGCTTGTGCCAGACGCTCCTGGATTTCTTCGGTCAAATGTTTGGAAATGTCCGCCGCATGGCTGCGCAGGGAAATTTTGCCGTCCTCGTGTTGATCATAAGGGTAGCTGGTGGCCATCGCCCGCAAGGCGGATTCGGATTGGATATGCACAAAGCTTTCGTAGTCGTCGACGTTATAAATCGCCTCGGCAGAATCCACTACCTGCCAAACAACGACGGAGGCAATTTCAATCGGGCTGCCTTCAAGATCATTTACCTTGAGCTTGCTGGATTCAAAGTTGCGCACGCGCAGCGAGATTTTTTTCTTGGCGTAGAAGGGGTTGTTCCAGCGCAGGCCTTGTTCCTTGACGGTGCCGATATATTTGCCGAATAGGCTCATGACCGCCGTCTGGTTGGGTTCCACCATGTACAGGCCGAACAGCAATATGAAAGATACGATTCCAATCGTCAGATACGCCAGTAAGGAAAGTATGTTTTCGTTTGCCACCGCCTGGATCATCAGCAATGCCAATGCCAGTAAAGCGGCCAGCAAGACCAACAAAACGGGGATACCCGGTAATGAGCGGACGTTATTCTCTTTCATGACAGTTCTCGATGTGGGTGGATTGCTGACATAAAGATATCAAAAAGATATCAAAAGTAAAGCGAGCGATGAAAAAAAACCGGAATAAATCCGGTTTCTTATTTAAAACAACCGCTTACCTGATCGCCCGGTATCGCAGTATCGGTACGGGGCGTTGTTCGCTGCCAATATAAATCGCAGTACCTTCCTTGTTGAAGGTGATGGCCTCGGCTTGTGGTAGCCAGGGAAACGAAATGCTGTAAGGCTTGCTTGTGATCGCCGTATTCCAGCCGCCATCGGCATCGCGGACATAAAAATAGATGGCGTGATAGTTCATGACGATCAGTAAGCGACCGCTGGGGCTCAAATCGGCACCCGTGACCTGCGAGCGATAACGGCCATACACGGGATTTTCTTCCATCTCCGCCTTATCAGGCTGCTCGATTCCCGGAAGGGCGCCAATTTTTTCGGCAATTACATTTTTGCTGGTGGGTTGCAGCGGTATTCGAAACAATTCTGGCGGTACCCGTTTCTTGGTCACCAAGAATATTTCACCTCTGGCGGCATCCACTGCAACGGCTTCGCAGTCGCGTGCACCATCGGGCCACTTGAAATCGAAACTCCAGGCCGGTTCCAGCGTTTGTCCGTCTTTGAGTTCTTTGGGTTCTTCAAATACGTGGATTTGCAGCGTTTTGCGGATACCGCCGTTATCACCAGTATCGGCAATCAAAAGATAATTTTTTTTGTTGATGCTGAAACTGCCAAGATCTTCCCAATCGATGTTCTTGACTCCTTTGAGGTCGAAAGTGGCAATACGACTGGCATCGGTCCGCATCGCAATCAATTTCTCGCCATTGCCGCTGTCATTGATGACCCAGAGCACATCCTTGTGGATGAGAGACGCTGTCAAGCCGCTCATTTCTTCAAGATCGGGATCGGTCTTGGTGCCGACATATTCCGGCTCGCTCCAGCGGGCAGCCAAACATTCAAAATTCACGAGAAGGCAGAAGGCAAAAAATAGAAATCGCATCGGCATACATATCAGTCTGGGGACATCCAAGAATGCCAGATTATTGACCAGACATGAATATTTGCGCGTTACAATAAGTCACATCAGCCAAAAAATTCCGACCATGAATGTATCCGCCGTCAACATTGGAACCCCGTTAACTGGCCGCGCCACCAAAGTCCTGCTGCTAGGGTCGGGAGAACTCGGCAAGGAAGTAGCCATCGAGCTGCAACGTTACGGCATTGAAGTCATCGCCGCCGATCGATACGACAATGCACCTGCCATGCAAGTCGCGCATCGCTGTGTGACCTTGAACATGCTCGATCCCGCCGCATTGCGAGACCTGATTGCCCACGAAAAACCCGATTTGGTCGTCCCGGAAATCGAAGCGATACATACACAAACGTTGGTAGAACTCGAGCAAGAAGGGGCCGTACGCGTGATTCCCACCGCGCGTGCCGCCCGTTTGACGATGGATCGTGAAGGCATCCGCCGACTGGCTGCCGAGACATTGGGCTTGCCGACATCGCCGTATCGGTTTGTCGATACGCTCGAGGATTATCGCGATGCCGTGGCCGCTATCGGTACCCCCTGTGTCGTAAAGCCGGTCATGAGTTCATCGGGAAAAGGCCAGAGCACCGTTCGCCAGCCCGCCGATATCGACAAGGCTTGGGACTATGCACAATCGGGTGGCCGGGCAGGACAAGGCCGCGTCATCGTCGAAGGGTTTATTGATTTCGAATATGAAATCACGTTGCTAACCGTTCGCCATCGTGATGGCACCCATTTTTGCGACCCGATCGGCCATCTGCAAATAGACGGTGATTATCGCGAAAGCTGGACGCCGCAACCGATGTCGCCGCTTGCGATGCAGCGTGCACAGGACATCGCAAAAAATATTACCGATGATCTTGGCGGCTGGGGTTTATTCGGTGTGGAGTTGTTTGTGAAAGGTGATGACGTCTGGTTTAGCGAAGTCTCGCCAAGGCCGCACGACACCGGATTGGTGACATTGATTTCCCAGGATATTTCCGAGTTTGCCTTACATGCACGCGCGATTCTGGGCTTGCCGATTCCCAATATTCGTACGCGCGGCTTTTCGGCATCCTGCGCCATTCTTGCCAAAGGTCATGGCGTGCCGTATTTCGAAAATGTCGACTCCGCACTGACGCAGCCCGATACCGCCTTGCGTTTGTTTGGCAAGCCACGAGTAGAAGGTCAGCGCCGTGTCGCGGTTAGTCTGGCCATCGGTGACAGTATTGAACACGCCCGGGAAAAGGCGCGTAATGCCGCAGCGCAATTAAGCATTCAATTAATCGACTGAGGCAGCTATGGGCGAAACACTGGTGTATGCCGTTTTTTTGTACCCGCAGGCGATTGAAGCTTTGGGCGAATCGATAAAACCCTATCTGACCGATGGTCCACAAGGGCCACACATCGTGAGTGCCGAGATTGATACCGGCGGCGCTTTTTGCGAATTGACCCTGATTGGGCAGAATTCCGAAGGTAAAAACATCGAACTGGAATTGATGATTCCCACCCAGATGATTCGACTCATCGTCTCACTGCATGGCGAAGACGGTAGCTTCGGTTTTGCGTAGGCTTTTTTTGTAGGAGCCTGCTCTGTGTAATGAGCATAGCGAAGTACACACAGAGCAGGCGATGTTTGCAGAATTTTTTCGCCAGCTCAAATGCATTTCGCTGCGCTCAATGCTTGAGCGGGCTCCTACAAATCCACCCAGACCATATGATGGTCGCTGGC
>JAYWIC010000191.1:0-28841 GCA_043789195.1 Arenimonas sp. | reverse complement strand
ATAGATTCGGAATCGCGAAGTATTGCTATTACTCGTACATACACCGTAGCCAGGAAAATTGGCATGACAGGCGAGACCTCACCACATTCACTGCGGTGCTCATTCGCACACAGGCAGTTCGATTTCTACATTTCCAGAGGTGACGAAGTTAAGCCTGCGCTAGAACGCTTAGCTGCTGATCTTGGCCATGGCCACTCTAGGATCACATGGATAGTTTCAACTTATTTACGCGATCACCCAACGATTGTGGCAATTCGTAAGACACCTGTTTTTAGGGGTGGTTAGCTCTGACGCGGCCATTCTCCCAAGTTACGATTAATCATCCAACAACCAGAGAAATCGTTATGCTCCTTTTCCCCTTTGATATTTGCATGCTACTTGGCATTTGCAGGCGCACTTTTGATCGCTATGTCGAAAATGAGCTTTTTTCAACGCCGGACTTCATGATTGGTGGAACCAAGTGCTGGAAAGCGTCCACTCTCGAAAAACAGCTTGGCTTAGTTTCGTGGCACCAGGTATTTAAAAATCGAGCCAAACGAATGAAGAAGAAAGGACGCAGTCAATCAAAAATCTAAAATGATTTTTCGTGGCTTCATATAGCCACACTTCCTACACAGAAATTTAGCGTTTGCGCTCAGTCATCTGCACTCAATTCTGTTTTAACATTTTCTCGGCTTCCGAATATTGACCATGCCGCAATAGCTCCAGGTAATCGCTCCACACTTGCATCATTCTTCGGCGCTCATCGAGGTATTGTGCTTTGTTATATATGCCTCGAACGATGTTCTTGTCTGTATGTGCCAACTGTCTCTCGACAACATCAGAAGGCCAGCCAGCTTCGTTTAACAAGGTAGAGGCCATGTGCCGTAAGCCATGCCCGCAAATCTCATCGCCACCAAACCCCATGCTTCGAAAAGCATCATTGACCGTGTTTTCCGATATGTATTTATGGCTCTTCATTGGAGATGAAAAGACATGCTTTCTACTACCCGTATAATCTTGCATTTCTTTCAGTATATTTCTCGCCTGCCTGCTCAATGGAACCAGATGGGGCAACCTTCCCTTCATCCTCTCCGGAGGAATTGTGTAAGTTTCAAAGCCTTGCGATAGCTCAGTCCATTCCATAGATCGCAGCTCCGTCGGACGACAAAATAGAATTGGCGCCAACATCAGTGCGTGCTTAACAACTATGCTTCCCTTGTAGTTATAGCTCGCCCTAAGTAACTCTCCGATCCGAACAGGATCTAGAATCATTGGATAATTCTTCCCTGAATGCCGGGGCAAAGCGCCGCGAAGGTCTGCAGCGACATCACGCTTTGCTCTACCAGTTGCGATTGCATATCGAAAGATCTGACTTAAATAGCTCTGTAACCGCTTAGCGGTATATAAGGCTCCTCTTTCTACCACCCTGCGAAGAGCCGCCAGGATTTCTGGTGCTTCGATTTCAGCGATTGGCGTTTTTTCGAACCATGGATAGATATCATTTTCGAGACGCAAGCAAAGCTTGTCTGAATACTTGCCAGACCAATTTGGCCGATTGGATTTCAACCACTCCCGGCCTACTGACGGAAGCGTATTCAAACGGGCTACATCCCCGATTAGTTCTTCCTTTCGGCGTTCCGCATTTGGGTCTTTACCACCATCAAGAATCTTCTTTGTCTCAGCACGTTTCTTACGTGCATCGAGAAGGCTTACTTCCGGGTATGCACCTAACGACAAGGTTCTCTCTTTTCCGGCGAACCGGTATTTTTGACGCCAGAGCTTGCTACCTGACTCCGTCAAGAGCAAATAAAGCCCTCCACCATCAAACAGCTTTTTAGCTGTTCCCGTGGTTTTTGCCGTACGGCATTTTTGGTCATTGAGCGGAATGATTGAACGTGGCATATAAATGCGCCCTTTAATGCGCGCCACCTGATTGCGACGCAGGGCTATCTTCGTACCCCTACGTGTACCCCCAAAAATTTGTCTAGCTTTGAATTATCTTGTCTTCCTTTGAGCTATGCCCTGCGGGAAGAAGTGCGCTAGAAGTGACTCTTTGGAAGGTCGTCGCTCATCTTGTTGAGAGATGAGCGACGAATTTGGTGGTTGTGGGTGGACTCGAACCACCGACCCCGTCATTATGAGTGACGTGCTCTAACCGGCTGAGCTACACAACCAAAATCTGTCTGCTGTGATTAGACCAGCAGGGCCGCGAATTTTACTTTGCATCGGCATCCATGTCCATCTCGCTGTTTTACTTGTCCTTTATGTGTTGCCTGTGGCACGCTTGCCGACAGTGAATTTGGAGTCCGCGTCGTGATCGATCCGGACGGTTATCGCCCTAATGTGGGCATCGTGCTCATGCGCACGGATGGCAGGTTGTTCTGGGCCCGCAGGGTGAACCGGGATGGCTGGCAGTTTCCGCAGGGCGGCATGAATACTGATGAAACCCCGCTAGAAGCGATGTACCGAGAACTATATGAAGAGGTCGGCCTATCGCCTGAGCACGTTGAAGTGCTTGGGGCAACGCCCGGCTGGCTTCGTTACCGTCTACCCAGCCGCTGCGTGCGTTACGGTAGCAAGCCGATTTGCGTGGGACAAAAACAGGTTTGGTTTTTACTGCGTTTCAATGGCGAAGAAGCCGATTTGCGCCTAAACCTGACCGAGAAGCCAGAGTTTGATAGCTGGCGTTGGGTCGACTTCTGGTATCCAGTCGAGCATGTCGTCAACTTCAAGCGCGAAGTGTATGTGCGCGCTTTGCATCATTTAGCCGATCATGCGCGCGTAATCGCCGGTGATGAGGCTATTCCTGTCGATTCTGGCGCCCTCGCCCAGCAAATTATGGCTGCCAGCGGCGGCACCAAGTTCAGCCGACGCTGAATAAACAATCATATCGATTATTGACAATCATTCTCATTGCGTATCAAATACGAATCATTCTTATTCGTAGCCGGGAGTTTGCTGCCATGTACGTTTGTGTTTGTTTCGGTATCACCGATAAAGCCATCCAGCGTGCCGCTGCCGATGGCGTTCGTGATGTGGCCGAACTCACCATGCGAACCGGCCTGGGCAGTAACTGTGGAAGTTGCCACGACATGGCGATCGATATTTTGAACCAGGCACATGCCGCTGCTTTGTTTCCTTTACCGATATTGCAAGCCGCCAGATCCATCGCTTCCATGAGGCTAATGAGCGATTATCATTTGCACATCGTCTATTAAATTAGAATAAAGTGGCCCCTCACATCAGGAGCTTGGCCATGAAAGGCGACAGCAAAGTCATCGAACATCTCAACAAAGCGCTATACAACGAGCTGATAGCCATCAACCAATATTTCCTGCATGCCAAAATGCTGAAGAACTGGGGCTTCAAGGAACTCGCCGAGCACGAGCATCACGAGTCTATCGACGAGATGAAACACGCCGATAAACTGATCGATCGCATTTTGTTTCTTGAAGGCTTACCGAATCTGCAATCCCTTGGAAAACTCTTCATCGGCGAGAGCCCGAAAGAAATTTTCGAATGTGATTTGAAACTGGAATTACTCGCCGTTCCCGATTTGAAAGCGGCAGTTGCCTACAGCGAGACCGTCGCCGATTATGTCTCGCGGGATTTATTTGCTGAAATCCTGGGCTCGGAAGAAGAGCACGTGGATTGGCTCGAAACCCAGCTCGACCTGATTGCGCGTTTAGGCGAACAGGGCTATTTGCAGGCCCAGCTCAAAAGTTAAGCGCGAGTAAAAGCAAGCAAAATAATGAGAACCAGTTCTCATTAGTTGTTACAGGTTGCAAATTTATTGCAAAGCATCATGACTTTCACGAGAAATGTGCGCTAGGTTCCAGTTTCCAGCCCGCACCGTGCGGGCTTTTTGCCGGGGTCGTTTCCATGAAGTCTGCTTTACGTATGTCACTGCTTGCCACTGCCACCATGGCAGCCTTGGGTCTTACCGCCGCTGCAGCGCAGGCAGCAAATCCAAATTTTAATCAGGCGCATCGCGCTGATGAACTGCTCGTACAATTCCGTGCCGGTACTACCGATGCACAAAAAAGTGCTGCCCTGGGCCGTGTTGGTGGCCAAAAAGACAGAAATATCGTTAACGGCAACAACCGCATCGATGCCAAGCGTAGCGATGTCGATTTGATTAAGGTCCCCGGCGGCGCTGGTTTGGCCAATCAAATTGCCAGACTGCAAGCCGACGCTTCGGTCGAACTGGTTGAACTGAACTACATCGTGCAGCATACCGGCGTTACCTCGAACGATACCTACTTCACCAATGGCTCCCTCTGGGGCGCCTACGGCAATGCATCGTCACCTGCAAACCAGTTCGGCAGCCAAGCGGCTGAAGCCTGGGCTGGTGCGGCCGGTGCTAACTGCAGCAATGTAGTTATCGGCATTATCGATGAAGGCTATATGTACACCCATCCAGAATTAGCCGCGAACGCATATAAAAATCCTGGCGAAGTGGAAGGCAATGGCATCGATGATGATGGCAACGGAAAAGTCGATGACATCTACGGTTGGGATTTCGACGGCAATAACAACAGCGTCTTCGACGGCACTGCCGATGATCACGGCACCCACGTGGCGGGCACCATCGGTGCGGTCGGCGGTAATGGCGCCGGTGTAGCCGGTATCTGCTGGTCGGTCAAATTGATGAGTGCGAAATTCCTCGGCGGTACCGGCGGAACTACGGCTAACGCCATCGCGGCAGTGGATTACTTCACCGATCTGAAAGTTCGCCATAACCTGAATCTGGTGGCGACCAATAATTCCTGGGGCGGCGGTGGTGCTTCGTCACTTTTGCAAGATGCGATTGAACGCGCCAATGCTGCGGATATTTTATTCATCGCAGCGGCCGGTAACTCCGGCGCCAATAACGATGTGACTGCTTCCTTTCCAAGCAACTATCCGAATAGCAATATCATTGCCGTTGCAGCATTGACCAACACCGGTGCGCTCGCCAGCTACTCGCAATACGGTGCCACCACGGTAGATATCGCAGCACCCGGTTCGGGCATCTACTCGACCGTTCCACTTCGCTCGAAGGGCAAAACTATTGGCAGCTACGCCAGCTATAACGGCACCTCGATGGCTACCCCGCACGTGACCGGCGCTGCCGCCATGTACGCGGCCCGCCATCCAGGTTCCAGTGCCGCTCAAATCAAGGCTGCCATTCTGGCTGCTGCTGTGCCAACCGCTTCGGTGACCGGCAAAGTGCTTACCAATGGTCGCCTGGATGTTTCCGGCTTCTAAGTCCCTGTTCAAGCAATAAACAAAGAGCCCGGCATTGCCGGGCTTTTTTTTTTTGTTTCGATATTTTCGACCCCTGCCATAAAAAAGCCATGACACGCTGGCATTGCTTATTGGGAAGTTTGGCTATGTCGCCCGTAGCAGCGCCCGTCATGCGCGACGTTTGTCGTGTACGCGAATGCAGATAACATTTTGTTGTCGGCTACTCAGCACTTGCCATCACAAAAAACAAAACAATCGTCATCCCCGAATGCTCTTATCGGGGGCCCAGTGACTTCAAACATTAAAGCAATGGCACTGGGTCCCCGCCTGCGCGGGAAGACGGTGCTCAACTGGTGCAAATTCACCAAGTAAATCGTTGACTTGATTTAGATTATTTGGAGGATTAACTATCAACGCAAAATACCGCTGCCCCAACTCGACAATTCAATGGTCGTCAGCCAACAAAAAGCCCGCGTGGCGGGCTGTTTGTATTCAATTGGGAACAGAGGAGGCTTTACATCAGACCAGCATTTTCTGGAACGCTGCCTGGGCTTTCTTGTACTCGGCTTCCAGCATCAGCACCGCCACGGTAGGCCGATTCAATACGTTTCCTCTGGCACCGATTTCGATCCGCTTGGCGATGGCAGACAAGGCCAATGCGCCCAAATTTGCACTCGATGATTTGAGCGTATGCGAGGGCGCAATCATGCCGTGGATATTATTTTCTGCAGCGGCCTGTTCTAGCTGCTGGATTTGTTTCGGTGCATCTTCGAGGAATAACCGGATCAAACTGAGATACTCACTTCCCATGACGGCTTCGAGTTCCTTTAATACATCCACTGCCAGCACCGGCAAACTGGAAGGAACCGGTTCAGAGACCAGCGGCGGTTTCGGCGGTGCTGCGACAGCGGTTGCGGTTGCGCCTTCTGTGGTTGCCGACGCAGGCATTGGCCTTGCTGGCAGGACACGCGTAACCGGGGCTACCGGAAGGGGCTGAACGACAGGCCTGCTGACAATTGAAGTCGGGGCCAAGGCCGCCGGAGTGACTACTGCGGGGGGTTCATTTTGACTTTCTGTGGCATCACCGGCGGGACTTCCCTGTTCTTGTCTTACCTTCAACCAGCGCGCCAAGCTCGACTCCAGCAAACGGCGATCGACCGGCTTGGTAATGTAATCATCCATACCGGCATCCAGACATTTTTGTCTATCGCCGGCCATGGCATTAGCGGTCATGGCAATAATCGGCAACCGCGGCAAGCCTGCCCTGACTTCATGCTGGCGCCATTCCTGGGTTGCGGTATAGCCGTCTTTCACGGGCATCTGGCAATCCATTAAAACCAGATCCAACTGCCCGGACATCATGCGCTCCAGCGCTTTCTCGCCATTGTCGGCCGTTTCGCAATTCAAGCCGAGCATGCTGATCAATCGTTGGGCGACCATCAAATTGACCGGGTTATCTTCAACCAACAATAGATGACCTCGGAGCTTTTTGATGACTGGGATGGCTGTCTGTGCGGTCGACGGAGCACCTCCGTATGCATGGCTTGCAACGGAATCATAGCTCGTCGCTTCTTCGGCCGGTTCGGGTCGATGAATGGGGGCCGACAGAAAACTAGTGATCGCCGATCGCATTTCGTTGGCGTGAATGGTGCGCTGCAAGCTCAACATCATTCCGTCATTGAGCTCATCGGGCAATGGATCATTGCCCGTCAAATAGACGACACGAAGACCTTCAAGATCCGGCGTTCTTCTGAGATTGCGATGCAATGCGATGGCTGTGCTGCGCACGCTGTTCATATCTACCAGCAGCAAATCATAGGTCCAGGTACCACCACGCGTAATCGCGGTGCGCAATCGCGTCAACGCATCCTGGGTGGTCTCGGCCTCGGTCAGTTGGCAGCCCCACGAACTACTTGACTGCTGTATGCGCTGACGCATGACAGCATCATTGGTAAGAAACAACACGCGTGCGCCATTAAGGTCCTGACGTTGCGTATGCATGTCTCCAACGGCTTTGAGCAGAGGCAGGTCCACCCAGAACGTCGAGCCGCGACCGGCCTCGGATTCAACTCCCATCGTGCCGCCCATCAAATCCACGATGCGCTTGCAAATCACCAAACCTAGCCCGGTGCCACCGTATAGCCGCGTTGTGGAAGTATCGGCCTGGCTAAATGGACGAAAAAGTTGCTGCATGCCCTGCGGACTGATTCCGATACCCGTGTCGCGAACCTCGATGCGTAATTCGTGTTGCGAGCGAGTCTCGCCCTTCCGGCTAATCATCAGGGTCACCGAACCGCGTTCGGTAAATTTAATTGCATTGCTAACCAAGTTGGTGAGCACCTGGCGCAGACGCACCGGATCGCCTCGCACCGGCAATCGCACATTGCTTTCAATCTGCAAGTTCAAGCGCAAGCCCTTACCTTCTGCCGGCTTGTCCATCAACATGATGATCGAGTCACAGACTTCGCGAAGATTGAAACTGGTGGTCTCCAACTGCAATTTGTTGGCTTCAAGTTTCGAGTAATCGAGAATGTCATCGACGATCCGTAGCATCTGCCGCGCCGATGTGTAAGCCGTACGCAAAATATCGTGATGATCAGGCGCCAGTTTTGCCGACATCATAATGTCGAGCATCGGAATAATGCCGTTGAGCGGCGTCCGAATTTCGTGGCTCATGGTGGCGAGAAATTCGCCTTTTGCCATCATCGCCGACTCGGCTGTTTGCTTGGCAGCGGTCAGCTCTTTTTCCATCTCGCGATGCACCGCCAACTCTTCGTTGAGCGCGCTGACTTCGCGTTTTTGTTCATGGGTTTGTTCGGAAGCAAGGCTCAATGCCTCGTTTCGCTTGGCCACGGCATACCAAAGCCCGGCGATGCCGGCGATAGCCATGAAGGCAGCAATCAAGGCAACGCTTTGCCATACCTGATTGTTGCTCCAGTGTGCGAAGGCAGAGGCAATGGCGGCACCTGCAGCACCCGAAACAGCTATCCATCTGACGATGAGTGCGTCGCCGGATTTAAATTTTTGTAACATATCAGAGCACCGCCTGTTGAAAATCGAAATCGAGGCCGCTATCGGCCTCCTGTACCAAATTTCCCTGAATAAAATCGATACCACTCATCCATAACGTAGCGGCGGCTTGTGGATCTTCTACGCCGGTACCAATGACTTCAAGGCCACGCCGATGCGCACGGTCGATCAGTGTTTTCAATTCATCGCGTGTGCCCTGGGTTTGCAGACCGGTTGAATATTTACGTGCCAGTTTCACAAAACCCAACGGCAACTGTTCGAGCAAGCCTTCGGTCTCGTCATTCAACTCGAACTGGCTTAGGCAAAACTGCACGCCCAGTGGTACCAGGCTATCGCAGAATTGCCGTACCGTCGCGGCATGAATCGAGGCGTCTTCCATTCTCAGTTCGATCACAAGGCTCGCGCCAGGAACATCGTTATCAGCCAGCTCGGATCGCAGCCATTCGCTTTGCGATGTGTCCGCCAGAGTTAGCGGAGATTGTGTGACAAACAATCGCATAGGCCTTTGTTCGGCACGGCGATCACGAACCAAGGCGAGCGCCTGCATCAATACCCAGCGATCAATATCGACGATTAAATTGCTGCGCTCTGCCATCGGGATAACTTCCGCCGCCGGCAACAAACGTCCGCTGGTATCGCGCAGACGCAACAAGGCTTGATATTGCGAATCATCACTACCGGCCACCGCGACGACAGGTTGATATAGCAATTCCAGCGAATGCTGATCAATCGCCTCACGCACCAGTTTGAGCAACGCGGCTTCGCGCGCGGCATCTTCGGTTTTCGGCGGTTCATACAGACGAACGCCGCGCTCTTGTGATCTGGCTTCGCGGGTGACTTTTTCAACGGCACCGAGCATCGCGCCGCTGTCATGAAAGGCGTGTTTGAAGGCACACACGCCCACCGAAGCACGCAAACGCAGCGGTTGGCCCTGCACCTGAAAAGCATGCTGCACCAGACTGGTTCGGCATTGCTGTGCCATCGCCATCAGGCCTGCTTCTTCTGGCTGGGATGCGTACACAAGGTAGCTGCCGTCGCCAAAGCGGCCAATCGGGCAATCAACGGCCTGCTCTGCAATCACGCGGATGGCGTCCTGCTGCATTTGTTCGAAGGCGGCGATGCCGAAGCGCTCTCGCAAACTGCTTAGCCCCTCCATTTCGAGCAGGAAGATGCCGCCTTTTAAATCGTTGCCACGCTGCAAATGCTGATTGACCAGCGCCAGTAAATCCTGACGATCGTACAGCCCGGTTTGCCAATCTTTTCCAGTACGCTTTTGCTGGCGACTTTCCATCACACGATGACGTCGTACCCGATTTTGCACCGCAGAAATGAGATAGCGCGGGCGAATGGGTTTGCTCAGGAAATCATCGCCGCCGGCATCGATGGCATCAAACTGCCGATCTTCATCATGCTCACCCGACAGGAAAACAATCGGTGTATGCATGAAGGCTTCTTGCTCGCGAATCAAACCGGTCAGTTCAATGCCGTTGGCGCCCGGCATATTGAGATCCATCAATATTAAATCGGGCTGAAACCGCTCCAGGGCCGGCATGACTTCCAGTGCATCGAGAACGACCAGGGTTTCCATGCCGTTATTACGCAAAATGCCTTCGGCAAACAAGGCCTGCGAACGATCGTCTTCGACAATTAAAATGCGGTAAGGGCTTTCCGAACCGGGCTCGAACATCACGCGCAGGCGTTTGATAACGTCTGCAGCGGTCTTGGCACCGACGATCAGCGCGTCAACACCAGCGCGGCGTGCCGACAAGCGCAAAGTAATGTTGTCGGCTTCCGATAGCGCCACCAGACGCATTTTGCGGCCCTGTTTTTGCCGAAGCCCGCTAACATCGTTGCCCAAACCCTCCAGCGCATCGCCGAATTCTGCATCAACGATGGCCAGATCGGCCGGCAAGGCATTCAATAATTCTTTCAGCTCTTCGATGTCTTCCACTAACTCGACATCCAGCCCCTGTGCCTCGAAACATTGATCCAGGGCCACTGACAGCGGGCCATGTGCGGTCAGGTGATAAATGCGGAATTCCGAAGGCACCGGCAACTGCAGGGACTCTGCCGATTCGGCAGGCTTGTCTGCCACGACTTTAGAAGCCACGGCCGGAGCAGGCGTGTCGGCGGGTTTCGTCTGAATGCCACCGGCGAGCGCAGACGGAAATGCACTGCCCATCATCGATGTGGAGGCTGCCTGCATCGGTTGACGCGGCATCTCTTCCGGCGTTCTTTTGAAAACATGATCGGTAATGGATTTTACGGGAGCCGGACTGCCGTGATGTTTGGCAGCAGGTGACCAAGGATCTCTTTCTTCCTCCATCACGGATGGACGCTGGGCATTGCTACGCACATCGTGATTAACGGCAACGGCAGGCGGGGCATCGCCTCCCCAAATTCGCCAATACGCCATCGGCGGAATTTCAGCACGACCACTGGAACCGCCGCCGCTACGATCACGACTGCCAAACACTTCCTGCACATCATCGGGCATCGTTGGCAGTGCTGCCCGCAATGACTCCATCAAATTATGCAGACGCTCGCCGAGTGTCGGATCGGGCAATTCCTGTTGTTCGATCGTGGTATCGAGCAAGCCGGCCATCGCTTGCAACGACTCGGCAGGTTCGGCCAAATCCTGTTCTGCACAGGCACGCGACAGCGCGTGCGCGTCCTCTTGTAAAATGGCCAAACCGTTTATGTCCCAACCATTTTGCAGAAAGCGCTGCAAACGTTTGCCCATGACTTCAACGCGCTTGGGAATAATGCGCAGTAATGCGGAGTTTGGTTCGGCGATCACTGCCGTTTCTTGCTGATTCATTACCGCCCCCTGTAGACAGGGATTATGCCCCGCTTTTACTTGTGCTGTCACAGTGCCATGTCGCACTGTTGTGCGAAAGAGTAACGTGGCGCTGAGATTTTAGGGCCAATTAATAGGAAGGCGCCGTAAGGCTTGCGCCACGTATTTTTCTCAGGATAAAACGGACCAGCCATGCAACGACCAACGCCATCGTCAGCACGGTACCTAACACCAGCCCCAAGGCAAGCCACGGGTAGGCAAATGCCAGCCCAATGCCGCCGGCGACCACGACATCTTCCGTCAACGATGCCCCGAGATTGGATACCGGTTCGGGCGAGGCATTTATCGCAACGCGTGTTGACGCTTTCAGGCCGTGGGTAAACAAGGCTGCCGCTCCGCCGGCCACCAAAGCACCGGCACCGAGTTGTCCATCGCCCGATAAAGTTGCGGCGGCCAGAAAGGCACCTACCGGAACCCGCAATAAGGTTTGCAATAAATCCCAGCCTGAATCAACGCCGGGAATTTTATCGGCAAAAAACTCGACGACCGTGAGGGCTCCTGCCGTCCCTAATACCCAGGGCGACGTGGTAATTTGCAAGGCGGTGGGTAGCTCCACCCAGCCGGCCAGACCCGCCAGGCCAACTCCCAATACCGTGAGGTAGGCGCGCACCCCGGCAAGACACGCCAGTGCCAGGCCAAGGGCATATAAATGAGCTTCGGTCATCTTGAAAACTCCTGATCGGAAAGCAGACTTTGAAGATTATAGCCACAAGAAAACTGCATGCATGCTGAGCATTTAAGCGCATTTTGGGACTTTGTTCCTTTATAGAAATGGCCGTGAAAGGTATCCTTGCCCGATGAGCACCCCCAACCCCAACCCGCAGCGCTTCATGATTGTGCCGAAAAAGACCCCTTGGCGTGGCTGGCTGGTGATCATTGCGATTCTTTGGCTCCTCAGCCTCGCCGGCGTTTGGTATCTGGCCGGGCATCGTGCGGCGCCCGGCTTGGTGGATGCGGACCGGGTCGTTGGCCAGCAAAGCAAGTTGCTGGATGAAAACGAAGCCCAGCTGAAGCAGGCCAAACAACAACTCGCCACGCTCCGACGTTCCGAACAAATCAGCCGCAACGCAAATTTTGAATTGCAATCGACCCTGTCGGATCGTGACGAGGAAATCGAAGGCCTGCGTGCCGATGTCGCTTTTTACGAACGCCTGGTAGGTGCCACTGCACAAAGGCGTGGCTTGAACGTGCACGATATTCAATTCGAACCCGAGGCGGGTGGTACTTGGCACTTCACCGCGACCGTTACCCAGAATCTCAATCGCGGCGCCATCAGCCAGGGCAACATGAAATTCTCGATCGAAGGCATCAGTGCCGGCCGCTTGAAGACCGTGCCTTGGGAAAATCTGGTACAAAAATCCGATATGAACGGCAAAGCCTATTCATTCCGCTACTTTCAGGAGCTTGATGGCAGCGTGCTGCTGCCGTCCGGCTTTACCCCGCAACGCGTAAAAGTGGTTTTGCGCGGCAACAACGGCCAGGCCGATCAAGTGTTCCCATGGAGCGCTAAAAAACTTCAGGAGAACCAGTAAATGCTAGGCATGGATAAGAAAAGCGCACGCAACGGAACCAACACGGTAGAAACCCTGATCGGCCCACGCGTGGTGATTCGCGGCGATGTGCAATTTTCGGGTGGCTTGTATGTCGAGGGCAAGATCATCGGCAAGATCATCGCCGAAGAAGGCAGCGCAGCCGTAATAACGGTGTCAGAGCAAGGCATGATTGACGGCGAAGTGCACGCCCCCGTCGTCGTCATCGCAGGAACACTGCACGGCGACATCCACGCCACTGAACGCGTCGAACTTTCACCCACCGCAAAAGTGCAGGGCAATGTTCATTACAAGGTGGTCGAAATGTCAGGCGGCGCCACGCTGACAGGTCGCTTGATCCACGCGGACGCACCGATGTCGGAACGCACTGACAAAGCATGAGCTTTCACGCTTGTTTTCGGCAATAAAGCGCATACTTGAACACTATGAATATACAAACCTATCAAACCATGGATGCGCCTTTGCTATTCAGCGAAGCGGCGGCAAAAAAAGTCGCGAGTCTGATTGAAGAAGAAGGTAATCCGGAACTCAAATTGCGGGTTTACATCAGCGGTGGCGGTTGTTCGGGCTTTCAATACGGTTTTGAATTTGACCAAAGCCAGAGCGAGGACGATCTTGCCCTGCAACGTGATGGCGTCACCCTTCTGGTGGACCCGCTGAGCCTGCAATATTTAATGGGCGCCGAGGTGGATTATCGCGAAAGCCTGCAAGGCTCGCAGTTTGTCATTCGCAACCCAAATGCAAAAACCACCTGTGGTTGTGGCAGCAGTTTCTCCGTCTGATTAATGCTGCCTGCGCCCAAGCAATTCGCGTTTCAACATCCCGGCCTGGACCGCAGAGAACAGCATCGGGAAAATAACGAGACGCTCGACCAGCTCTGGCCGCAAGCCAACATCATCATCATCGATTTGCAGGGTAATGCCCGCTTTCAAGAAAATTCGCAAGCACTGGTTTTTCTAACCGGCGCCGATTTTTTTGTCCTGCGTCCGGCGGAGGCAAGTTACCTTGGGCAAGCCGATGATCAACACTGGTTTGCCGTGCGTGCGGAATCCATCGAGGACTTGCCGTCACACGCGATCGATTTGCGCACCGCCGCAGCGACGTGGCCGCACCTGCAAGCCTCGATTTTCGCCCAGGCTCGCGCACTGCTGTATTGGCAGGAACGCAATCATTTTTGTGGCGCCTGCGGCCACGCCTTGAATCTAGTGCGCGGCGGCTTCATGGCGAAATGCGAAAGCTGCGGCAGCGAACATTATCCGCGTACCGATGCCGCCGTGATTATGGCTGTCACCGATGGTGAAAAAATCCTGCTCGGTCGTCAGGCGAGCTGGCCGGAAAATCGCTGGTCTGTTTTGGCGGGCTTTCTGGAGCCCGGCGAATCGCTGGAACAAACCGTGATCCGCGAAGTCTTCGAAGAAGCCGGCGTGCATGTTGATCGCGCCGAATACGGCGCTTCACAACCTTGGCCATTTCCGGCATCACTCATGCTCGGCTTTCATGCCTACGCCCAGCCACAGGATGCCAAAGCCGGCGACGAACTTGAACAGGTGCGATGGTTCAGCGCCGAAGAACTGCGTGCTGGCGTTGCCAGTGGCGAACTGGGCATTTCACCGCGCATGTCGATTTCACGCTGGTTGATTGAAGACTGGTGTGGGCGCATGGGTGTCAGCCTCGCATAAAGTGCTAACGCCGCCTTGTTGGCGCTACAATGATTTATCGAACAGCGGCAGTCGCTCATGGCCTTAACCTTAATTGCGGTCGTACTGGCATTAGTCATGGGGCATATTGTGCCCGGGCTAATGGCACTGCGCCGTTATGGCTGGTTTGTTGCCTGGCTGAGTCTGCTGGGGAAAATTTTTCGTGGCGAAACCCTTTGGCAAGGACGTTTCGGCGCCCTGATTGCGATCGGCATTCCCGTCGTCATCGTGGCTGTCATCCAGTATTTTTTATCGGGGCTTTGGTACGGCTTGCCCGGCTTCGTTTTCGCTTTGTTTGTACTGATTTATACCTGGGGCCCACGCGACCTGGATCTGGATGTCGACAAAGTCGTCGACGCGAGCGATGCCGAATCACGCCGACAGGCCGCCATGGCTTTATTTCCGGAAGGCGATGATCCCGTATTGGAAGGGCCCAGTCTTGTCGAAGCCGTATTCCGCTGCGCACTCTGGCGCTGGTTTGGCGTTTTGTTCTGGTTCTTGTTACTGGGTGCCGCCGGTGCCTTGTTGTATCGCCTGACCACATTGAGCGCACAAGGCGAAGCCCGGAAAACCATCCCGGAAAAACAAAGCGAAGCCGCCGTGTTTTTTACAGGCTTGCTCAATTGGCCCGTGGCACATTTGATGACATTCGGTATGGCACTGGCCGCCAACTTCGACACGGTCTTGTCGGCCTGGCGCGAATGGTACAAGCAAGGTGGCGCACGTCTGGATATCGGTTTTCTTGGTGCCGCCGCACGCGCCAGCGTTGACTGCGAACTGGCCGAAGAGGATGCCTACGCCATCGATGGTCCCGCACAAGCGCCGGCACTGCTCGAATTACGTGATGCGATGAGTTTGGTCTGGCGGATTTTATTATTGTGGCTAGCCGTTTTGTCGATGTTTGTGCTGGCCGGTTTCGTCAATTAGTTTCTTGGATCAATGTGCTGCCTGGAAACGGGGTCTTCAGTAAATTTGCACCGTTTCGTTTTTTTGTTTTTGAATCAACCCGGCGCCAATAAATTAAACGGATACCAAGGCAGATTTCGCAACACGGCGTAACTGATCAATAGCCATGCCCATGGGCGCGCATCACTGAAAAACTTCACGACAATGAGTAATGCCATGGGCAATTTGACCAGCTGATGCATCAGCATCAAGGCCACCAGCGGCAATGCGAAAACAAAGACCACGTTCATCGACAAGGCTTTTTCAAGATTGCCGTGCAATAAGGCGTGCAGGGCGCGTGTGGCTCCGCAGCCCGGGCAGTAAATTCCCGTCAGCCAACGCGAGGGACAGGGTGGCAATGGACTGCCGGACTGGTTGGGGTCAAATTGCATCAGCAAGGCAACTACCATGACGGCGGCCAGAATCAACCCGAGCAGCAGTAATCGAGATGCCGATGCTGACAACATTTTGCTTAATAGCGTCCCGCTTGCCCCAAAGCACCCGACATGAATAGCATCAGATAAAGCACGAACACGAGCAAGTAACCGCCCACTGAAATCCAGCTCCACATTTTGGCGTTATTGGACGCTGCCAGCGCGCCTTCGTAATCACCGGCCGCTAGCTTTCCGTCTACCTGTGCCGCATACACAATGGCCGCGATACCGGTGGGCAGGCAGCAGCATAAGGTGGCAAGAATGGCCCATACCAAATAGTTCGGCACGCTACCCTTGGCGAAACTTTGTTTTGGCGGTTTTGCCGAAGAGGGATAGCTGGCCGCATAGGGATTATCCGATTGCACTGGCGGCGGTACATAGCTCGATGGCGGCGGCGCGATGGTGGGCTCCGAAGCACTGAACGTCGCTCGATTGGGATTGGTCGGCGGCACTGGCGGCAACCTCTGCTCTGCCACGGCATCGACGAAAGGATGCCCGCAAAAGTCGCACTCGCGCGCGTTATCGGAACACTCTGCACTGCAATTTGGACATTTCACCGCATTTCCCCTTGACGTTTTTCATCCCCGTTCGCCCCATTATGCCCGATTGCCCCGTGACGGTTAAACCCTTGCTGCGATATTTCAATCGAGCATATTGAAGTTCAGGGAACCCTGGAAAATCATGTTCATCGTGAATACGCCAAATGCAATGCTAATCCAGGCACACCGCTACGGCGCCTGCGAAATCACCATTCGCCCATGTCGAATTTAGCTGCATCGAAAAATAATCAAAACGATACGAACCGGATCCATCTGTAAAGAAAAATCAACACGGCGGCGCCAATAAACAGTGCAAGATGATTTGGCAATCACTGCCGGGTATTTGCTGCTGCCATCATAGGAAGTGCGAGGGCACCCGATTCAATCCCGGGCAAAAACGCAATTGGCTCGCTGGGTATGAAGATCGGGATTGGCGGACGCACTACAGCAAAATCGTTAGCCAACGCCTAGCCGCAAAACTCGCATGGCCTGGTAACTTCGAAACATTCCGCACGGCAGTTCGAGCGTTTTACTCCATCAGGCCGCGGGTGCCAGCAAGTAAAAGGGATACCAGGGCAAATTACGCAACACGGCAAACATCGGTACGGCGATTACCCAGGGCCACGGATTTGCCAATGGCTTGATTGCCGCTTCAAGTACGCTAGGTAGCGGGCGGTAAACACGCCATACCAATAACGCCACCAAGGGTGTCGATAAAATGAAAAAAGCATTCATGCGAATCGCACGCGGCAAATCGAAATGCACCAAGGCATGCATTGCCCGGGTGAGCCCGCAACCAGGGCAGTAAAAGCCCGTCAACTTATTAAACACGCAGGCCAGAAAAGGATTGCCGGCGATGTTGGGGTCATAGGTGCGCAGCAGGTAAATCCCCAGCAGCATAAGTGCCGCGAGGGGAGTGGCCCACCATCCAGCGTGAACACGCATTTACCGGCCCGCTTCGATTTGCTTGCTGAGATTTTCCAAAAACGCCGGATCCATCATTTCCATTCCGTTCAGCGCTAACGACATTATCAGCAATACCGTGAATACGATTGCCAACGCGGTCGTTACCCAGCACCACAACTTGGCGGTCTTGGAAGCCTGCAGGGCGCCGGCAATATCGCCGACTTCAAAATGCTTGTTTACTCTCGACGCAAAAACAATGGCAGCAATTCCCGATGGCAAACCCAGCGGCAAACAGCAGCAAGTAAACATCGTGACAAGGGTGGCAATGACGGTCGATACGATGGCCCAGACCATATGATTGGGAACCGCTTAGCCCGGGCGTGTTGCCTGCGTCGAACTTTCGTAAGGATTTGCCGGTGGCGGCATCGGGGCTTCCGTCGGCGCTACATAGACGGGTGGCGCTGGTGGTAACGGTGGCTCGACTGAAAGAGTCCGCTCGCTCGCTTGAGCGTCAACCTCGACAAAAGCGAGACCACAGAAATCACATTTCACTGCCTGATCGGAACACTCTGCGCTGCAATTTGGACATTTCATCATCAAATCCCTCCTGATTTTTATTGATTATGCCCGATCGCCACGCAGGGTTTTTACTTTTGCTTCCAGTAGGTCCGCGGTCGCTTCCGTTCCCGCTATCGGTGACCCCGCCTCGACTTCGATGCCTGCACGGATGCGTCGAGGTACGCGCAAACGGCCCAGTTTGGAATCACGTTTGCTGAACATGCTAGTCCACATGCCTTTCAATGCAATTGGCACCACGGGTACCGCACGCCGTGCCAGAATTTTTTCAACACCGGCTTTGAATTCGGCAATCTCGCCATCGGTAGTCAGTTTTCCTTCCGGAAAAATACCGACGATTTCGCCTTCCGACAATGCCTTGTCGACTTCATCGAAAGCTTTCTGCATCAACTCGGGATCTTCTTTCGCACCGGCGATAGGAATGGCACGCGCGGTTTTGAAAAACCAGCTGGCGACCGGAATCTGGAAGATTTTGTAATACATCACGAAGCGTGCGGGGCGCGGAATGGCGCCGCCGAGAATCAATGCATCCATGTAGCTGACGTGATTACAAACGATGAGTGCGGCGCCTTCATCGGGCACATTTTCCTCGATGCCTTTTACTTCGACGCGATACATGAGTTTGGTTAACAGCCAGGCCACGAAACGCATCAGGAACTCGGGCACCAGGCTGAAAATATAGAGTGCGGCAAAAGCATTAAGAATCGCGACGGCCAGCAATAATTCCGGAATCGTCCAATGCAATATATTTAGTGCGACGTAAGACAAGCCAGCCGCCACCACCATAAACAGCGCATTCAAAATATTATTAGCGGCGATGACGCGTGACACCTTGTCCTTTTCGGTACGGCTTTGCACCAGGGCGAATAAGGGCACGATGTACAGGCCGCTAAATATCGCCATCATGAATAAATCAAAGATCACGCGCTTGACGCCTGGCTGCGAAATGACCTGCGACAGCAACAAGCCTTTTTCGCCAATGATTTGTGGGTGCGCGAAAAACAAATCGGCACCGAAGACCGTCATGCCGATCGCACCCAATGGCACTAAACCAATTTCAACGGTGCGGTGCGACAATTTTTCACACAACAAAGAACCAATCGCGATGCCGATTGAAAACAGACTCAACAAGAGCGTAAAAGTGCCTTCGCTACTCCCCAATACGTACTTCGAATACTGCGGCAGCTGGGTAAAAAATACCGAGCCGTAAAACCAGAACCAGGAAATGCCCAGACAGGATAAAAACACGCTGCGGTTCTTCGTGACGAAGCGGAGCGTATTCAATGTTTCGGAAATCGGGTTCCAGTTAATCGTCGTTGTGGTGCCGGGAGCACTGGGCATCTTGCGTGCGGTCAGCAAGCCCACCACGGCAATCACGATGGTCGCACCGGCCACCCAGAAAGCACCCGTATCAGGAATGTTGATCAGATTCGCACCCAGAATGGTACCGACCAGAATCGCCACGAAGGTACCCATTTCGACCAAGCCATTGCCGCCGGTCAGTTCTTCCGGTCGCAGCACCTGCGGTAGCAAACTGTATTTCAACGGGCCAAACAAAGTACTGTGCAAGCCCATGCCAAAGACGCAGATCATCAGTAATGGAATATTTTGGTAAACGAAACCCACCGAGGCGATCAACATGATCGCGATTTCCATCCACTTGACCGCTTGCGCCAATTTCGCTTTATCGAAACGTTCGCTTAATTGCCCGGACGTTGCCGAGAACAGAAAAAACGGCAGGATGAACAAGGCCGATGCCAGCTGGATGAATGTCGATTCCTGTTTTTCGCTTAGCGACACCAAGACGAAGGTCACCATTGCGATCAAGGCATTCTTGAACACATTGTCGTTGAAGGCGCCTAGCGCCTGCGTCCAGAAGAATGGCGCAAATCGGCGTTGTTTCAGTAATTCAAACTGGTTATGGGCCATGGCAACCTCTTAGAGATGCCCAAGGTTAGGGGCTGGGCCGCTACACGGCAAGCTTTTGTAGTCGAGTAGCCGATATTTCTACCGTAGGTTGCGCCTGCGCAGCTTGCTGAATAAAACCAGGCCGTAGGAGGGCCGTGAGGCCCGAATAATCTGAGGCAGACTGGGAAAATGCGCTCAACGAAAATAGTGGATCAGCTCAATGCAAATACAGCATGGCTTAGGCTTTTTCCTCGCGCTCGATGGCACGCCAGCCGATATCGCTGCGATGGAACTCGCCATCCCATGCGATATGCGAAACCGCTTCGTAAGCCCGGCTTTGCGCGTCGGCAACGGTGTCGCCCAGTGCACACGCACAAAGCACGCGGCCACCTGCGGTGATGACTTTGCCATCAAGCAATTTCGTGCCGGCATGGAATATCTTGCTGCCGCCATGCATTGTCGTGGCGAGGCCGGAAATTTCATCGCCGGCTCTCGGCGTTTCCGGATAATTTTCCGCTGCCATCACGATGCCGAGTGAGCATTGCGAACTCCACTCTGCCGATACTTTATCAAGGTCCTGATCGAAACTGGCTTCGATCAAGTCCACCAAATCAGATTTCAAACGCATCATCACCGGCTGTGTTTCCGGGTCACCGAAACGCACGTTGAACTCGATGACTTTGACGCCGCCGTTTTCATCGATCATTAAACCGGCATAGAGAAATCCGGTGAATGGAATGCCGTCGGCAATCATGCCGTTGACTGTGGGCTCGATTACTTCACGCATCACGCGTGCATGCACTTCCGGTGTGACGACGGGTGCGGGAGAATACGCGCCCATGCCGCCGGTATTCGGGCCGGTATCGCCATCGTGCACGCGCTTATGGTCCTGGCTGGTCGCCATCGGCAGTGCGGTCTTGCCATCGACCATGCAGATAAAACTGGCTTCTTCGCCCTGCAAAAATTCTTCGATGACCACACGCGAACCTGCCGCACCAAGTTTGTTTCCGCTCAGCATATCGACAATCGCCGCTTCTGCTTCGCCAAACGTCATCGCAACAACCACGCCCTTGCCTGCCGCCAAGCCGTCGGCCTTGATCACGATCGGCGCGCCGACATCGTGCAGATGATCCAGCGCCAGTTCGACATCTTCATACACGGCGTAATACGCGGTTGGAATTTTATGGCGTGCGAGAAAATCTTTCGCGTAGGCCTTGCTGCCTTCCAGTTGCGCGGCTAATTGGGTCGGGCCGAAAATTTTCATGCCGTGTTCGCGAAACAAATCGACCACACCGATAACCAAGGGTGCTTCTGGGCCAACGACGGTGAATGCAACCTCTTCGCGCTTTGCCAAGTCCAACAAGGCTTCGATATTGGTTGCGGAAATCTCGACATTACGACATTTTGCTTCCGTTGCCGTGCCCGCATTGCCCGGCGCTACCAGCACTTCACTGACGCGTTTCGATTGCGCTAGTTTCCAGGCAAGGGCATGCTCACGACCACCGGAACCAATCAATAAAATTTTCATTTAGTCTTACCTTGAAGAGTGGTCAGCGCACCACCGCATAATCGCGTGCATCTTCACGCCATTTCGGTGTTGCAAGAATTTTTGGCAATGCTTCATCGACCGAATCCACCAGCGACCACATGGCGTGATGCTCGGGATTCATGAATTTTTCATCGATCACCTGCTGCATGAAGGTTTGCAGCGGCGCGTAAAAGTTTTTCGTATTCAGCAGAATGATAGGATTGAAATAGATGCCAAGCCGCTTCAGCGTGATCGCTTCGAACAATTCTTCCAGCGTGCCGCAACCACCGGGTAAGGCAATCACCGCATCGGAGCCGGTTAATAATTTGTGCTTGCGTTCGCGCATATCTTCGACCAGATCCAGATGCGTCAAACCGGTATGGCCCCATTCCAAATCGGCCATGAATTTCGGCAATATGCCGATGACCTTGCCCTGATGTTTCAGCGCGCCGTTCGCCAATGCACCCATCAAGCCTTGCGAACCACCGCCGTAAACAATGCTGTGGCCGGCTTTCGCCAGCGCCTCACCAAGTTGAAAGGCGGCATCGTGAAATTCCGTTGCGACCTGGTTCGAGGAAGCGGCGTAAACGCAGATGCGAAGGGGTTGGGTCATTTTATTTCCATTTTACAGTCGCCAGAAACTGGCAACGACAATCGCGACTTCCGTGGTCCGTTCTAAAAGTTCGTCCAACTGACACCCCCGGATTTACAGCCTTTCCCAGAGTCAATTGAGTGAATGGCCTTGAATAGAAAGTCCAACAAGTGCATTTTTGTTCCCTATTTGTCGAATGCCAGAACAATAGTCGCTCCAACAGTATTTGTGCGCCTAACAGCTCATTTCTGCACCCAAGCGTGCTGTACTTATCAGCCGCCCAATAGGCACGGCGTTATGTTCGGTATTCTACCCGTTTTGCATGAAAATCAGACGCTCTACAGCTGGTGTGGTCTCACGCATGCTCTAACTGGCAGCACCTGTGTCCGCACAACTAGCACAAGGCTGTTTGGGACGCCTTACGCAGCTTTGAGTCACGACTTTCCCTCTCGGCTGATTGCGCTTGAACACTCGACTGGAGGCGCCTTGGGATGCGTTGGCGAAATCGCACTCCGCAATACGCTGTTGGGCTATTACTTGGCGATTGTCCGCCAAACAGTGGCTAAACAAATCATCGGATTACTCAATACTGGTTCGATCCCACACCTTAAGATGCTGCTTGGAATCACGGCAAGCCGAGTGGGTGGACACCACCCTTTGAAAGGATGCGAGAAGTGCTTCGCTGAGGACGAGGACAGCCATGGCTGGGCCTATTGGCATGTTGAGCACCAGCTGCCATCGGTCTTCGTCTGCTCCAAACATCACTCCCCGCTTTCTATTGCGTGGGATCCGGTTACACCGGTCCATCGACGCCACTGGCTGTTGCCGCGACACGACGAGCACTACTCCTGGACCCAGATCCGTGTCACAGGCAACGCAGCCATGAATAGGCTGCTTCGCTTGGCGATCGATTCAGAACGGTTGATGCGGCTGCATCCCGCTGCCCTGGAGCCCGCTCAGTTGACACATGGCTATCAATGCATCATGCAAGATTCTGGACTGGCAACAAAAAATGGAAACCTGCGGACGGTCCGTTTGGTCTCACTGATCAAGCAGCGTTATCGAGGCCTTGAGGGACTGCCTGGCTTAGCGCCCCTCAAGGCAATCGATGATCAATGGCCTGGCTTGGCAGCTTCACTTTCGCGACGCGTCTCAAGACCTGGACATCCGCTGAAGCATCTCTTGCTGATCGGAGCAATTACTGATTCGTGGGATCAATTCATTGAAGCATGTGCACTCCCGACGATACCAGTTACGCCCTCGGCTCCAACGACGGAAGTTCAAACGGCCAGTCGTCTCGTTAGGTTCAAAGAATTGATCACTGTCCAAGGCAAGTCCGTGCGAGCAGCATCACATTCGCTCGGAGTGACCACGACTACCGGAACACAGTGGGCCAAGAAGCTTAAAGTTACCTATACGTCCCACGGAAAGCCAATCGCCAAGACGATAGCGGCAAAGATACGTCGCATGCTAGAGAAAGGCGATTCAATTTCAAGTATTGCCATTGAAGCAAGCGTATCCATCACAACGGTGAATCGAATCGTTGGATCAGATCCAAAAATCTCAGAAAAACGGAACGCAAGCGCATTTTCCAGCCAACAATTAGTGGCTAGGCGCAATTTCACCAACATCTGTCGAAAACATTCCAATCAACCGCTAAATAGAATTCGCTCCAAACCAGGAAATTCATATATGTGGCTATATCGCAACGACCATCAATGGCTGACTAGCAAGCTCGCGGAGCATGGACGCATTTCAAGTCGCCACCATTAATTTTTCGCCGTCAATGTGCGCTCCGTCACTTGGTTATGTTCCCTATCTCCGCCCAGGCGCGCTCCTGTTCACCGCGATCGTATGGAGATATCTGCTGAAAGGCGGAACCAATGAAGTTAAAGCGGTTGAAGAAATCTACGGGCACATCGGAGGCCGGAAACGGAATCTCTACGGCGAACGGGTGCGATTTGCCACTAGCGCACTATTCGGCGATTCTCTGTCAGCACGTGACGTGCTTCAGCGTCATACGCTGTTTGGCATTTACTCGCGTGCCCTGTCTCAAAATGCCGCTGATTCATGGGCCAATTCCCTTATAGATGGCGGACGCCGAAGCAATAAGCGGCCCCCTATACGAGCCCCTATCGAAGAGGGATTTCGATCCTTCACTGCCGAACTTCGATCCTGCAAGCGCTGCGTCATGATGGATCTTGATGAATTCGGCTTCCCATCGTGGCATCTTCTTCATGTGCTACCTCCCGTGCATCACTGCCCCTATCACGGAGATGCTCTTATCACGGAAATCAAAGGTAATATTGGCGGGAACATGTGGCAGTTGCGCTTGCCGACTGGAGTTTCGATCGAGGAGCCTCGCCACACTTTCACATCGGCGTCCGACGGATATGTAGCTTACCTACGTCTTTGGACTGAATTGCTCGATGGGAAATTGCCGATAATTTCGGCCGAAACCTGGGCGAACTACATGAGTCATGTAGCGGAGCGAACAGGATCAACTGAAAACGCCATAGGAGAACTATCCGAGCACCTGACTCGATCATGGGACTCACGTCCCGACCAACTTCGCAACTTACTAGGAAACCATGTACAGCACGATTTTGTCCGGAATGAGCTAGAACACCGCACAACGCCGAGTCGAATTGCTCAAAAGCTTGTGATCCTTACGGCGTGCGATTCGCTGGGAATCCTGCCCCCTAGGGAGACCACACCCGAGCAGACGAGCCTTGCTTTGTCATTTAATAGTCGGGCAGCTCCCCTCCAGCCCAGGGAGCAATTGCTCCGCGACGCACTTCTTCACTTTGGAGTTCCGTTAGCTATGTTGCCGGGTCTGATCTCCGGTCATTGCAGACAGAGTATTTCCCGAAGCTCGGGTGTCCATCGTCACCAGGTGCAGCGGGCCATCGACAACTTCCCAAGCGCGCTACTAGACGAATTGTTTGCCCTCGGATCTTGGCCGGCCGACTCATGGCTTACCAAAGTGATACTTAGGAGAAACAGGAGGAAAACTCACTGACGCTGTTAACTAAAAAAACCAAGGTGTTGCGCCTCGAGTTTTCTCTTGATGCCAAAAAACTCAATCAATAACCTTGTGTCAGCTCAATTGCCAGCATCTCTGCCTGCTTCATAACTGTTTCCGTTGCCAGCAGTTGCATATCCGGTGGGTAACCGTACTTGCGCAACAACCGCCGAACCACAACCTTCAACTTAGCGCGCACACTTTCTTTCATCGTCCAATCGATAGACGCGTTTTCACGGATGCTTTGGTACAACGCCACAGCCAATTCACGCAGCACGTCCTGACTCATCAGTTCCCGCGCACTGTCATTGCTAGCCACGGCAGTATAGAAGGCATATTCGTAGTCCGAAAGCCCCATGTTTTTGGCTTCGGTATCGGAAGCTACAATTTCTTTACTAAGTTTGATCAGTTCGTCGATCACTTCGGCAGCGGTGATGATTTTGTTGTGGTATTTCTTGATGCTGTTTTCCAGCATTTCCATCAACGATTTACTTTTGACCAGATTGGTCCGGGCACGTACCTTGATCTCGTCATTGAGGATTTTCTTCAGCACTTCCAGCGCAATGTTCTTGTGCTTGTGGTTGCGCAGCTCTTGCATGAACTCTTCAGACAGGATGGAAATGTCGGGCTTCTTGATTCCTGCCGCGTCAAAGATGTCGATCACTTGATCAGAGACTAACGCCTTGTCGATGACCTGTCGGATCGTGGTTTCAATATCTTCATCCGTGCGGCCTTCGCCAGTTTCGTCAAACTTGGCCAAGCGTGCTTTCACCGCCTGAAAGAAAGCCACTTCGTCTTTAACATCCATCGCCTGCTCATGCGGCACGGCAATGGCAAAAGCCTGAGACAATGCAGTCACTTCGTTGATGTAGCGACGCTTGCCATCTTCAAGCCCAAGGATATGTTCTTCAGCAGCCAGAATCAGCGATAGTTTTTGTGACGTGTCCGCATCGAAGAAGTTCTCGTAAGGAAAGCCATGAAACATCTGGCTAACGACTTCCAACTTCTCCAACATCAAAGTCACCGCTTGTTCCTGTGCTTGGGCCGGGTCACCCTTGCCGCCAGCATCGGAATAGAAACTCAACGCTTCTTTCAGGTCAGAAGCAATGCCCAGGTAATCCACCACCAGCCCACCGGGTTTGTCGCGATACACGCGGTTCACGCGGGCAATGGCCTGCATCAGGTTGTGCCCCTTCATAGGCTTGTCGATATAGAGCGTATGCATACATGGCGCATCAAAGCCGGTGAGCCACATATCCCGCACAATCACCAGCTTCAGCTCGTCATCCGGGTCTTTCATGCGCTCGGCCAACGCGCGCCGCTGCTGCTTGGTGGTGTGGTGCTTGGACATTTGCGGGCCATCGCTGCTGGTAGCGGTCATCACCACCTTGATGGCACCTTTGGTCGGGTCATCCGAATGCCAGTCTGGCCGCAGGGCGATAATGGCGGCATACAGTTCAGCGGCAATACGGCGCGACATGCTGACGATCATGCCCTTGCCATCAAACACCTGCTGCCGGGTTTCAAAATGGGTGACGATGTCTTGGGCAATATTGTCGATACGACGTTTGCTGCCGATCAACGCTTCCAACTGCGTCCACTTGGCTTTGGCTTTCTGGGTTTCGCTCAACTCATCCTGATCAAGCTCGTCATCGAGTTCCTGAACCAGCTTCTTGCCTTCGTCCGAGAGCTGCACCTTGGCCAAGCGGCTTTCGTAATAGATGCGTACCGTGGCACCGTCTTCCACTGCCTGGGCAATGTCGTAGATGTCCACATAATTGCCGAACACGGCAGGCGTGTTGACATCCGTTTTCTCGATAGGGGTACCGGTAAAGCCCAGGTAAGTAGCCTGCGGTAGTGCATCACGCAGATACTTGGCAAAGCCGTAAACAATCTTCTTGCCGATTACATCGCCTTCAGCATTTTTTTCATCGACCGTTTTTGCAGCAAAACCATATTGGGTGCGATGCGCTTCATCTGCCACCACCACGATATTGCTGCGCTGGGATAGCTCGTCATAAACGTTGCCTTCATCCGGCTGAAATTTCTGGATAGTGGCAAAAATCACCCCGCCAGAACTCACGCGCAATAAATCTTTCAACTGTTGGCGGTTTTCCGCCTGCTTCGGTTCCTGCCGCAGTAATTGTTTGCAGGCTGCAAACGTATCGAACAACTGGTCATCCAGATCATTGCGGTCGGTAATCACCAGCACGGTGGGGTTATCCATCGCCAACACAATCTTGCCGGTATAAAACACCATAGAGAGCGACTTGCCGCTGCCTTGCGTGTGCCAAACCACACCGGCTTTGCGGTCACCACGCGGTTGTTTGGCTATATCGGGCAATCCATAGCTGGCCGCAGGCTCGTTCACCTGTAGGGGCGATTCATGAATCCTCCCTACGTTCGATGCACGCAATGTTGATTCAACAGCAGCGTTGACTGCGTAATATTGATGATACGCAGCAATCTTCTTCACCGTGGTGATGCTGATCAGCCTCGTAGCCACGTCTTCCTTCTTGGTTTTTTCATAAACAATAAAATGCCGTACCAGATCCAGCAGCGTCGCCCGCGTCAGCATGCCTTTAATCAAGGTTTCAAGCTGGCTCACCAGCTTCGAGGCTTCGGTTTTACCGTCCGCAGTTTTCCAGGCCATAAAACGCGTGAGCCCGGCAGACAACGAACCAGCCTTGGCTTCCAGCCCATCGGAAATCACCAATAGGGCGTTGTAAGTAAACAAGCTGCTGATGGCGTGCTTGTAGGTTTCCAATTGCCTGAACGCAGATTTCAACGTGGTGTTTTCATCGGCTGGGTTTTTCAGTTCGATGACTACCAGCGGAATACCATTCACAAACAGCACCAGATCAGGCCGCTTATTGACGTTATTTTCAATCACCGTGAATTGGTTGATGACTAAAAATTCATTATTCTCTGGATTGTTGAAATCCACTAGCCAGACTATATCGCCACGCTCGCCGCCATCTTTGTGTGTGCTGACTTTCACGCCTTCTGTCAGCAAACGATGGAATGCTTCGTTGCTGGCCAGCAAGTCCGGCGAATGCAAACGCTCCACTTCTTTCAAGGCATTTTGCAATATGGCTTGCGGCATGTTGGGGTTAATACGCTGCAGCGCTTGTGCCAAGCGCCCACTAAGCAACACGTCATCCCAACGGCTACGCTCGGGCTGTTCTGCATCCGGCGCGATACTGGGGCCATACACATACTTATAACCGAGCTGCTCGAATTGCTCGATGGCGAAGGCTTCGATGGCAGACTCGGTAAGTTTTTTCATTCTTCTTTTCCGTGCTCTCTAATCACTCGTTCAGCATCTCGATCATATGTACTAGCTAACCCTTTAAGCTCTGCTGCAAATCTTGGGCATCCTTCCATTTCTACAGTATTAGCCTTTTGTCGCCATTCATTCGCCAAATCACGTTCCGGATTGCCAGTTGGGTCAACCCAATGCACTCCGCGAGAATTGAACACTTCCGACACAAACCCTTCGCGCAAATGTTCTGCATGCCGATCCTCTAGCACTGCCAACACTACTCTATTAATCCACAAATCTTCAGGGTCAGCTGGCGTGTAACGAAGCACCTTGCCAATCTCAATCATCGCCACATCAAGTCGACCAGCGTCCTCACAAAGCCTCTTGGCATCACTAAACCACTTGGTAAACAGTTCAGCAGAAAAGCCCCCATCATCTAGAACTCCAGGCACTCTCGTCCAACTGTAAAGTAGATGCCAAGCATTAGTGGCAATCTGCTTTTTAAGCTCATCCTGTTCAAACCCTTCTTTCGCGTCATCTTTTGATCGATAAATATAGGAAATTACTTCACAAAAGAACTCGGGCTCAGAAGAAAGTTTTTTATGAAGAAATTTTGCCTTTGCTCTATCCCCATTTTTTAGTAGGGGTAGATAATTCCATTCGATTTGGCACATATCTGTTGACGTCCATCCAAAATTGACCCACTTAGCGGGTTAATTTCCATCTAAAACTGACCCACCCCCTAACCATGCTCTGCTTATCTTTTAAGCAGGGG
>JAYWIC010000190.1:0-29046 GCA_043789195.1 Arenimonas sp. | reverse complement strand
GTAATGGATGTAACTCATCGATTTCATTGTCGCGATAGGCGCCAACAATCAACAGACAACGCGCGTCATCGTCCTTCACCAAATGTCGCAGCAATCGTTGCGTTGGAGCGTCCGACCATTGCAAGTCATCCAGGAACATCATCAGCGGATGCTGGCGGGAGGCCAATGCTTTCACAAACTGTGCGAAGGCAAGATGGAACCGGTTTTCCATTTCCGCCGCCGGCAAGGCCGGCATGGTAGGCGGCGTACCGATCAGTAAAATCAAATCGGGCAAGATCTCGGCAACGGAAGAAGCGTTTTCACCCAAAGCCTCCAACAGGGTTTGTTTCCAGTAACGCCTTCGCTCCTCGCCCTCCGCTAACAGTTGATGAAGGAGCTGCTGAAAGGCTTCGATCAGTGCAGCATAAGGCTGGTTACGACGATACTGGTCGCATTTTCCGTGAATGAAATAACCCCGACGCGCTGTTATTGGCCGATGTAACTCGTTAACCAGGGCTGTTTTTCCAATGCCCGAATAACCGCTAATCAGCAGCAGTTCGGCACGGCCATTAGCCGCCCTTTCGAACGCGGCAAGTATGGCGGCACTCTCGGCTTCACGGCCATACAGTTTCTGGGAAACACAAAAACGTTCCGGAATATCGGCCTGCGCCAATGCAAAGGGTTCGATTCGCTGCAGCTGTTGCCAGCTTTTCTGGCAAAGATTGAGATCATGCAACAAACCAAAACTGCTTTGATAACGATCATCCGGAAACTTGGCGAGCAACTTTTGAACAATGGCCGAAATAGCTTCGGGGATCGCCGGATCAAGCTCATGCAAGGGTGTTGGCATGATCGCAATTTGGGCGTGCAACAACGCCATCGGATCATGCGACTGGAACGGCTTGCGACCCAGAAATAATTCATATAGGCACACGCCCAGTGAATACAGGTCACTTCGATAGTCGACCACCAGATTGGTGCGCCCGGTTTGCTCGGGCGACATGTATTCCAGCGCGCCGCGAATCAGCGAATCGTCCATGTTTTTTTGCTGTTGACCCAGCCTGCTGGCCAGCCCGAAATCGCAGAGCTTGATGGACAGTTTGGAAACATTGACCAAGACATTTTTGGTCGAAATATCACCGTGGATCAATCCGTGGCTGTGCACTGCACTGATGGCCGATGCAAGCTGGATCGCAATGGCAATGCGTTCGGAAATATTGACTGGAAGCCGCGTGATCAACTGCGCCAGATTGGACGAGCCAAAATCTTCCAGCACCAGTATCAGACTGTTCTCGACCTGCCGGATACCCAGAGATTTGATTACCCATTCCGAATCGATCGACTCGAGTACTGCATGTTCATGCTGCCAACGGGCCAATAATGCAGCAGATGGCCGGTCGCAATCTTGATACTTGAGCACCACGCGCTCGCCTTTTTCCGACTGCGCTCGCGCAACCACCGTCTCGTCGACGGCATAGATCACATCGTGAATGGTAAAACCCGCCAACTTCATCAGAATTCCTTACTTGTTTTGGCGGGGGGAATAAACAGCAGTGTATGAAACTTTTCCAACAAAGTGCTAGACACGAATACAGCATGCCATTTCCAGCTTCCTTTTTACCTTATGTCGCCGACAAAAGGGGGGCGCTTAACAGCTTGTTGCAAAGCGGGACGCCTCCGGTGGCACGGTGCATTGTTGGACTCAATTGCGGGCCGGGCATCACTTACCTGTCGTATTGATCGGTCAAAATCAGGATCGCGACAACACCATGGCTCGCGCATATGGCATGCTAAAGAGCATTAGGCTGATATGGACCTAGGAAGCATGAATCTCACACGGACTTTGCTGGCAGCGGTATTGCTTGCCGACGCTACGCCGGGCATGGCCGAGAACGCCATCAGCCCCGAAGCAGATTCCGCTGCAGAAGCCGCCACAGGCACTAAAACCCTGTCCGCCATCACGGTCACTGCCCGCAAGAAATCCGAAGAACTGCAGCAAGTACCGATGAGCGTGGTGGCGCTGGGTGCTGAAGATCAGGAAAAGCTGGGCATCGACAATCTTGGTGACCTTGGCAATTACGTGCCCGGTTTGCAGCAGGGCGATCTGGCCATTACCAGCCGCCTGACCTTGCGTGGCGTCAATTCCGGCGACAACAACGCTTTCGAGCAATCGGTCGGGGTTTACGTTGACGGCATCTACCGGGGCCGGATGAATCAACAGCATCTAGGCATGTTTGATCTGCAGCGCATTGAGGTGCTGAAAGGTCCGCAGGTCACCTTGTATGGCAACAGCTCGATCGGCGGCGCCATTAGTGCCATCACCCGAAAACCCTCGTTCGAAGCCGGCGGCGACATTCGTATCGGTTACGAGTTTGAGTACCAGCAACGGCGCGTGGAAGCGGGTTTTGATGTTCCAGTGAGTGAGCAACTGGCGTTGCGCGTGGCAGGAAAATGGCTCGACCAAGGCAAAGGCGATGCCTTCAACGAATACTCCGGCGACACCGAACCCAAGACCGGAGCCGAAGCCATTCGATTAAGTGCCCGCTGGCTGCCCACCGACGCCCTGAGCGTCGACTTTCGCCACGAACGTGGCCGGACCAAGCGCGACGGCAATATTTTCGAGGTGTACAAGCATGTTGATGGCCAGGGCCAGCCGTGGCCGAACTCGGCATTCAGCGGTATCCATGATGGCCGCTTCAACGTCGGCAATGGTGCACCATTCAAGTACCAGACTCAGTTCATGGATACCGACATGGAAGAAACCGTGCTCGATCTCCAGTACCAGTTCGATCAGCTCACGCTGACCTCGATCACTGGCCTTAGCCGCTACGGCTATCAGCAGTCGGCAGATGTCGACATCACGCCTGCCACCCTGATCAATGTCTATCAGGACGAATCCTTCCGGCAGTTCTCGCAGGAACTGCGGCTCGCCGGCGACTTGTCCGAGCGCGTGGATTTTCTCGCTGGCCTTTACTTTCAAAGCGAAACTTTCCGCAACGACTATCTTTCCGACTTCAATCTGCCGGAGCTTTTAGCGCCGGCCTACGGTGTGCCGTCCAGCGTGACTTCGCAACTGATTTCGCCGTTTTCGCGTCACATCCTGATCGATCAAGACACTCGGCAGTGGGCCGTGTTCGGCAATGTCGATTGGGAAGTGAACGATAAGTTGACTGCATCGCTTGGCTTCCGCTACCTGGCGCTCAACGAAAATGCACAACAAGCCGTACGCACCGCCAGTATCGACCACGTCGATGGGCCAGGAGCATTGGTCGATGCGCGCTGGCTGAATCCGGCGCTGGCACCTTTATTGCTGGGTAATCCGGCCTACCTCGCCGATCCGACCAACTATGTGCTGGTGCTTGGCGACGGCACGCAGATTGCGCCGGTGCTAGTGCCTGGCTACGTGCTGGGTTACAACATCGTTTCGGCCGGTGGTGGTGTTACCCACGAATTTAACGACCTTTCCCGCAAGGAAAAGCACCCAATGTTCCAGGCCAGCTTGGCGTATCAGTGGTCGGAAGATTTGCTGATCTATGGCACCTGGGCCAATGGTGCCAAAGCCGGCGGCTTCGATTTCCTGTACGAAGGCGGCAGCACGGACCAAGTGGAATACAACCCCGAGCATGCCAATGTCGTCGAAGTGGGCTTCAAGAAAGATTGGCAGAACGTACGCCTGAATCTGGCGGCGTTTTACGGCAAGTACGACGATTTGCAAGTGTCGGTATTCGACGGCGGCATCGGCTTTGTGGTCGGCAATGCGGCCAGCTCGATTTCAAAAGGGATCGACGTCGAATTTGTATGGAATATTTCGGAAAACTGGCAAACCCATGGCCACTTCGAGTATTTGAACTTTCGTTACGATGAGTTTACCGACGCCAATTGCAGCACGACCGAACGCCTGAATACCGGCGCGGCCGTTTGCGACTGGTCGGGCGACCGCACCCCCTTCGTGCCGGATTTTGAAGGCGGTGTGTCGATCGAACACAGCACGCAATTCGGGTCGAACTGGCATATCACCCAATCGCTTGGCTGGAATTACAAAGGTAGCCATAGCACCGCCTCGGACAATGAAATCCAGACGCGGCAATCGGCCTATCATTTGTTCGATTACCGGATTGAACTCATGCCCGCCAGCAAGATATGGAGTCTCGCTTTGGTCGGTAGGAATCTCACCAACGAAAAATATAATGTATTTACCTCGGTGATTCCGCTGGCACCGGGCGGCGCATTCGCCAATGTGGAATCGAAGGGCCGTGAACTGGCTCTGGAATGGCATTACCGGTTCTGAGCTTGGGTTATCAACAAATGCCGTAGGAGAGCCTTCTAGGCCCGACAGCTTTGGTGGGATTTGTCGGGCCTAGAAGGCCCTCTACGTGTAACAAGGCCGCCCGGATTAATAGTGCCGGGCGGCATGACTGCCTTAGATACTGATGCTGTTGGGAATATGCGACGGCAACTGGAACGGATAGGGCATTGGCCGAGACTTATTGCGCTTGCGGATTTCGATTTCGATCAAGGCTAATTGGTCCTGGAAATCGGCTACCAGCGATTGCACGCGTGGATCGGTGAAGTACGGCGCTCTCGGGTTCGCTTCATAGTGGCCGAAGGTGTCGTATTGAACGCTGCTCAACAAAAACTCGAATGACAAGCCATACAAGGCCACGTCCAGCGGCGGATACCATGGCAAACAATCTTGCAATGTTTTCAGTTCGGTCTGCCTTGTTGGAGGCTCGCGATAGAGCGTGCCAGCCACGCTCGGCGCGTACGACATCAAGGGGTATTGTGCGTAATTCACCGAAGCATGCTGCGGGCCGGCGATATAGATGATTTGCGCGATCATGTCGATCAAATAGTCCAAGCTTTCCAGTACCAGCGGCCGCGCCGGATCCTTGCCGGCACTCAGGCCGCCGAGCCCCTTGAAACCGGCATACAGCGGCGATGTCATTTCATGCACCCAGCCCTGTAACTCGTTGTCGTCACGTACATCCTGATCGTCGCGGTAATAGGTGCGCAGATAATCGCCAACATATTTTTTGGTCGCCTCCCAGAGTAGCCGGGTGTCGTCGCGGAACGGAAATACCGGCATCTTGTCGACGCCGCGAAGGCGGAACACATTATCAGGATTGTTCTCGTCCCAACGCCAGGCTTCGTGAGCATCCGACAGCAATTGTCGGGTCGATGCTATAGCGGGCCCGACATTGGTCGCCACCACGCCGCCGGGAATAATCAGGCTGTGGATGGCGTCGTCGTTAATATTAATGGTGAAGCGGAAATGTGGAATCAGCAGCTTCAACACAGGATGCTGTTCGGCCAACTGGCGATGTGCAGCGACTATCATTGGCTCGATGATCAGGTGGCAATCGCCGAGATGGGCAATGGTTTCGTGCTGGATGGCGCAGAGTACGTTGATATGGTATTTGGCAACATGCCATTTCAGGCCATTGCTATCATTGGCGCCGGCGCAATCGTTAGGTGTGAAAATTGGCGCGCTCTCAGCATCGAAACGCTGAGTCAGCTGGATGGCAATCGGTTGTAGCACGCCGTCGCTGCCCAGCGGATAACCTGGCGGTGATGTCGGGTTCCAATAAAACAACGCAATCGGAGCCGTCAGATAACGTTGCTCGCCGTTGACGACATCGGAAGGGACGCCGTCGAACGAACTATAGTCGCAGACATACAAACGGTTGTGTCGGGCTGCATCGCTAAGCGTGATGCTGCGATCGCCCGTGACACCTTGAAGAATGGCGTCACTGATAGGAAATTTTTTCTGCAGCTCCGACAGTACCGTCGTTTTGCTATTGGCCACCGGCTCCAGCACGACGCCGCGCAGGTTGGTGGTGTTGAAACCGGCGATTTGCAGGTAGCCGAAAAACCAATCCTGCTCGCAGGGTTTTTGACCCGTGGGCATCCACGGTTGCTGCTCAATTTGCAGCATCAATGGCAGCGATAAAGATGCGAACAGCGCATCATAGTCGGCAAATGTTTGTGCTTGCAGATAATCGCGGCCACGGTCTTCGCTGAGCATGTCGTACATAGTCGACTTCAGAAAAGCTGTCGGGCCGGTATCAATAAATTGTTTGAATATGGTCGCCAGTCCTGCCGTCATCTTCTCAAGGTCCTTGGGCAGATAGACAAGGCCTTCCATCGCCTTGGGCAGTGCCGCCAGGCTCTCGAAAAACGCGTGCATATCCTTTGCATCGCGCTCGGGATGCAGCAGGCTGAATTCACCGCTAAGCTTTTCGAAGCAATCGTGGACCTTTTTGAATGCGGTATCCGGCAAATCGCTATCGAGCTCCCGCTTGAGCAAAATTAGTACTGCTTTCTGAAAGTTCTCGGCGAGCGGTATGAATACCTGGACCACTTTGGCTTCGAAATCGAGGCTGAATTTTTCGCCGTCGGGCACATCGGCCGACATCGGCACCGGCTCGAGGTAACTGCGCATGAAGTTGTAATTGGTGCGCGCCAAAGTCAACTGGAACTCGCGTTCTTCCCGCTGTTCGGCGCTCATTTGTTGCGGAAGTGTGGGAAGTTGCTGTGCTTGCGGCGTGTTCGGCATGTGGTTTCCTCGGTAGTGATCGAGCGGCTGATGTGCGACACACACTAACCTGCGCCAGCCCGGCAGGGCAAGATGGCACAGGCTTGATCATGCACCGCCACCATGAGCGACTTCATCGTGACCACCGCTGTAGGCGGTATGCGGAAATGCATGAGTTCTAACAATGTCCGGCTTGTCGCCCGACTTGGCGTGTTACCGTGCGATCTTCGCAATGAAAAGATCAGGCAATGAGCGATTGGACACTTGGGACTGTCAGCGCGCGCGGCTATATGCTCGAAGCCTATTGCCAAGTAGAGAGTTGCAGGAAATTTTTCGCATTTGATCTACCTAGGTTGATCGACACCGTAGGCGCGGACTATCTTGTCGCCGATATTCCCGAAATGGTTTGCGAAGCTTGCGGTAGTCATCTGGAAATAAAAATCTGCATTTCAGATTCCTGAAAGACTCACTCGCACCACTCGTTCGACTGTTGCTTGCCAGCTTGACGAAACGTCTTTCGAGCCCCTCTTTTTTTGTCGTCATCGCTAAGGAAATCATTCAAAAAAAAATGATTCCGGCCCAACATAAACAACATCGTAGTCGTAGAAAGCAAAAAACGGCTAGGCATTTGCCTAACCGTTCTTGCGTCTCGATGTGTGAGCCGTTGGTTACGAAATTTACGTGAGATCACACACCAACGATTTTTACGTTCTACTCTGAGGCCTTAATGGCCAAAATCGACGGCATAGCTCATCAAGTAGCCGGGAATTAACGCATTGCCTGCAGGACAAGCAGCATCCAGTGCCACCAGCGCTCTGACATTGGTAATCGGGTTTATACACACATCGAATTGTTCACCGCTACCGGACTGGGTAACACTGTAATCGTTGTCGGTTCCGACCAGCACAAGGTAACGGCCATCGGCCAGACGCGGACCAATCGCCAAACCTTCGATTTTTTCGGGCACGGTAATTCCGCGCGCTTTCAAATCTGAAAGTAAATCGTGTTCGGAAGATTTCTGTACCGCCACCACATTGGCCGGTAATGCATCGGAACCTGCCAATGAAATTGCTTTTACATTGGTGGCGCCCTGCAAATTGATGCGATAGATGCGTTTGTGAATCGGTGCCGCAGTTAGCTCAACACCCAAGCCGCGATTATCACGCTCCAGCACCAGAAACTCGGTATCCGACAAAGCAGTAATTGCACTCAAACCAATGCTGCGACCTTGTTGCGTCGACGAGAAATCATCGGCGGTAGTCGGGTCAATCGCATTCAAATTGTTGCGGCTCTCAAGCTGGTAAATAAACTGGGCATCGCTTTGGCCGGTGGCGATATCAAATTCGACAATGCGAACGTTACGGCTGCGGCGGCCATCGTTATTGCTGCCTTCGTTGACCAAGGGGTCTTGCATCGCCGCATACAATTTTGTGCCGGAGGCATTGACGGTCAAGCCTTCAAAGCCACGATTATCCTGGCGGCCGTTAATGACCACCGGACGACCATCGACGTAATTGGTAACGCCATTGGCATCGACCGGTTTCAAGTTGGCAGGCGTTTCAAAGCGGCGAACCATCTGGCCGTTGCGATCAAATTCGACAACGCTTGGGCCGTATTCGTCGGCGATATACATATTGCCATTCGATCCCAGAGCGATGCCTTCGGGATCAAAACTGGCTCCCAAATTCGATTTGTCGCCATTAAGCAATAGAGGATTCAAGCCATTGAGCAGAACGCCGCTGGCATCTTTGAGCAAAATGGTTTTGTTGACGATAGGTTCATTGATGATGCCACTTCTGCGATTGGTCTGTACGATGATTTTTTGTACACGGGTTGCATAATCAATCACGCCACCCCCCGGGCCACGATCAGAAAGTGCAAGCCAGGTATTGCTGGTTTTGTCATAAACCAGATCGGAATAAAAACCAAAACGGTTCATGTTGGCTCCGCCCTGATCTTCCCCGTTTTTACCGAACTTGAGCGCATCGATTTTAGTGCCAGGCGATTGAACTACGTTAACCAGCGACCACTGGGAGGCATTGACGCCAGTGCTGAATAGGGCAATGCAAATAAGTGTCGATAGTTGGTTCATCTGTCAGCTCCTCAATAAAGTGCTGACAAATTACCGTTCCGATATGACTTGTCCATGAAAGCATTACTTAATATTTGTGACACGCATCGCTATTTTCAGCCTCATGTAAGCACTTCATATCTCGCGAGCTTAAAGTTTTAATTTTTCCATCGAAAATGTTTCATATTCATAGCGTAGCTTCCACGACTAGATGAGCCGAAAGCTTTATATAGATAAGGGAATAGCTATGTTATTGCGCAATACGTTAAATTCAGAAGTTGTCTTGATAACAAAGACAATCTTGGTTGTTGCATTTTGCCTCGTGTTGATTGCATGCAGCCGTGAGCAAGCCCAAGCACCACAGAACGCCAAACAAGACGCTGCAAACATGGCAAAAACCGAGGCAGCCAGACAAGCGGCGGCAAAAGCGAAAGCTGCCATGGCTGCGCTGTCGCGGGACGAGCTAAATAAACTGGCGACCACGGCGTTTCGCGAACAGCGTGTGTATACCCCGGCTGGCAATAATGCACTGGAATATTATCTGGCACTAAGAAAAAAATTGGCTGCGCCTGATCCCATGGTGGAGAGCGCGCTAATGGATCTGGCTCCCTACACCGTTATCGCTGCCGAACAGGCAATCGCTCGCTTGGAGTTTGATGAAGCTGCCCGTTTACGGGATTTGATTGCCGCGATAGATCCCGGCGCACCTTCATTACCTCGCATTAGCAGGGAAATTTCCGATGGAACGAAAAATACCGAAGCGCTTTTGGCGGCAGAAGCCAAGCGCAAGCAAGATGCCTTGCTTGCAGCCGAGCTAGCAGCATTGAAAGAAACACCGGAAGTATTGAAACCCGAAACTTCAGCGATCGTTGCAAAACCAGCGATAACAGCACCTGCAGCATTGAGCAGTCCAAAGATTCCTGCGACGGCAACACTGCAAGCGCCTGTGGCAACACCCACATCACCGGCCATAGCGGCAGCGACGTTGCCGCCGGCGTCTGTAAAAAAATCCGAACTCGTGGCAGTTCGTACACCCGACCCCGACTTTCCAAGCGATGCATTGAATCGCGGCTTGAGTGGCGCTGTAGAAATTGAATTTACCGTACAACGCAGCGGTGAAGTTTCTGATGTACGAGTCGTGAACTCAAGCCAACGCGCTTTTGATCGTCATGTCGTAATGGCTGTAAAACGATGGAAATTCGCGCCGCTGGAGGAGTCAAGGACCGTGCGACGCAGCTTTAATTTCAACAACCCGGGTTAAGTTTGGATTTGCCCTGGGAAATGCCCGATGCATAAACAAAAAAGCTGCGCCAATGGCACAGCTTTTTTTTGTTTTTTAAAGCCTCAACACGACACCATTAAAGTCAACTCACATCTATTTTTTTTTCGTGGTTTTATTTGTGGTTTTTTTCGTTGTTTTTTTCGTGGTTTTTTTTGCGGCAGTTTTGGCTTGGGCTTTTTTGGCTTCTTTTGGCCGCCCCGTCTTCAAGCTGGGAATCGCTTCAAGGGCTGCCGAGAACACGGCATCCGACATTTTGCTTAATGCCTCGATACCCGCTCGCAACACCTCGCTTTTCTTCGCCTCCCGGCCAAGACGTGCACTGCGCAACTTCAGGTCGCTTAATGTGATGTATTCATTCTTCGGAATCGTGAAGCTGTCACGCACCAGTTTGATTTTCTTTTTTACCGACGTTGCCGCCGCTACGATGACGTCTTTTGCCGAAGGGGACTCCGGAGACTCCTGAGCTGGCTTGTTGGCCGGTTTCGCTACGTTGGCCTTGGAAGGTTTTTGCTTAGGCTTTGAAGTGGATTTGGAAGTGGATTTGCGCGCGGCCATTGGATGCTCCTAGTTAAACCAATAAACAGTATAAACCGTATAAACCGTTTTTTGGCAACACTATCGCTATCTGGATAAAACGCCAGATCTACGCCCGATGATTTGCCCTGCGTAGGCGCTAGTTTCACAGCGCGCTCACACGGTCCCGCCCTTCCCCTTTAGTTCGGCATGCGCGCAGGCACACCAGCCCATAAGCAAAGCCAGCAGCAGCATCCACGAGAGTCGTAAGCAGGCATGAGGGCATAATCCGCTGGCTCGTGTATGTCGTCAATCCGGGCGGCAAACTCGGAGGTGATTGAATGAAGCGGCAACCGGCCAGCGCTGCATCAACTATCACGATCAAGCAATGCATTCCCGAATATCGGTTTTCCACCCAAGGACATCCAGAAGCCATAAATAAAGAGTCCGGCCAGCAGCGCCATCGATAAGCCAGTGCGATCCGCATACCAGAACGACATATCCAGGGTGAGTGGTGTGAATTCAAACACGAGAAAGACATAAAAGCTCATCACTGCGGCAAGAAATCCGGCGCGTAACGCAATTACCAGATAAAACAAGGTGAATAACGCAGCCGGTAATGACCACAGATCTTCGGAACCGATAAACACCGAGAATATGAAATAGAGTGGAACCACATGGCCGATTACTATCAGCCAGCGAAAACGCGTCACGGTGCGAAAAAGAAACAGTCCGAACAAGGTCGCGAAACCGATGGTCACGGCCGGATAAACACTCCACAACAAGTAGAAAACAATGTGGCGAAACGACGAGAGGCAGCTGGCCACCGGTGCACGCGGTGCTGGTGATGTCATGCCAAACCAAGCGGGTGCGACGATGGATACATGCAACATCAACACCAATCCGACGCCAGCTACGCCACCGATCAGAATGTCGCGGCCGACCAGCGGGTCACGCAGTCGGCCAGCCAATAGACGACTCCAGCTCACCAGCAGATGCGGCCAACGTCGCCGTGCTATCGGTTCCAATGCCGTATACATCAACCAGGTCAACACCGCATAGATCAAGGTTTGCGCCAGAATGTTGGTAATAAGTCCTGCTTCCTCGAATGCCAGCGCAACATGGTCGGCACGCAACATCAAGGCTACGAACGAGCATAGAAACAGAAATGCACTCAAGCGCAGCGCTCCTTGCCGATCGCTTCTGCCAAGACGCAAATTGCGACGCACCAGCAAGAAAATCACCACCCAGATCAGCACGCTAAAAACGAGCATCATCCAGACGGCGATGCGAAACGACAATGGCAATTCAGTACTCTTCGGTCTTAACCACGGGCCCTGCACTTCGAACCAAACGAGACGGCCTTGAAAGGCTGCCGCTTCGATTTGAAGAACGACACCGGGTTGATCACGGTAGCTGCCTTGCCAGGCCATCGTGCTATCCGAAGCCATCGGCGATATCGAGCGCGGCGTCGTTGCGGTGAGTGCGGCAGGCTCCAATCCCGCCGCAAGCAACAAGCGATTCCAATCGGGTTTGACTTCGACTTTTCCTAAATCTTTTACTTGCGGTACTGCGCGCAGACCCAGCAGGCGGCCTTGCCGATCCAGTATCACATCGACCATACCGAGCGTTGTTGCGGGTGGATCGTCAAGCGTAATTCGGCCCGCTTCGCTCGGGCCCAGTGGACGCAACTCGGTCTTTATTGCAACGAGTTCACTCGGACTTTGTCGGTAAATGAATTTCAGCGGACCGGGTCGGGCCTCAGCCACATGTTCCCAACGCTGCGGCGATGTATCGTGCTTTACGACATAGGCCAGGTAATCATTGTCGAAATAAAAACTGCCGTGTTTGTCCTGTGGCTTTTTGTCGTAGCCGAGTGCAGCGACGATCTCTCTCGCTTTTTCAGTCAGCAGCTCCGGTGATTTTTCCGGTGCCAGACGACCTAGCAAGGTGCTGCGGCCCGACATCAATGCAATCAACACTATGCCGACAAAACAGGCCAGCAGACATGTCCATGCCTTTCCGGCACTTAGCTCGCCAATCTTGCCCGCTGCTGCGACCATCGCGGGCGATGGCGTTTCGCCTGCGGCCATCGCCGCTTGCAGCGGATCGCCCCCCGGCAACGCCGCCATAACTTCGTGTGCCGATGCCGGTCTCGCATCGGGATTTTTTTCGAGGCAGCGAAGTATGGCGCGCTCCATCTCCAACGGAATGTCGCGCACGCTGCTCGACAAGCTGGGTGGTTCGGTCGATTGCTGCAATGCTTTTAGTTCCGCCAGCGAACGTGCCTCGAACAAACGCTTGCCGGTACACGCCTCGTATAAAACCAGACCCAATGCATAGATATCGCTGCGACTGGATGCGGGTTTTCCCTCCAGTAATTCCGGCGCCATATAGGCAGGCGTGCCGGCGAAGGCCTGGCCATCGATTTCTTCGGCCAGTGCCGCAATACCAAAATCGGCAATACGCGCCCGACCTTTTCCGTCGATCATGATATTGGCAGGCTTCAAGTCGCGATGGATAACGCCCTTGTCATGCGCCGCCCCTAAACCGGCGCAAAGATCACGCGCAATATCGACCACCTTGTCTGCTGGAAGCCGACCGATGCGTGACAACAGCGATGACAAATCTTCGCCATCGACAAATTCCATCGAGAGGCAGCGATGTCCATCGACCTCGATCAAGTCATAGAGTCGGCAAACATTGGGGTGCGAGACTTGCCGTCCGATTCGCACTTCCGCGTAGAAGCGCTCCAACACGGCAGCATCGCGCGCCACTGCGTCCGGCAAAAATTTCAGGGCGACCGTCTGGCCCAGACGGGTATCGTCGGCCCGGTAAACCTCGCCCATGCCGCCACGGCCCAACAGAGCGACCAAACGGTAGCGGCCGGCAAGCAAGGTGCCCGGAATAAAACGTCCTTCAATAGATGAAGAACTTTTCGAATGATCGGGAGAATGTTTCTGCTCTTTCGGCAACGCCACCGGTATCTCTGGCGATGCCACAGTCAACACCGATATCGGCAAGGAAATGCCGCAGCTCGCACAGAAACGGCTGGCTTCGTCCACCGACGCCGAGCAAGACGGACAACGGATCATCGCAGGACACCATAACGATCAGAGTGTAGCTATCATGCTACACGAGTCGGCTTGTGTCACACGTAGAGCAGATTTTACAGGGACATCATGCGCAAGCGCAGCTTGCCGGATATATCTCACAAGGAGAACAAAGGGGCTAGACTCGGATTTGTTTTCAAGATGAACCACCCGGAATAAATATTGAGCCGAGCCCGGAGATTGTGCCGGGTTATCCATCGAAAAATTGCTTGGCTGACCAGACCTGCTCGTACCTATGAATCCTGCCGCCACCACCATGCATCGCCTGTCACTGCGCTTCGCCGATGCGGACCTCGAAGCCTTGTATGTCGATGAGCAGGAACTCAAGGCACGACGGCCGCGCCGTTTGTCGGCACTATTTGCGGGCATCCTGGTATCGGTCGTATGGATGCTGGCAATGATTGGCATCCAGCCGGCCCATCTGGATCTCAATCGCGTCTCGGTGCTGTGCTTCATATTCCTGGGCACCGCCATATTGTTCTATGTCTTCGAAGGTTCGCGTTTATTCCTTCGGCATCGCTCCGCCTTCTATTTGTCTTTCTTCCTGTTGATCGCCGTTTTCCTGATCGGCTTAATTTCGCTTTTGCCACCGACTTCGCTGGCCATCTCGGGCCTGGCCTTGCTGGTGGTCCACACTTTCAACAACTACGGCATTTTGCGTCTCCGTTTTCCGGCCGCCACGGCGGGCGGGTGGTTCACCGCGGCGGTGTATCTGGCTTTCCTGCTCGCAACCGATGCGCTGCCCGGCGAAGTGTTGTTTCGCCACGCGTTCTGGTTGATATCGGCCAATGTGTTCGGGATGTTCATGGGCTACCAACTGGATTTGTTTGCGCGCCGCGAGTTCATCGCCATGCGCGCACTCGCCGTTGAACGGGAGCGCTCGGAGCGATTGTTGCTCAACATCCTGCCAGCATCCATAGCAGCGCGGTTGAAAACCTCCGATGGCGCCATCGCCGATCACAGCGATGACGTCACCGTGTTGTTCGCAGATATCGTCGGATTCACGCCACTCTCGACGCGCATGACGCCACATGCGCTGGTGCAGTTGCTCGACCGTATTTTCACCGAGTTCGACGCACTTGCCGAGACGCACGGATTGGAAAAGATCACGACCGTCGGCGATGCCTACATGGCTGCGGCCGGGCTACCCGAGCGCCGCGACGACCACGCGCAAGCCGCAGCGCGAATGGCTCACGGAATGCTGGAGATAATGGCACGCATCGCAGCGGAAACCGGCGAGTCGCTTTCACTGCGTATCGGCCTGCATTCCGGGCCGGTGGTGGCCGGCGTGATCGGGCGCAAAAAATTCATTTACGACCTCTGGGGCGATACCGTGAACACCGCCAGCCGCCTCGAGTCACACGGCGTGCCCGGCGCAGTACACTGCAGCACGGAAACCGCCGCACTGCTGCGGCCTCACTTCAGGCTGGATGACCGTGGCGTCATCGAGGTCAAAGGCAAAGGCGAAATGCATACTTTTCTGATTGCATCCGGGAGTAAGGTCTGAATACCGTACAACCCTTGCGCATTGTGCTCGCCACCGTCGGTTCCCGAGGCGACATGCAGCCGATGCTGGCGCTCGCTCAGGTGCTGGCTGCACGCGGACACATACCAGTGATCGCGGCACCGCCGAACTTCGAGGGCTGGGTGAAAAGTCTCGGCTTTGAATTCGCGCCGCTCGGCATCGACATGCAGGTATTCATGTCGGAGAACCGCCAGATTTTTTCCGGCAATCCGCTGCGAATGCTCAAAGGCGCGCGGCGTTGTCTTGCCGAACAGGTTCCGCTGCAGTTAAAACAACTCGTGCCCGTGTGCCAAGGCGCGGACGCGATACTGTGGGGAGGCGTCGCCATCATGGCGCCTTCGGTCGCCGAGCACTTGCGCTTGCCTATTCTTGGCGTGCTCTTTACCACCTGCATGCTCCCATCCCGCCTACATCCGCCGGTTACGGTTCCGCGGCACGGCATGCCCCACTGGGTAAACACATTACTTTGGCGCTTGAACCGTTTTCTCGGCGACATATTGGTGAGCGGCACCCTCAACAAGGCGCGTTCCGACATCGGCATGCCCCGCATCAGTGGATTCAGGCAGCATCTGATGGAAGAATTTCCATTGGTCATCGCGGCGGACGAAACATTGTTTCCTCCCGATCCTGACTGGCAAGGTCGCTACCCGTACGCCAACTTCATTTACTTTGATGATCCGACGCCGCTCGACCCCGAACTCGACGCCTGGCTCGCAGACGGAGAACCGCCGGTATTCGTCGGTTTCGGCAGCATGTCATCCGAGGGCACCGATCGGGTCGGGAAATTAATCGTCGATGCCGTATCGGCCACCGGCCGACGCTGCATTGTCGGCGCCGGCTGGGCCGGGCTCGGTGCGGGAGCGCTACCAGCAGGTTGGCGCGTGGTGAAAGAGGCACCGCATGCATTGTTATTCCCACGTACTGCGGCCGTGGTCCACCATGGCGGCTCGGGCACCACGGCTTCGGCACTGCGCGCGGGCGTGCCGCAGGTGCTGCTGCCGCTCATCCTCGACCAATTCCATCACGCGCACCGATTGCACCTGGCCGGTATTGCGCCACACCCAGTGCCGATGGAGAAAATCACGGCAGCCGAACTTGGCGATGCCATCAAAGCAGCCATTGCAATGCCCGAAGGCCCGCGACTTGCCGCTGCCGAAAGACTACGGACAAGCGATGGACGTTCCGAAATTGTGCAGCGCCTCGAAATGCTGGTGGCCGCCCATCGCAATCAGTGAGAACTGCGCATCGCTGCTGCGACTATTATTTTTGATTTTATGACCCTGCTCAGGGCGCATGTGCCGCGCAGCTTATTGGCTTATGTCACTGGTGGATTCAACATCAGATGAAAGTGTTCGACACACATATTGCAGATACGGGCATGGTTGCCCTCAATAAAATTGGCAACCTCGAATCCACGTTTGCCGCAAAACGAGCATGGCGTCAAATGCTCTGAAATATCCAAGGCCGCGCTTGCATCGATTGAGCTTGAATCCTGCCATTTATGCGATATCCCGGAGTAAGCGCTCTCGATAGAAGCCTTGGCTTTCTCAACACTGGCATGCCCGGCGGCGGCCAGACAGTTCCAGTCTTCATCGCAATAAAGCGATAGCAGCGCGTTGCCTATGGGGTTCGTACAAATGGCAAGACGTTTGACTGGCCCGAGCGCTTTCCCGTCGATAACGATCTCGCAACGACCCGTAAAGTGCACGTCATCGTCAACCAAGGCGAAACAGATGACACGGGCGCAGGCGATTATCGGCGGTGGCAATATTGTTGACATTTGGCTCAATCCATTCAAAGAGGTCCAACGTTTGTCAAAGATAGCGCAACCAGGCAGACACTTCCAACACTATGAAAAAAAGGGCTGCGTGTCGGCAGCAGCGGCATGGCATTTGCTGCGCCCCACCAATACGCCCGGCATGATCTTTTGGTGGAATGGCTCGACAAGAACGCCATAGGGTGTGTTTCAAACGCACCCTGCCGGATGCGTCACACAAAGCGAACACAAGCATCAGATGGTCATCATTTTTCTCCGACTCAAACTCAAACTCAGGCATCAGGCATTAGGCATTGGTGCGTTAGAAACGCACCCTATGGACTATGGCCTTTAAACAAACAAATTTTTTTGTGGGGATTTTTGTTTTTTACCCTTGAAATTTCGACGATTATTCTTTCGGCTGCCGTGTTTGTCCAACACGATTTTGCTTAGCTCGCGAGTCTCCGTTCGTTGCCGCCACGCGGTGTAATTGGCTTTCGCTTCGCGCGCAGCCTGTTCGGGTTCGATGATCGGCATCGTATAATTTTCACCTAGCGTCACGCCGTGGCGTTTCAATTGATCCGTATCCATCAACCAGGGCGCATGGATCATTTCATCGGGCAACCGGCGTAATTCAGGCACCCAATAGCGAATAAATTGGCCGCGTGGGTCCTGATCCTGCGATTGCTTCACCGGATTATAGATACGAGGAATGTTGATGCCCGTAGTGCCGCTTTGCATTTGCACTTGCGGGTAATGAATACCGGGCTCGTAATCGGTAAATAGTGTTGCCAAATGTTGTGCTATCAACGGCCAATGCAGCCATAGTTGATAAGACGCCACCGACACCAGCATTGCGCGCATTCTAAAATTGATCCATCCGGTCGCTTGCAAACGCCGCATGCAGGCATCGACAAAAGGCAAACCGGTTTCGCCCTTGGCCCAGGCATTGAAATAGTCCTGATTAAATTGATTTTCGCGCATGCCGTCGAAACCGCGATTCATGTTTTGAAATTCCAGCTCGGGTTCGGATTCAAATTTCTGGATAAAGTGGCAATGCCAATGCAGCCTGGCTTCAAAGGCTGTGAAGGCACGATATCGATCACTGTTTTTTGCACGTTCACGTTCGTAGACGGTGCGCTGCAACACTTCACGAATCGATATCGCACCCACCGAAAGCGGCACCGATAGTCGCGAGCATGCCTGCGGTGCAGTATTAGGGCTACTCATTTGGTAGTGATACGACAATCCGCGTTCGGCAAAAAAACTGTCGAGATATTTCAGCGCCAGTTTTCTGCCGCCGCGTTGGCGATGCTGACAGATGTCTTCTTGAATGCCCAACTCTTGCACACGCGGAATCGATTCACTCGCACAATCTTGAACGGCTTCGATCATCATCGGCATGGCCAGCACGGGCTGGTTCATATGCGCTTCCCAGTGCTTGACCCAACCACCTCGCTGCTTGAGTCTGCGCAATACGCCAAACTGCGGAATTTCAGTCCATGCTACGGCATTCGCCTTCGCCCAACTGGCCACGCGCTTATCGCGTTCAAAAGTGAAGGCATTGCCGGTTTCTTCATGCGACCACAGCGCCTGAATCGCATGTTCACACCGAAGGCCTTCCAATACGCCGACAGCATCGCCCTTGCGAATGATCAATGGCAAGCCAAGTTGATGCAAAGCATCGCGCAATTCCAATAGCGATTCCCGCACGACTTCCCAATGGCGCCCGCTCGTATCGGCACCCTTCCAATAATCCGGTTCCACTATATACAAAGGCAAGACACGTCCACGTAGTGCCGCTTCACGCAGAGGCACATGATCATGGGTGCGTAAATCGCGTTTAAACCAGACTAATTGGGTATTGAGCATAATTTCAATGATCCGACTTCTTAGGTGGCGCATTCGTGAATTTACACCGTCAGATAAAAGCCAAATGTTGCGCCTCAACAGCACCCTATGATTTTTATTGCTTAGAAGTTACGACATTGACGCACTGATAGCCTTGACGTGATTCACACCGAGGCTGACATTCTGTTCGGTCGCGCCTATCATTGGCTGAATACAATGGTCATATTCCAACTAACAAGGAACTAGTCCATGTCGAAGCACCTCTTCCTGGAATTGCTGCCTGCGACCACCTCGACCTCACTCCTGCAGATGCAGGCTGCCGACAATGGCAACTCGTATTGCCACACCAGTGGACTTGGCCCGCGGTGAGCGAGTTCCCTCACGTGCCCGGTTACGAGTTGCAATCCGAACTCGGTCGCGGCGGCATGGCTGTTGTCTATTCGGCAATCGAAACGAACCTGGGCCGTCAAGTAGCCATCAAGGTTGTCAGCGGCGTAACCGGAGATCTGGAAGGCCATATCGAACGTCTCGAGAACGAAGCGCGCGGGCTGGCTGCGTTGCACCATCCGCACATCGTCGATCTTTACCGGTTCGGGCGCATGTCGGATGGTTCCCTGTACTACGTTATGCCTCTGCTGCCGGGTGGTTCGTTAGAGGATTGGTCGAAGCCGGTACCCGAGGATCGCGTGATCGCACTGCTGGAAAACCTGCTGGATGCGCTTGGCCATGCGCATTCGCTGGACATCATTCATCGCGACATCAAGCCCGCCAATATCCTGTTCGATCAGCACGGCCGACCACTGCTCGCCGATTTCGGCGCTGCGCTCATGCGCCGACGGACTACGCGGCTCACGAGCCACGGTGGCGCGATCGGAAGTTCCGGTTATATGAGCCCCGAGCAAGCTCGCGGCCAGGACGTCGACGCGCGTTCGGATCTCTACAGCACGGCGCTGTTGGCCTTCGAACTTCTGACGGGGCGGCGACCATTCGAAGGCGCGGACGATCTGTCGATCGCCATCGCACAAACGGAACAACCCGTACCGACATTGCCGGATACGCTGCATCATTGGCAGGCATTCTTTGACCGCGCACTGGCCGTAAACCCGGAACAACGCTTTGCCGATGCCCATGCCATGCGCTTGGCCATACGCAACATGCGGCAGCCTGCGCCGGATCGCCCAAAACAGCGTAAGGGTTTTGCGATTGGATTCGTGGCAGCTGTCGTTCTGCTTGGCGTAGTCGCACTCGCGATCCTGCAGTGGAGAAGTTCCGTTGAACCGGTGCGCGCCGAGACGGTCGAGGCGCTTCTGGGTGCCGGCCATCTGACGCCACCAGACAATCCGAATGTATTGACCGAACTGTCCCGCGCACGTGAGCAGGAACTCGACCGCGTGCTATTGGAATCCTTGCAACAACAGTTACTCGTGACACTCGGGACGGACCTTGGCTCCGCGCTGGACAACGGCGATGACACTGCCTCTGCCACCGCATGGCAACGTTGGCGAAATGCCGTGACAGTGCTCAATGCCGAGCGCGACGCGCTCGTGATCGAGCAGCAAGCCGCCATCGAGACAAAGCTCCGCAAACAATTCGCCGATGCGCTCGCCAATTATGATCGCAGCATAGCGAGCCCGGCGCTGGCGGTGGTGAAAGCGTGGGACGCTGCGCCCCAGCAACTGCGAAAAATCGCGGACGAAGTCCTGGCAATCATGACAGTCGGCGATCGCTTCACCGATGCAGGCGGACCCGAGCTGGTACTAGCCACGGCGTCCGACGGCAAGCAGCCAGCATTGGCCGTCATGAGCGCCGCGGTGGATGCAACGCTTTATCAGCGCTATGCGAAAGACCGAGGTCGCAAACCGGTAGCCTGCCAATCGGCAGCAGCGCCCGCGCAAGCTTGTATCGATCTGGCAACCGCAAACGATTTTGCCAGTTGGCTCAGCAAGCAAACCAGTCAGCGATACCGCGTTCCTACTCGCGCAGAACTTGGCACGACGATTTCCCACGTCGGGATCGCGCCCGTCTATGCCTGGACCAACACCTGCAACGAAGTACGTGTCGCACAACCGCGCAATGCAGCATCTCGCACCTGGTCGAATGTCCGAAAGATATTTGGCAAACAGCCGACGGCTAAACGTGTTGAAACACGCTGCGATGGTCACTTCACAATAAAGCTCGATGGCCGAGGTGCCGAGGTCCGCGTGCAAGGCAAGGCGTCACCGGAAACCTCGATTGTGTTGGTTCGTGAAATGGCGAGGGACGAGCGACGATCAGGTGCCCAAGAGTGAGATCGGCTCCGATGGCGGTTTGACCGCTCGCCCCCGCTTCGTTTCCGACGACGCTTCCGGAAATTATTACTGCGTGTCAGACTGGGCAGACACTGCGAATACCCAGGTTCTGATGATAAACAATCCAGGGTGAGTTACCCGATGACATTCGGACACTTGGTTCAATTAGATTAACCCGACAACATTTGCTGTGTGTCGGCAATCGTGTGAGCGCGGCCTCCTGCCTTTGTTTCTCGTATATTATCGCCCCAACAAAATTGAATCTCGCATATGAAAATGGAGTTTTTCAAATGAATTTGAAAATTGTTTTTCTGATTTCCTGCCTTTTGTTTTCAAATCATGCGTTGTCGTCGGGAGAATCGAAGAAGACATTCAACGATCAGCAGCGGGCGGCGCTAACCGATCCGCAGAATGACCTGAACTGCAAAATGTTCGGTCTCGCAGGAGCGATGTTTGCCGAACGCCGAAATACCGGCGTTACCCTGGAACAAGCACGCAAGGATGTGCTCGAGAATTTCCAGCTCGCAGACACGCCAACAGAATTGGAAAAAACAACCATGATTTTCGTCATGAATTCGCTTTACGGCATTGGCGAGGACGCATATGAAAACACCGAGCTTTTACCGGATACGATATTGCAATCATTTCCGGACCTCTGTCTGTCAATAATTTTACATCCGGTGAGTACGGAGCAGAAACGCGATTTTTTTGCTGGCAAGCTGGCATGCCAAAATGACAATCCGCTGGACTTTTTTGTGAGCAGAAAAAACTGGGAGCACCCGCAGGTAGCAAAATTGCAAACCTGCTTTCGCGAATCCAGCTACAAATTCATGCGCGACATCCTTGGATTGAATGCCGCAGCCCCAGCGGAAATATCGAATTGAACTAACAATTCAGGCTACAGGGTTGGCTCAAGCACACCTGGTGGCCTTGCTTCTCCCGAGAGCACCTTGCCGGATTTATCTTACAAGGCGAATCAAACAATCAGATTGCCGTCATCCGTCATCTTTCGAAAATCCGCCGCAGAGGCAGGGTGCGCTTGAGCACACCCAATGAATCACGTTGTTTCGGTTCGATCAAGCATCGTCAGCCCAAATCGTGGGTGTTCAGGAATGTGTCACTTTGCAGGTCATGTTCAACATTGATTTGGGTAGTGCCAGTATTTTCCTGAATTGAAAACCCTGTTTCCGAAACAGGACTGTCATCAATGGGTATGCGACGATTCTGCCAAGAGCTTGGAATTTTGTTGCCTGATGGCAAATTTGATACCGGATTTTTGGGGTAATTTGGCATAGCGTGCTCGGAGAAAATGGCTCTTGAGGAACGGTTATTCAATTTGAATCAGCTCACGTGCACGCTAACTGTTCAGCACAATGAGTTCTGTGTGTTGACACTCATAAGCCCAAGACCGGGTTGATAAAATTAATTGCACTCATGAATTTTATTAACGGCAGAGCTGGCTTAAATTGTTTTTTTTAAAGATCGCAAGCTTATTCACCGACCATCACACCTGCGGCCGCAGCTGCTTTGCAGGCATCGACTATGTATTGGTTCGCACAGGAAATGTACGTTGGCGCACAGACCAAACATTTCCATTACGCAATATTGAAGGATGGATACTACGATCCGACCCCTGGGCGAAAATACGGCAGCACCAGAAAAGTCTTCCTCAAAAACCGACCCGAAAGCAAACCCACAAAAGAAACCTTCTGGTTTGACTCGAAAGGCTTGGTTAAAAGTGGGGATTGTCGGCGTTTTAATTTTGCTTGTCATTGTTTTTTTATCACGCAATATGCTGCTAGGTACGCCGGTTGAAGCCTATGCAGTCCAAAGTACCGAGTTGCGACAAACCGTGGTGGCAAGTGGTCGCGTGATAACACCCGAACGTGTTTCGGTCGCTTCACAAGTGATTGGGCGTGTTAAAAGCATTCCGGTTGCCGAAGGTGAAAAGGTCAGCCGTGGCCAGCTGTTGATTCAGCTTGATAGTCAGGACGAACTAGCAAGCATTGCACAGGCAGAAACCAGCATTGATCAAGCTCAGGCCAAATGGCAGCAGCAGCGTGAAATGTCACTGCCGGCAGCAAGGGAAGGGCTTAAAAAAGCCGAGGCCGACGTCAGGCAATTAAAAAGCCAGTTTGAACGAATGGCGGATTTAAGAAAACGCAGCTTCGTATCGCAAATGCAACTAGACGAAGCACGCCGCAATCTTGATGTGGCAATAAGCCAGAAACAAACCGCGTTGCTGCAAGTCCAAACCAATGAGACAAAGGGTGGCGACTCCGCCTTGATACTCGCTGGATTGGCCCAGGCGCGGGCGAATTTGAGCTTGCTTCGGGTCAGACTTGAGCAAGATGCCATTCGCTCCCCTGCCGATGGCGTATTGATTAGCCGCCACATTGCACCCGGCGATATCGTGCAACCAGGCGTAGCCCTAATGGCGCTTGCCGTCACGGGCGAAATCCAGATTGAAATTCAACTGGATGAGAAAAATCTTGCCAAATTGGCCATCGGACAAAAGGCTCTTGGCTCGGCGGACGCCTTTCCCGACCAGCAATTTCAAGCACTTGTTAACTATATCAACCCGGGCATTGACGCCACCCGTGGCTCGGTCCAGGTCAAGCTTCGCATCGTTAATCCACCGGATTATTTGCGACAAGACATGACGGTATCCGTTGATATTGAAACAGCGCACAAGACGGCCGCATTGGTAGTTCCCGCCGAAGCTGTGCGTGATGCCACCAGCGATGCGCCCTGGGTATTGGTGGTGCGCGAAAAACGCACGATACACCAGCCGGTACGCATCGGCCTGCGTGGCGATAATCAAATTGAAATCATCAGCGGACTGAAGAACGGGGAGCCCGTAATTCTATCGAGCGTGGGCACGATTGGTGTCGGTGAACGCGTTCGCGTGCGTATCGCTGCCATACCATGAACTCCCTGGCACCGTTCGAATGGATTCTTGCCACCCGCTTCATGCGCGAAGGTTTGCTGCAAACCATTTTCATCATCGCAGGCGTAGCGCTGGGCGTTTCCGTGATCGTTTTCATGTCGGCATTATTGACAGGATTGCAGGGCAGTCTTTTTAGTCGCACGCTGGATTTTCAGGCACAAATTATTGTGACAGCACCTGAAGAAGTAGCACGACCTTTGCATCAGCCCGGCAGAGGCGAAATAACGGCTACCTTGGTGCAACCGCGTGCACAACGCCTGCGCTCGGTGGATCAATGGCAGAAAGTGCGTAGCCAGATCGAAAAAAAACAAGGCGTCGTGGTCGTTACACCGGTAGTTTCCGGCGCCGGTTTCGTAATTCGTGCCGATGCAAACCGGGCCGTCACTCTCACCGGCATTGAACCGGATAGCTATCTGAATTTAATTGCGCTAAAAGACAAAATCATCTACGGCAACGCAGAGGTCAACAGCACCGAAGTCGTGATCGGAATCGAGCTGGCGAAAGACCTGGGCGTGTCGGTCAACGACAAGCTGACGCTGCAAACCGCTTCCGGCGCTTCGGCCAGACTGACCGTCCGCGGCATTTACGATTTTGGCAACAAAGCCGCCAATAGCCGATCGGTGTATGTGGCATTGCGCACTGCCCAAAGTCTGCTGAATCTTCCCGGTGGCGCCACCACGCTGGAGATAAACGTGGCAGACCCGTTTGCGGCCGAATTAATGGCGCAGTCCATTCAGGCGCAGACCGGTCTCAAGGCGGAAAGCTGGATCACCGCCAACGAAGAGTTTTTCACCGCATTGTCCGGACAAAGTTTTACCTTTCTGGTCATTAGGCTATTCGTCGGTTTGACGGCAGCCCTCGGCATCGCCAGCGTACTGGTAGTTTCCGTCGTACAAAAATCAAAAGAGATTGGTATTTTGCGAGCAACAGGCACGACACGAAAGCAGATTCTTCGGCTTTTCTTGACGCAAGGCGCCCTGTTTGGATTATTCGGTTCTGTGCTTGGCTCCGGCCTCGGCTGGGCATTTCTTGCCGCATGGCGTGGCTTTGCCAAAAACCCGGATGGCACACCTTTTTTCGTGATCGATTTCGATCCCATGCTTTTTTTATATGCCACCCTAGGTGCTGTCCTGGTGGGCACGTTAGCCGCCGTTTTCCCGGCACAGCGAGCGGCGAGACTTGACCCTGCGGTGGCCATTCGTGGCTGATACCGTCAATTCAGCGAACGCCAAAACCGCTACAAGTGCCGGCGAAGTTACGCTGCGACTGGTCGCAGTTAAAAAATCCTACCTACAGGGCAAGCCAGGCGAAGTTGAAGTGTTGCATGGCATAGACCTTGAGCTTGGTCGTGGCGAGTTCGTTGCACTTATCGGGCCATCGGGCTCTGGCAAGAGCACCCTGCTCAACCTGATTGGGCTGCTGGACAAGCCCAGCAGCGGTCAATTATTTCTCACCGGTATTGCCACCGATAACCTGGACGACAGTGCGATTACAAAACTGCGTTCCGATGCAATTGGATTCGTTTTTCAATTCCATCATTTGCTGCCGGCATTCACCGCCGTCGAGAACGTGATGCTGCCCTTGCTGGCAAAACAGGGGCGCCCGGACGATGCCATGCATCTACGGGCTGCCGAGCTGATCGACAAGGTCGGGTTGAAGGCCTTGGCCAACAATATGGCAAATAATCTGTCGGGCGGTCAGCAGCAACGCGTGGCCATCGCCCGCTCGCTGATCATGGAGCCGGCATTGGTGCTGGCCGATGAACCCAGCGGCAATCTGGATACCAAGTCGGCCGATAGCGTCTTCGATTTGATGCGGGAAGTCTGCGACACCAGCGGCACGACATTTCTTATCGTCACCCATGATCCGCGTCTTGCACAACGCTGTGACCGAATTATCAAATTAGTGGACGGCAAAATCGCTTCAGATCGGAAAAACGATCATGTACTCACACAGGGTGACGATTCCCCCGCCCAGGACACCTGAACCATCGTCTACCTATTGAATGTCGATACGCCCATCACGCTCATGTCGAAACTTTGATAGTGATTTATAAATCGCGATGCGCGCCCGGTTTAGCCCGCCGAGTGGCGCATGTGCCGGCAAGGCATTGCCGGGGGAAAACGCAAGTTCTTCCGCCAGTTCCGAGCGTTCCTTGCCGCGAAACTTTTGCTGTGGAATCTGCAGCGTTGCGAGCTTGATGAAGGGTGATTCATCCTCGTTCCACTCTATACCGGCATCTTCTATCGGCATACCGTCCTTCTGCATCTGTATACAGAAATCGAAACTCGCCGCATGGCGGTTTAAATGCGCTTGCATGGCATCCGACAAATAGGCTTCACCGGTGGCATTCGAGTTCTTGCTGCGGTGTGTTGATGTCGGTAACAACGAATACTTCACGGCGCGCCCCTTTCCGAACAGGTAAGGCGTGGTGCTCCAGTAGCGAATGTCGAGCAGCGAATTCGGGCTGATGCGAAGCCCCAGCAGCCCAAGCAAAGCGCCCGCTTTTCCCATCATGAAAAATTTGGTCGCCATTAATACCGGCGAACTTTCTATCGTGTAGTAAACGGCGTCGCGAAACATCGCCACCGTACCAAGCGGCATGACCGGCGAACTCAACAAGACAAAATCCTGGCCAAGCGGAACATCGGCATGCTTGCCTTTTTTTTGCGAAGCCAGCAATTTGATCGCGACCCCACGTGCATCCTTGACGGCATCGGATTGAATCTTTCCGCTTGAATTGGAAAAGCGTACCCAGCAATCAAAACTGGCGGGCTTGGCGAAAATCCCGACTTTCAGTGCTTTCGGGAGATCAGGTTCAGTCCGGAAACTGGCTTTCAGCAAGCCCACGGTTTTTGGATGCGCATCGCGACGGGTATCGCCCTTTTCATAATCGCGCTGCATTTTGCGGCGCAATATATCGGTCATCTCGGCAATATTGGCTGCCTCGTCCGGTTCGCGTTTTTCCAGGGCACTCAATTTTGTCATGTCAGTTTTTTCAGTAATGCCTCGGCAGCGGGTTCGGAAGACGCTGGATTCTGCCCGGTGATCAGCAAACCATCAACCACGACAAAGGGCTTCCAATCTTCCGCTTTCGAATAGTGTCCACCATTCTCAACCAGCATGTCTTCCACTAGAAAAGGAACCACTTCACTCAAGCCGGCCGCCGCTTCTTCAGTATTGGCAAAACCGGTAACTTTTTTGGCTTTTACCACTGGGTTGCCGTCTGGCGATTTAACATGACGCAGCACACCTGGGGCATGGCAAACCGCCACCACGTATTTGTCGGCCGCCAATGTTTTTTCGATCAGGCTGATGGAATGTGCATCTTCCGCGAGATCCCAAAGCGGACCGTGGCCGCCGGGATAAAATACGGCATCAAAATCCTGGGCATAGACGGAAGACAATTTCACCGTGTCAGCCAAAACGGCCTTAGCCAGCGGATCGGCCTTGAAGCGGACGGTCGCCTCGGTTTGTGATTCGGGCCTGTCACTTGTCGGATCGATCGGTGGCTGGCCACCGAGTGGCGAAGCCACCACGATCACTGCCCCGGCGTTTTTGAAAACATAGTAGGGCGCAGCGAACTCTTCCAGCCAGAAACCGGTTTTCTTGCCAGTGTCGCCGAGCTTGTCGTGCGAAGTCAGTACCATGAGAATTTTCATTGTGAATCCTTTTGAGTAATTTAGATTGAGTCCTTGGCAACACGAATGACGAGTTTGCCGAAATTCCTACCTGCCAACAGCCCGATAAATGCCTGCGGGGCATTTTCAAGTCCATCGACAATATCTTCGCGATATTTTATTTTTCCTTCTTTCAGCCAAATGCTCATCTGACTATAAAACTCGCCAAACCGCGGACCGTAATCCTGAAAAATAATAAAACCCTGCATCTTGATACGCTTGCCCAACAAAGTGCGCGTCAACAAACCCAGACGATCCGGGCCGGGCGGCAAACCAGTGTCGTTGTAATTGGCAATCATGCCGCACAGCGGCACCCGCGCACCGGTGTTCAATAGCGGCAATACCGCATCAAAAACCTTGCCGCCAACACTTTCGAAATAGACATCAATTCCTTTTGCACAAGCGGCGGCTAACTGCTTCGGAAAATCGGTATCGTGATGATCGATACACGCGTCAAAGCCCAGTTCGTCGAGGACATAGCGGCATTTCTCTGCGCCGCCTGCAATGCCGACCACGCGGCAGCCTTTTAGCTTGGCAATTTGCCCCACCACCGAACCCACTGCCCCGCTCGCTGCTGCGACCACCACGGTTTCTCCCGCTTTGGGCTGGCCGATATCGAGCAAGCCCATGTAAGCGGTAAATCCAGGCATTCCCAGTACGCCGAGAGCCAACGAAGGATGCGCCTGCTGAATATTCAATTTGGTCAAGTCACTGCCATCGGAAATGGCATATTCCTGCCAACCACCGAAGCCCAACACCAAATCACCCGGCAAAAAATTGTCGTGTTGTGACGTTTCTACTCGCGATACCGTTCCGCCACCCATCACCTCTCCGATGGCGGTCGGCGCGGCATAGGATTTGGCTTCACTCATGCGACCACGCATGTAGGGATCAAGCGATAGATAAAGCGTTCGCAACAACACCTGGCCAACGGCCGGAATGGGAACATCGGATTTCACCAAGCGGAAATCATCGGAATCCGGCGTACCAACAGGCCGCGAATTCAGGACAATTTGTTGATTGAATAGGCGGCTTTTCGATTCATGATTCTGATTCAACACTTTCTCCAAAATAAAATTTTCAATTTAATAACCTTGGCATCACACTTTATTTGTCGTTCTTTTTGTCTTTCTTGGGACGCCTTAGTAGCAGCGATGGATTTTCTTTGACCTTGGCCGTCACTGCACCAATATCGGCGACTACCTTTTTGGTTTGATCCTCGATAGAAGAAAACTTCTCTGCAATCTTCGGCAGTTGCTCCATAAATGTGCTGATGCTGCTCTTTTTCGACGGAATTTCGGGAATCTCGCCTGCCGGTGTTTCGGCCACCAGGAATTTTGCCTTTGCACTGCCGCCATTAAGTTCGATGTAATACGCGCCCGTAATACCCTTGAACTGGAGCGAGGCATGGGTATCGGTCTTGATGGGAGCGTCCTTGTGCAACATCACATCCACTTCAACCCGGCCCGGATCTTCCGGATGGAGGGTCATGGCTTTGACCAT
>JAYWIC010000189.1:0-7101 GCA_043789195.1 Arenimonas sp. | reverse complement strand
GAAAATTGAAATTGGCCGGTGATCTGACCATTAACGGTATTAGCAAGTCGACCACGTTTGACGTGACCATCAATGCCATTGGGCCGCATCCGATGTCCAAGCGACCCACTGCCGGTTTCGATGCAGTCACAAAGATAAAGCGCACTGATTTCGGCGTCGGTAAATACGCGCCAAACGTGAGCGATGAAGTGACATTGCGCATCACGATGGAAGCTTCCGAGGCCAAGCAATAAGATGCTAATCCACCGCCCGGCCCACGAACGTGGAAAAGCCAACTTCGGTTGGCTGGATTCTGCACACACGTTTTCATTTGGCCACTATCAGGACGATGCCTGGATGGGCTTCGGCCCACTGCGTGTGATCAACGAAGATCGTGTTGCACCGGGTGGCGGATTTGCTACCCACGGACACGCCGATATGGAAATTATCAGCGTGGTTCTGGAAGGTGCCTTGCAACATAAAGACAGCATCGGTACCGGATCGGTGATTCGCCCAGGCGAAGTGCAGCGCATGAGCGCCGGTTCGGGCATTCGACATAGCGAATTCAATGCCTCGCAAACCGAGCCCGTCCATTTTCTGCAAATCTGGATCATGCCCGATACCCAAAATATTCCACCTTCGTATGAACAAAAAGCCTTCCCCATCAGTGAGCGCGATGACCGCCTGCGTTTGGTGGCTTCCAGTGATGGTGCCGAAGGTTCATTGAAAATCGCCCAGCAGGCGAGCCTTTACAGCAGCCTGATGAATGCAGGCACACGCCTGCAACATCCGCTGCAGCCGGGACGTCTTGGCTGGGTGCAAGTGGTTTCGGGCCAGATCAGCGTCAATGGCCAAGCCTTGTTCGCGGGCGATGGCCTGGGCTTGCGGGATGAAACCGAAATACGGCTTGAGGCCGGTGAACAGGCGGCCGAACTTTTGCTGTTCGACCTGCCGCGATAAGGACGAAGCGGTTAGAATGGCGGCATTGATCAAGGATGTTTTATGACCGCCGACTCGATGCTGACCGCCGCCAATACCAAAACCCATTACGAAGTGACCCGCGATGCCTTGCCTTTGAGCTGCCCAACGCCGGCGATGGCCTTGTGGAACTCGCACCCGCGCGTGTATCTGCCGATTGAGGAAGAAGGTAAATGCGTCTGCCCCTACTGCGGCGCCGAATACGTTTTAATCGATTGAGATGAAGCGCATCACCGTGGTGCAGTGTTTGCCTGCATTGCACAGTGGCGGTGTTGAACGCAGCACCTTGGAAACTGCGCGTGCGCTGGTAAAACGCGGACATCGCTCCATCATCGTTTCGGCAGGCGGTCGCATGCAGGCGCAGTGCGAAGCCGAAGGCAGCGAGCACTACTACTGCGAGATCGGTAAAAAAAATCTGCTGATTCTTCGCGCAATCCATAAATTCCGTGAATTACTCAACGTGCTGAAGCCCGATATCGTGCATGCCCGTTCGCGCATGCCGGCATGGTCGGCCTTGCTGGCGATGCGAAATCTCGCTCACAGACCTAAATTCATCACCAGTGTGCATGGCTTGAATTCGCCGGGTTTCTATAGCGGCGTGATGTTGCGCGGCGAAAAAATCGTATGCGTTTCCGACACCGTAAAAAATTACGTGTTACAGACGTGGCCCAACACCGATCGGACTAAAATATCCGTTATTTCCCCCGGTATTGATTCGACTGAATTTGCTTACCAACATCCGGTGCATCGGCAATGGCTGGACAATTTCCTGATCGAATATCCCCGTCTGAAAGGTGAAAAATTATTATTGTTACCCGCCCGTGCCACGCGCCTGAAAAGTCATGTGATGGCATTGAATTTATTGGCGGCATTGCGACCCAGGTTGGGAGATGTGCGTTTGTGCTGCTTGGGGGCCAATCAAGGCGGGCGTGAGGCTTATCTCGACGAATTAAAACACCATGCAGACCGTCTTGGTCTTACCGAATTTGTCGAATTTACCCGGCCGATCAAGGCGATGGCCAATGCTTATGCGTCAAGCGATCTGGTGTTACAGCTTTCGAGCAAGCCCGAAGCCTTCGGACGTACCGTGTTGGAAGCCTTGAGTATCGGCAAGCCGGTGATTGGTTGGCATCTGGGCGGCGTTGGAGAAAACCTGCAACGGTATTTTCCACAGGGACTGGTCGAGCCTTTTGATGAAAGCGCATTGGCAGCATTGGCAGAAAATATTCTCAAAAATAACATCGTTCCGGAACAGCTTGAACTACCTGCTCTGGCCGATATGCAAACCCATATGATGGCGGTGTATGAACAACTCTGCCCCTGACGCGATATCCCGTTGGACACCTTATTGGGTATTGGCCTTCGTGGCCTTGTGGCCGTTGCCCGGCTTGGCGGAAGGCGTGATGAGTCTGGGGGCAGTCTTTGGGTTTCTTTTAATGCTGTGGCAAAAAATTTCACACCGTTCAACCTGGCTGAGTCGTGAAGCCTGGTTGATGACGCTGGCGTTTTTTTTGGCGTACTGGCTGCCGGAATTTTTTTCAGCTTTCGATGCCATCAATGCACAACGGGCATGGCGCGAAGTAATGCTGGATTGTCGTTATTTACCCTTTCTCTGGCTGATAGCGCTGTCGGTGTCCCATCAAAAAGGCCGGCATTTAATCTTCTCCGGGCTGGCGATCATCAGTTTGTTCTGGGCGCTGGATGGTTTCGTACAAGTGCTGACCGGTTTCAGTCTTGGCGGCGCGATGACCGAAGATCGATTAAGCGGAATTTTCGGCTCCGATAATTTGAAACTGGGTCTGGTGCTTGCCGCTCTATCACCCTTTACTCTGGATTGGGCGCATCAACGTGGCGGTGTCTGGGCATGGAGTGCAGCGGCAATGCTGGTGGGAACCGTCATCTTGTGGGCGGGCTCACGCGCGGCGTGGGTGATGTTTGGCATTGTGTTGCTGGCGAGCGGTTGGCGCGTGATGGGAAAGCGCCGACTGGCGATTTTTTTCCTGATCTCGGGTCTTGTCTTTCTATCGAGTTATTTTGCATCGCCGGAATTACGCGCCCGCATTGACCGTACCGAAGCAGCATTAATGGGAGGAACGCAGGATTTTGACCATGCACTCTCGGGCCGCATCAGCATCTGGCGAGCGGCGATAAAAATGAGCGAAGATCATCCGGTTAACGGCATCGGCATTCGTAATTTCCGCGATGTCTATCAACAATACGCGCTTCCCGATGACCCGTTCATCAGTGGCGAGCAGGAAGGTGCCTATCATGCACATCATTGGTTGCTGGAAGTGTTATCTGAAACCGGCATCATTGGCTTGATGTGCTGGTTGTTTGGTTTTTATGCAATGTGGCGAGCCTGGCGTTGGTCACCTCCGAGAGCACGCGAATTGGCCTTCGTGCCGATGTTGGCCTTGGTTGCCATACTGTTTCCGGTCAATACGCATCTGGCTTTCTATGCCAGCTTCTGGGGCGGTTGCTGGCTGATGCTGCTGGCGATTTACGCCGGTTGTCTGGGCGCGAAGGATCGCTTTGAGCCATCGTGTCCGGAGGTGGCATGAAAAGCTTGAGCGCCGTTGTCACCACCTTCAACAATGCAGAGACTTTATCAAAATGTCTGGAGAGCTTGCGTTTTTGCGATGAAATCATCGTGCTTGATTCCGATTCCAGCGATGCAACGCGTGATATCGCCGCGCATTATTCGGCGAAAATTTTTATCGAAGCCTTTAAAGGCTACGGCCCTCAAAAGCAATCAGCGATCGACAAGGCAAACTCCGAATGGATTTTGATGTTGGATGCCGATGAGTTTATTGATTCCGCAGCGGCTGAGATTGTTCGCAACGCGATTGCTGCCGATTTTATCGATGGTTATCGTCTTCCACGTCGAGAATGGCTGTTCTGGCAATGGCCGCATGCATTGACGCGCCCGAATTGGCAGTTGCGACTATTTAGAAAAGCCAGTGCAGCGATGAATCAGATCGCCGTCCATGCAGCGCCGGAAGTAAACGGGCAGGTTGAAAATCTGTTGCTGAATTTTTATCACGCCGGTGAAAAAAACCTGGCGCAGAAAGTCGAAAAAATAAATCGCTACTCCAGCGGCCTGCTGGAGAATGAAAAGCAAATACGTTTTTTGACTTTGCGGATACTGCTTTATCCGTACTTCGTATTTTTCCGGTTTTATATCCTGAAGCGTTACTTTCTCAATGGTTGGGCCGGCTATCTGGCTGCCAGAACCCAGTCGTTCTACGCGTTTTTGAAATACGCAAAGCGGCTTGAGCAAAAGAAACAACGGGAGCAGGGCGGCTCATGAATGCGCCCTGGCATTGTATTTTTATCCGGCCATTCTTTTGGCTGGCGATGTTGAGTGCACGGCTGCCGCAGTTGTGGCTTTTACGATTCGCGAAATTAGCCTGCCTGGCTTGCTGGCCGTTTCTGTATCGCCGTCGCCGTGTAGCATCGGCCAATATCGAGTTGTGCTTTAAAAATCTGCCTTTGCCGGAGCGGCAGGATTTATTCAATCGTAATTTACTGGCGACGGTGACCGGCATCTTCGAATTGTTTCGCGCTTGGTATGCCCCCGCCAGAAACTTATCGGGTTTGGCCGAAATTCACGGCTTGGCGCGATTGCAGGCAGCGTTGTCGGAAGGCAGGGGTGTGATGTTGCTCACCGGGCATTTCACCCATACTGAATTGGCCGTACGTCTTTTAGGCGAAGCGCTGGATAAAAAAATCCGGGTGGTGGTAAGGCGCCACAATAATGATTGCATCGAACATGCATTTGAAGACGCGCGCTCGAAAGTGTTTGGCGACAGCATTGAAAAGAAAGATTTGCGTGCCTTGTTGAAGGCGCTGCGTGCCGGCGAAGCCGTTGTATATTCGTCGGACCAGAACTTCAATTATCAAAACGCGTTTGTCCCGTTTTTCGGCATCCCCGCAGCCACCTTGACCGCCACGCCGGGGATTATCGAACGCAGCGGTGCCGTGATGTTGCCGCTCTGGTTTTATCGCGATGGCGACGGCCGATATAAAATCACCATAGACGAGGCCTGGCAGAATTGGCCCAGTGGCAATGCGCTTGCCGACACGCATGTGTATATGCAAAAACTCGAAGCGGTGGTGCGTGAACATCCGGAACAATATTTGTGGGTGCATCGCCGATTTAAAACCCGGCCCCCGGGCTTGCCGGATATCTACCTGTAGGAGCGCTCACGGGCGCGAAAAACCTGCGATATTTTATCCGCCTACGAGAGTGTTCTTTTGGCAATTTGAAACATAGTCGCAGACCTTTCGCGCTCGTGAGCGCTCCTACAACATCAGGAATAATGTTGTGATTTGCCTTCGGGCGTTCGCTTGAAACGCTGGTGAATCCATAAATATTGTTCGGGCGCGCGACGGATTAATTTTTCCATCGTGGCCATGATGCGAGCCGTATCTTCCGTGGCGTCTTCGCCGGGAAAGTTTTCCAGTGCCGGCCATATTTCGAGACGGTAACTGCCATCGCTATTGCGCTGATGAAAAAAGGGCAATACGGCGGCACCGCTCATGCGCGCCATTTGATGCGTGGATGTCAGGCTGGAGGCGGATTGCCCGAAAAACGGTACGAACACGCTTTCACCGCGACGGGTTTCCTGATCCGGGGCAAACCAAAGTACGCCGCCTTGTTTCAGGCAACGCAGGGCAGGTCGAAGCTCATCACGGCTGAACATCTGTTGGGTATAGCGGGCTCGCGCTTTTTTCACCGCCCATTCCAGTGCGTCCGAATCATGTGGGCGATACATACCGTTGATGTCGACATCGCGACACAAGAGACGAACGCAAATTTCGAGCGTGGTGAAGTGTGCAGAGACCAAAATCACGCCTTTCCCGAGTGCTTGCGCTGACCTGAGATTTTCAAGTCCTGTCAGTGTGTATGACGGGTCGTTCGGCGCAAGACGGCCCCACCACGCGCGCACAAATTCAAATACCCCGAGGCCAAGAGCGGTAAACATGTCGCGCTGCATCTGCTCCCGTTTCTTGTCGTCAAGCTCGGGAAAACACAAGGCGATATTGGTGCGCGCCGTGCGACCACGTTCCCACATAAGCGCCTGCATCAGTCGCCCCAGCGCCCTGCCGCCAAGGCTTTGCAAGCGCGATGGCCAGTGTGCAAGTGTCCAGCCAAATGCAATCGCCAACCAATTTGGCCAGGTGCTTGGAGAGAGTGGGGCTTTGGAATCGGTCATGGCCAAATTCTAACGTGCTTTTGCGTTTCCTCGGCTATGCCTGAAGCATATTCAAGGATAAGCTCTTGCCCATGAGCCTGACTTTTTTACAGCGCGTCAGCCTTGGTATTTATTCCCTGGTGATGTATGCGCTGACACCATTGACCTTCATCCATCTGGTGTCGCGCGGTTTTAACCAGCGCGAATATTTCCATCGCTGGAGCGAACGCTTTGCGATGTATCGTGCGCCAGCCAAAGCATCGTGTTTGTGGTTACATGCGGTGTCGGTAGGCGAGGTGAACGCCATTACACCCTTGCTGAAAAGCCTGCGCGAGCATTATCCCGAAACGCCTTTGCTGATTACCACGACAACGCCGACCGGCTCGGCGCGCGTGAAAAGCCTGTTTGGTGAACAGGTGCAGCACGTCTATTTGCCTTACGACACGCCGGGTGCCGTCAACTATTTCCTGAATTATTTTCGCCCGAAAATTGCCATCATCATGGAAACGGAAATTTGGCCGAATTTGTTTGTCGAAATTGGCAAACGGCATATTCCTCTGTTGATCGTCAATGCGCGTCTGTCGCAGCGGTCGATGCGTGGCTATCGAATAATCTCCGGTTTGATGCATATCGCTACGCAGGCCGTGACGCAGGTGGCGGCTCAGTCACAGGCCGATTTACAACGTTATCAAAAGTTGGGAATCAGGCCGAATCAGGGGCAGGTAACCGGCAATCTGAAATTCGATGTCGAACTGCCCGTCCAGCTAAGCGAACAGGCGAAACTTTGGCGATCCGTATGGGGAGAGCGACCTGTCTGGATTGCCGCCAGCACGCATCCCGATGAAGAGGCGCTGGTGATTGCCGCGCACAAGCGCATACGTAGGCAATTTCCCGACGCTTTATTGTTATGGGCGCCAAGGCATCCGGAACGTTTTGAATCGGTGCT
>JAYWIC010000188.1:0-7159 GCA_043789195.1 Arenimonas sp. | reverse complement strand
TTATCGGGCTTTCCGGAAATTGAAAGGGAATACAAAGGCGGCGCCATCGCTTATCGATTCGATGGCGAGCCACTGATTGCTTCCTATGCGCTTGGTGGTACGCACGCAACACTTAGACAGTCGTTTTTAAGAATCAGTTACAACACGAGTACCTGGCAAATAACCCAGCCGAACGGCACTGTGATGACTTTGAGTCAAATCGCCAATAACCGCTGGGGAATCAGCAGCGTTCGCGATTCACACGGAAATACGGCTTACTACAGCTGGAGTTGCAACGTTCCATATTACGAACCCAACGACACTTGTTACCCAAGCTCTGTAAGTTATGGCGGTGGCGCTCATGTCGTCACAATCTATAAAGAACTACGAACTGACATTGACACTCTAGCAACGGGTGAGAATGCACACGTAAAACGTCGTTATCGACTCAAAGCTATTACAGTGACTGTCAACAGCAGCTCGCTTCGTACTTATAAATTGACCTACAGCAACAGCGCACGGACAGGGCGCTCGCTGCTCACCAATATCCAGCAATTTGACCGCTCTGCCTATGTTTACGGCGATGGTGTTGTCGCCGGCAGCATAAGTTTGCCAATGAGTACCGCCACTTGGTCGGATACCAATACAAAATTTGACACTGTTGCCGACATTTCGAGCAATTACGGTCTGACTCCCACTATCTGGGGAAACTCGATTGTTCAAAATGGTGACTTCAATGGAGATGGCAGAGAAGATTTTCTGCTCAGATATACCTACGGCGGCTCCGTTACTGCCTACCTGTTATTAGCGAATAATAGCGGCGGGTTCAATTACGCCGTCGATGTCACCAATTCCTTCGGCATGAATAGTTATAAGTGGCAGTATGCCGCAATAAATCCTGGTGACTTCAATGGCGATGGAAAGCAGGATTTATTTCTACAAGTCCCCTTCTCTGCTGTACAGCAAGCGCCGGCACAATATAACGCCTACACCTTGATTGCTGATTCAAGTGGCGGCTTTAACTGGTTGAATGATATTGCTTCTTCCACTGGCATCAGCGCATATGGCTGGGGCTTCACCGTTCGTGTTGGCGATTTCAACGGTGACGGCAAGTCAGATTTATTGCTGCCCAATCAAAACAATGCAAATACCAGCGGCTCCAACCAGCCTACACACTGGGCTTCAGTCGTCTATGCAGACACGTACGGCTTTACATATGCACAAAACATACCGAGCAGCTCTGCTTTGACAAGCTCGCAATGGGCCACCGCTGCACTGACACTTGCCGATTTTGATGGTGACGGTTACACGGATGTGTTGGCGCAAACACCAAGTTACATAGCCAATAATGTGACCTACCCCAACAAGGCAATCGTTCTGCTTGCAAAACCACTTGCAGGAACGCTTTTCAGCACTTTCTCGGACATTACCAACCTCGGTGGTCTGACGAATACCGACTGGTTTTGTGCAACCATTACACCAGGTGATTTTAATGGGGATGGTAAAGTAGATATCGTAGTTAGATCAAAAAGATCTTGTGCCTATAATTTAACGCCAAAACTTTTTTACGCCAACGGCAATCAAGGCACTAGCTTTACTAACCCCATTAATATTGGCAGCCTTTACGGAATGACCCCGGGCGCCTGGAAAGACTCTGATTTATTTACGGGTGATTTCAATGGTGATGGCAGAACGGACTTACTTGTCCGCTGTGATCTAGTCTATCTCCCATCAGGTTCACACCGGATTCTGGAATCGAAAGGCGATGGATTCGATACCGCCCGAATTGTTGACACAAGCTATGGTTTGACCAAGGACCTATGGCGTTACGCTGATCGCATCGGTGATTTTGACGGTGACGGCGACGACGATATTTTCTTTCAGTACGATAGTCGCAATTATAGAATTGAGCCAAAAATACTGAAGGCGAGCGACTCATTCGGCAACGCCATAACTTCCATTACGAACGGCTACGGCAGCACGACTTCGGTTACCTATACCTCCAGTTCCAATTGGGTAAACACCGGCAACCCGCCCCGTACCCAAACCGTCACATCAATTGCTGTTACCGATGGCCGAGGCAATACCGCAACAACCAATTACACCTACTCTGGCGCTGCCTGGGACCCGGTAGAAAAGAGACACCTTGGTTTTCGCTATGTAAAAACCACTGACCCTAGCGGTGCTTTTGTTGAAAACTATTACTATCAGGGTGCAACGTTTTCACTCGGTGAAATAGAAGAAAGCAAAACCTTCAACTCTGGTGGCGGTGTAATGTCACGTACTTACCGTACGCTAACCGCTGCAACCAGCGTGCCTTGGTTACGACAGCTTGCCCAAGAAGATATTTCCGAATGCAATGGCAACAGTACCTGCAAAACGCAGCGCAAGAATTTTAGTTATGATTCTTATGGCAACGTCACTAATTTGGTAGAACAAGGCGATACTGCCGTTATTGGCGATGAACGCAATACAAGCTACATATATAACCGGAACCTGAGCAGCTACATAACCGGACTGCCGGCGGAAGAAATTTTGCGTGCAGGCCCCAACACTGCAGGACAAATACTTCGCCATAAACGTAACTACTATGACGGCAGTACCTCGGTAACATCCGCACCGCTAAAAGGGGATGTTACTCGTACCGAACAGTTGCTCAGCACTACCGGTGCATTTATCGGCAGCAACGCGACCTACGATAGTTTTGGCAACAAGCTGACCGAAACCGATGCCCTGGGTGCAACTACCACGACTACATGGGAAGGCGGTTACGGCCGCTTTCCTACCAGCATCACCAATGCACTCGGGCATGCTACGGCACTGACGTGGAATACGGTTTGCGGTCAGAAGGCGAGCGTTACCGATCCCAACCTGGCCGTCACTACCTATACCTATGATGGCTTTTGTCGCATCACCAAAGAATTGCGTGCCGATGGTGGTTACACTGCCACTGCTTACGCGAATTTCGGCGCGATCAACCAGCAATACGTTAGTACCACTGTCAACGACGGCTCGGCCGATAATGGCGGCCTGGGCAATTCGCAATGGACCGCCAGCTATTTCGACGGTCTGGGTCGCGAATGGCAGTCGTTCAATAATTCTTCAGAAAGAGTGGAAACCACCTACAACAATCGTGGCCTTGTTGCATCTGTTTCAGCGCCAGCCGGTTCTGGCGAAGCGAGTAAATTCACGACCTATCAATACGATGCCTTGCAGCGGGTAACCAGCAAGACGTTCCCCGGCGGTGCTTTCCAACAATTTCAGTACGATGACTGGACAGTCACCACCTGCGATGAGCTGGGCAAGCCGCGTACTCGTTATAGCGATGCCTACGGCCAGATCCGCAAGGTACGAGAATACATAGGCAAATCCTGCGTACTCGCTCCTGCCGGCACGCTCGGCAGCGACATGTTCGACACCACCATCGATTACGATTTGACTGGACAGCAAACCGGGCATACCAATGCCAAGGGCTATGCCAGCAGTTCGGTCTTCGATTCGCTGGGTCGTCGCACCAGCCGCATCGACCCGGACATGGGTACGTGGAATTATGTTTACGATGATAAAGGACGCTTGATTTCGCAAACCGATGCGAAAGCTCAAACCATATTGCTCAGTTACGATGTGCTTGACCGCGTCGTACAAAAATCAACGCCGGCGGGTCAAAGTTTGGCGTATTTTTCTTATGACGCCGGCACATATGGCATAGGCCGCCGCCGAAAGATGTGTACCAGCTTCTGCGGCGATGGCGTGAATACGGGAACACTCTTTTCCTACGATGTGATGGGTCGCATGATCGATGAGCGTCCGCAAATCAATAAATCCTATACCATGAATCCAACTGTCGCCCGCACCTACGACGGAGCAGGTCGTGTCACCACATTGACGTATCCAAATCAGGAAATACTTGCCTACGATTACGACAGCAATGGCCGCCTGAACAGCATGGTGTCCAGCGCTTTTGCATCGAATAGCATCGTCACTTCTGCGACCTATAACGCCCGTGGCAATTTGGCGACACGCACGCTCGGCAATGGTGTGGTGGAAACGTTTAGCTACGACCCAAACCGCTTCTGGTTGACAGGGGTCAGTGCGTCTCTGGGTAGCACACTGATTCACAGCGTGGCATTGCAACGCAATGCGCGCGGCGAAGTGACCAGTCGCAGCAACACTTTGGAGACCGACGATAACTGGACCTATCTCTACGACGATCTGCGTCGCATGACATCGGCCAACAACGTCAATAGCAATCTCTGGGACGAGTCGTTCACCTTCGACGAAATCAACCGGATTACCTCCAACAGCCGTTTGGGTACCTATGGTTACGGCGCCATTGGCAGCGGCAAACCGGCCTATGCCCCACAAACCGTTGGTGGTGCAACGCTGAACTACGATGCCAACGGCAATATGAGCAGCGATGGCGTCACGACACTGGTGTTCGATATTGAAAATCGGCCGGTCAATGTCGGCGGCATTGCCAGTACCTATAACCCGGATGGCGAACGCACCAGCGTTGGCACGGTCAGCTTTACCCACGAGCTCAGCGAATACGATAGCGCCACCGGCCTCCAGACTGTTTACTACCTCTTTGGTGAAAGCCGCGTTGCCAGCAGTGTTAATCAGCAACTCACCTTCTATCACGGCGACCATTTGAACTCGGCCAGCACCATGACCGATAACATTGGCGGCGTGATTGGCCGTCAGGTGCTGTCGCCCTACGGCCGCAAACTCTCAACCGGTGGTTATACCGGCCCGATTGGTTTGGCCGGCCAGCGTTTGGACATCACCGGCCTGTATCACATGGGTGCGCGGGAGATGAATCCGTCGATTGGCATTTTTGTGACCGCCGATCCGAGTGGCGCGCCGGATCCGGAGAAGCCGCAGACTTTGAGTCGGTATGCGTATGCGAATAATACGCCGACTAATTTGGTGGATCCGACGGGGTATCAGGCCATGCCGCCTGAAGAAAATGGTACGTGCAATGCTACTTGTTACGCTGATGCCGGAATGAATTCTGATAATCTGTATCGCGTTGAACGGGGAGTCGCTGTCGCTAAGGATAGCTTTTCATTATTAGAGTGGGCCACAGAAACTTTTGGGCCATGGTTAAATTTTTCTGGAGAGGCAAGAGCTGGATCAGGACTTGCGAGAAAACTTTCCACTGAGGCAAGATCATTTTTTAAAGCCGAAACTACTGTAGCTAAGGCGGAATTTTCAGTTTCAGGCACCATAACTAGAGAAGTGGGCTCAGAGCCTAATCGAATATACTCCATGCGAGAACTTGTTCGCAGAGCGGAGGAGCCGGGCCCATTCCATAATTTTCCAGAAGTGCTAAATAGTTGGATATTTTCAGGTACACGTGAAGTACGTAACTCAGGTAGTTATGCAATGTATTCCCGCAGAGGCTCACTTACACTGCCAGGCAGTCCTATCTATAGCGCAAAACGCATTTGGGTAGGAGGTGAGAACGTTAGAGAAATAACTGGCCATACGCCATCCAAGGTTGTTCAAGGAACATACGAAATCGGCGCAAGAGTTTCAAACACGGGAAGGACTGAAGTTATTGACCATCGTTTATTTAGACCAGATAAAAAGTGATTAACATGGAATTTAAGGCGAATAAAAATACTAATTACGATGCAGAGATCACTCTTGACTCCGAAGAGAGCAACGTCGTTTATTGCTATCCTGGAGCAGTTAAGGGTGGTTATGTCGACGGCCTAGAAGTAAAATTCAGACCTCCGAATGGTGCTGCGTGGTTAGGGACATTTGCTCAGGGAAAAATTTCACCCAATGCGATTACTTTTGCGGGCAGCGATCCTAGTGGAAGCAAGGCAATCATTGTTTCCAGGGGCTCTGGATACATTGTAGATGTGTGCAACCCAGAAAAGTGGAGTCCGATTGCTGTTGAACCAATAATGGGCATTCTTTATCATGAAGAATTGGAGATTATTATTCTCTGGGATTTCATTTCAATGATGTGCATCGATTCAGATGGAATCCGCTGGACGACAGATTCCATATCATGGGATGGAATTAGGAATGTAAAAGTTGACAAAGGCTGCATAACGTTAGACGTTTGGTCAGCCCCAGATAGGTGCTTTCGAAATGCTACTGTCCAGGTTTCTAATGGCTATGTGAATGGTGCTCAGAGCCCGCATCTAAAATGATCCGTCACGATACGTCATGCTAAATTCTCTTGTGCGTCCGGCCCTAGTCCAAAAAAATGGGTCGGGTTCATTTCGTTGAATCACTACCACAGTACATCGGGCTAGAGTTGTACGTCGTAACTCTGGCCCGACGCATTTCACACAATGCAATGATGCTTGTATTACCCCGAGCTACTTATCTGACGCATTGCAGCGATGGTTATGCCTGGTGCCGGGCTTGAGCCCGGCCGATGGTTATGATTTGGCAGCGATCTACATGCAGAGGTCTCTTTTTTATGTCACCAAGTCGCTCCTGGAAACTATTTTTTTCACTTGCCATCCTCGGCACAGGTTTGATGACGGCTGTCTGGCTTTATCGCGATGCTGAAAAACCGGAGACCACCAGCCAATGGACGATGCCGGAAGCTGCTCCTCCGGTGTCAGACAACGTCAAGGACCCGTTTCCGCAACCTAAGAAAGTGTTGAACCCGGAAGAGATTCGCACCGGTAAATGGGGGCCTGAAACTACACCCCCAGCTGCAAAAAATGAAACGCCGGGTACCGTGGACAAGCAGGATCTGTAGGCTTTGGTTTCTGGAATTGCGACAATCGTAAAGCTACCCGGGATCCATTGGATTTGATTTTGCCGGAAACCGGAACCCCCCTGTGAATCGGAATCCGCAGATAGCCGGGACAGCCAAGCCTCTGGTGTATCTTCAGCAGAATCGCCTCGGTTAGTGTGAATCGCCCCCCATTCAGTAGACATTTCCGAGTCGTACATTACGGCAACGACGGAGGTGGATATGAGCGGTAAGCGTTATACGGACGAGTTCAAGGCCGAGGCGGCCAAGCAGGTGATCGAACATGGGCGATCGGTCCGGGAAGTCTCCGGCCGGCTGGGGATCAGCATCGATTCGCTGTATGCCTGGGTACGCGAGCAGCGCAAGTCGCCGCAAGCGCAGCAGGCCGACAGCGCCTCGTCGGCAGAGATGCGCAGGCTTCAGGCCGAGCTCAAGCGGGTGACCGAGGAG
>JAYWIC010000187.1:0-29737 GCA_043789195.1 Arenimonas sp. | reverse complement strand
CTGATGCTTTTATTTGCCGAATTTTTTTGATGCAATACAAATGGTTTTAACCGAGGATTCCATGAAGAAATTAATTGTTGTTTCGATTCTTTCCCTGTTTTCTGTGTCGGCAATGAATTTATATGCCGAAACGGCAGCACCCATCCCGCTCGAACAATTTCTCAAGCGTGATCTTTTTGGCACCATGAAAATCTCGCCTAGCGGCGAGTTCATTGCAGCCACCATTCCTCAGGAAGACCGGTCTGCACTGGTGATTCTGCGTCGTAGCGACATGAAGGTTAACGGTAGAGTCGTTTTGCCCAGTAAAACCTATGTCAGCGACTTTAACTGGGTCAATCCAACCCGTATCCTGTTTTCCGTCGGCGAAAAATCAGGTGAGTTAAGCCAGCCACAGGGCACCGGTGAATTGTTCGGCGTCAACGCCGACGGTACCGGCCAGGGTGCTGCACTGGTAGGTGTCCGATCTACCGGCAAGGGCAATCGCTTGATGGGTGCCAGCATCATCAGCACGCTTCGCAATGATGACGACAATGTGGTTATTTCGCTTTTTCAGCCGGGTGGTTTCAATCAAGTACAAAAGATGAATGTGAAAACCGGTGCCAGAACGACGATTGCGCGTGCACCGATTCGCAGCGCGACATTTGTCACCGACCCGCAAGGTGTTGTTCGTTTTTCGTCCGGTGCCAATAGTGATCGCAGAGCGAAAACCTACTATCGTGACGGTGCCGATGCCGAGTGGGAGCTGATCAACGACGAAGCGGTCACCGACAAGGTTGTCAGTGCAGTCGGATTCAGTGCAGATGGCAAAACTGCCTACCTGCAGTCGGAAGAAAGCGATGGTCCCGATGGTGTGTATGCCTTCAATACCGTAACAAAAGTAAGAACGCTGGTTGCCCGCGACGACACCGTCGATCCAGCGGAATATCTGAGATCGCCGATTGACGGGTCCCTTTATGGCATTCAGTACGACGACGGCAAGCCGCGTTTCGAGTACATCCAGCCGGAAAATGAATTTGCAAAGATGCATGCCGGTCTTCAAGCGAGTTTGAAATCACAAGTCATCGCGCCGACATCTTTTACGCAAGACGGCTCGATGGCGATTATCGTTGGTTTTGCTGATAACGTTCCTGGTGATTTCTATCTTTATGAGCGTGCGGAAAAGAAATTAAGTTATCTGGTCAGCAGGAATTCCTGGTTCAAGCCGGAAGTGCTGGCGAACATGAAGCCGATTTACATGATTGCCCGTGACGGAACGCCGCTGGAAGGTTTCATTACTTTGCCTGTTGGCAGTAATGGAAAGAATTTGCCCTTGGTGGTGAATCCGCACGGTGGCCCGTTTGGTCCGAAGGATGAGTGGGGCTACAACGGCGATGTCCAGATTCTTGCCGCCAATGGCTATGCAGTGCTGCAAATCAACTTCCGCGGTTCGGGTGGTTATGGCAGAAAATTCACGCACCTTGGCTATAAACAATGGGGCGGGACCATGCAGGACGACCTGACCGATGCCACTTTGTGGGCAATCAAGGAAGGTATCGCCAATCCGAATCGTATCTGCATGTACGGTGCGAGCTATGGCGGTTACTCGTCGATCATGGCGGTAGCGAAAGAACCCGATCTATATCGCTGCGCCTTCGGTAACGTGGGTGTTTACGACATGAATGCCATGTACCACACCGGCGATATTCCGGACACCAAATCTGGCGAAAATTTCCTTGACGAGGCATTGGGACACAAAGATCTCGATGCATCCTCGCCCAATAAATTAGCCCATAGAATCAAGGCCCCGGTTTATCTGGCAGCCGGTCGCGAAGACTTCCGGGCAGCACCGGTACATACCGAGTTAATGCACGAAGCCCTATTGAAAGCCGGCAAGCAATCTGAAATGGTGATTTACGAAGGCGAAGGCCACGGTAACTTTCTGTTGAAAAACCGGATTGATTTTTACAAACGATTACTTGGCTTCCTCGATAAACACATCGGCCCTAGTAGCCAGAAAGCCAAATAAAATTATCGGCAACTTGATTCAAACAAAAACGGCACCCTCGGGTGCCGTTTTTTTATGTTGCCGATCAAGATGAATTACTTCACGCCATGCATCCAGCGTTTGAGCAATGGCACCATGATGAAGGCCAACAGGGCGCATACCAGGCCACCGATTGTCAGGTTCCAGAACAGGTCGCCGTATTTGTTGGCAGCTTCCGTCCATGCGGCGGAGTGCTCGACCACCGCGCCGGCGTCTTCCACCGAGGCTAGGGTAGCGAGTTTGTGCGCCAGCAATTCGGAGAACGCAGTGGCTAGAAACCACGTACCCATCATCAGGCTCACCACGCGGGGCACCGACAATTGCGTGACCGCAGACAAGCCCACCGGAGACAGGCACATCTCGCCGATTTCAAGAATGAAGTAGGCCAGTACCAGCCACCAGATGCTTGCCAGGGTTCCGGATTCGCCAGCTTGCTGTGCCGCGATGACCAATGGAATAAAGGCCAGTGCGCCGGCTAGCAATCCGATTGCATTTTTCATCGGCTTGCTAGGATTGAGATTGCGCTTATCAAGCCAGCCCCATAAACCGGTGAAAATAGGTGCGAGCAACAAAATAAACAAGGCGCCGAGGAAGGTCAGCGAGCCGCCGTTTTGTTCCTGAAATACCGCCATGCCGAGCACCATCAGCAAGGAAATGACGGCGGCAAAAATGAAGATCGCCAAGGGCAGTTTCGAGCCTGGATTCTTTTCATGAAAGTGATTTGAAATCAGGAATGCCGTTGGCATGATCAGCACCGGCACGACGAAATACCAAAGTGGTAAGCCACCTTCGATGATTAACTCTGGAAAGAAATTATTGACCATCAGTCGGTCGGTAAAAACCACCCACGAGCCATAGGTTTGTTCGTAGAGGGTGAAGAAAAGCAGCGCCATGAAAATCATGATCATCATGCTTATCATCTGCTCGCGTTGAACCTTGGTGCATTGGGTGGTGATGAAATACACGAACCAGACCAGCACGATGCCAAACACAAGCGACATCAGCATTTGCGCCAAGGTCAGATCAAAGCCGATATCGAGGGTAAATGCATTGTTGCCGGTTGCCCACATCAGAGCCGCTACCGGGACCAGGCCGATAATGGCCGAGAGATAAATCAGCCATTCGCGTGGCAAGCCCAGAACACGTTCTTTCAAGCTTTCCGGTGCAGAAGATTCGGCATGGCCGCGTAGATATTTCTGACCCCAAATAAACATCATCAGGCCAGCCAGCATGCCGATGCCGGCAGCGCCAAAGCCGTAGCCCCAGCCGTAAACTTTGCCCAATACGCCGCAGACCAGGGAAGCAAACAAGGCCCCCAGATTGATGCCGGCATAAAACAGCGAGAAACCTGAATCGCGGCGCGGATCGTTTTCTTCATACAGTTTGCCGACGATGGTGGAAATGTTTGGCTTGAGAAAACCAACACCCATGATGATTAGCGACAGGGAAAAATAAAACACGAGCAAGGCCGATGTGTCGCGAACAATAGCGTCTCCGGTGCCGGTGGCGGGATTGCCCTCATAGGCCATGCCGAGATGGCCCAGTACCAATAAAACGCCGCCAAAAATGACGGCTTTTCGCATCCCGAGGTAGCGGTCGGCAAGTAGGCCGCCGATTACCGGCAGGCAGTACACCATGCCACCGTAAGCGCCCAGCATATTGAGCCCGCCGGTATCGCCGAATTTGTGATGTTCCACTAAAAACAACAACAACAAGGCCTTCATTCCGTAGAACGAAAAGCGTTCCCACATTTCCGTGAAGAAACAAATAAACACGCCTTTCGGGTGTCCCAAAAAGGTATCCCGGTCGGTATTTGCCGAGCTGAGGGCTGCTGTAGTCACAAACCAACTCCGATATGCATGAAAACCCGAGTATAGCCTGTGAATTGGCCGGTCCGGCTAGTGGCGAGGCTTGGCGATATGGCCCGCTGGCCCTAAACTGTGGCCTTTCCTATGCCGGGCATAATCATGAATAAGCGTTTTGCACTTGTAGCCTTCGCGCTACCGATGTTGATCTCCACGCAGGCTTTCGCGGCTCGCGGGATGGATGCACGTGACATGGTGAATTTTGACCGGGTTTCCGAACCCACGCTTTCACCGGATGGCAAAACGCTTGTCTACGGTTTGAGACAAGTGGATTTTGCCGCGAACAAGGCCAAGACCGGTTTCTGGAAACAATCGCTGAATTCGAAGCAGGCGCCGGTGCGTATCACCGCCGAGGCCTTCAATGTTAATAGCCCGGTTTTTTCCGGTGACGGAAAATCGATTTATTTCCTGAGCACCAAGTCTGGTTCGATGCAGTTATGGCAGCAAGCCATTTCGGGTGGCGATGCTTTGCAGGTCTCGAATTATCCGCTGGACATTGGCAGTTATAAAATTTCGCCTGATGGCAAGTCGGTGGTATTCAATCTTGAAGTCTTCAATGACTGCACGGACCTGGCCTGTACGAAAAAACGTCTAGATGGCGAGGAAGCCAGCCAAGCGACCGGTGTTGTTTACGACAAAATTTTTATCCGGCACTGGGATACCTGGGCCGATGGTCGTCGCAACCAATTGTTCACCGCCGGTTTTTCGGCCGATGGGAAGCTCGTCGGCGAACCTAAGAAAATTACGAACGGAATCGATGGCGATGTACCTTCCAAACCCTTCGGCGATGCCAGCGAATACGCCTTTTCGCCCGACGGCAAAACCATCGTGTTCAATGCCCGTATCGCAGGCAAGACCGAGCCTTGGTCAACCAATTTTGATTTGTATGCCGTGACTGCCGATGGCAGCGGTTCGCCAAAAAATCTGACGCCCGATAATCTTGCGATGGATACCGGTCCGGTGTTTAGCCATGATGGTAAAACGCTGTACTACCGCGCCATGAAACGTGCGACTTTCGAAGCGGATCGTTTCGGCGTGATGGCGATGGATATAGCCACTGGCAGCAAACGTGAAATCAACCCGGCATGGGATCGCAGCGCGGATAGTCTTTTTTTGAGCGCGAATGGTAAGACGCTTTATACGGTGTCCGACGATGTCGGCACACATGCCATGTTTGCGATTGATGTTGCTACGGGTACTGCCCGCAAGATCGCCGGCAACGGTACGGTTTCCGGGTTCGACATTGTTGGCAACACCCTGGTGTTTGCACGCAGTACGCTGACATCGCCTGCACAACTTTTCATTGCCGATGCCAATGGTGCAAAGGTCAAGCAGATTTCGAATTTTAATGCCGATAAATTGAAAGGCATTGCGATGGGTGCTTACGAGCAATTTAATTTCAAGGGATGGAATAACGAAACGGTGCATGGCTACGTCGTTAAACCGGCAAATTTCGACAAGAATAAAAAATACCCGGTGGCATTCTTGATTCACGGCGGCCCGCAAGGCAGTTTCGGCAATAATTTTCATTACCGCTGGAACGCACAAACCTATGCGGGCATGGGTTTTGCGGTGGTCATGATCGATTTTCATGGCTCGACCGGTTATGGCCAGGCTTTCACCGATTCTATCTCGGGTGACTGGGGTGGTAAGCCACTCGAAGATCTGCAAAAAGGCTGGGCCGCAGCGCTTGGCAAATACAGTTACTTGAATGGTGATCGTGCCTGCGCTCTCGGCGGTAGCTACGGTGGTTATATGGCGAACTGGATTGCCGGAAAATGGCCGGACGGCTTTAAATGTCTCGTTAGTCACGCCGGTATCATGGATAACCGCATGATGGGTTATTCGACCGAAGAATTATGGTTCGACGAATGGGAAATGCAGGGCACGCCTTACGAAAAACCGGAAAATTACGAACGCCATAATCCGGTGAATCATGTGGCTGACTGGAAAACACCGATGCTGGTCATTCATGGGCAACTCGATTACCGCATTCCAGTTGAGCAGGGCATTGGTGTTTTTACCGCCCTGCAACGTCGCGGCATCGACAGCCAACTCCTTTATTTCCCGGATGAAAATCACTGGATTCTCAAGCCACACAACAGCGTGTTGTGGCATGACACCGTCAATGCCTGGCTAAAGAAATATACGGCGGAATGAGGTGGTCGGGCCCCGGCCCGACGCTTTTGCAGATTGCGATGGTGTTTATGTCGGGCCGGGGCCCGGCTTACAACCACTTCGCTTTTTTCAGCGATGCATACAAGCCGCCGGTCAATACCAAAGTCACGGCAATTAAAATCCAGTAACTATATTTACCTGCCAGTTCCGGCATGTGTTTGAAGTTCATGCCAAACCAGCTGGCAATCAGTGTGGGAGCGGCAAGCAGGCCGGCCCAGCCCGCTAGGCGTTTTACGATTTCGCCCTGCGCAACCGTCACCAATGACAAGTTCACCGACATTGCTGCGGTCAACATTTCACGCATGGTGTCGGTAGCTTCAGAAACACGGACGACGTGATCATAGACGTCGCGCAAGTAAACCTTGACGCCATCGCGTACCAATTGCGGATGGTATTGCATCAATTGATTGACGATATCCTGCGTCGGCGATACCACCAGTCGGTAGGTCGTCAGTTCGCGCTTCAATTCGTATAAATGCTGGATGGTGTCTTTCTTGAAGGACTCGGCAAAGATGTCCTGTTCCAATTCATTCAGTTCGCGTTTGAATTCCTCGACGATCGGGAAATAGTTGTCGACGATAAAGTCCAAAATGGCATAAAGGCCGTAACTCGGTCCCATCGTCATTAACGAAGGGTTTTGTTCGCAACGTGCGCGTGCACCTGAATAGGAAAGCGATGCACCGTGGCGAATGGTAATCAGGAAACGCGGGCCGATAAAAATATGGGTTTCACCGAATTCGATGACACCCTTGATCATCTGCGCTGTGTGCACCACCATGAACAGGGTATCGCCGTATAACTCGATCTTGGCTCTCTGGTGCGCCTTGGAGGCGTCCTCGATAGCCAGTGGATGCAAGCCGAACTCTTCCTGCAGTTTTGCCAGCAATGATTCATCTGGCTCATACAGTCCAAGCCAGACAAAACTGTTGTCAGAATTTTGCAATACGTCGCTGATGGCATCCAGCGTTATATCGCCAACCTTGCTGCCATTGGAGCGGTAGGCCACACAGTTGCGGACCATGCCGCTGATTTGTTGTTCCGGGATGACATTGCTCATGGTCGAATAATGGTCGACTAGGGCTTGCCCCGCAAGTCGTCCGTGTTCTCTGCGAGTGATTTGGCGAGTGCCAAATGCACGGGCAACAACATCAACACCCACTCAAAGTTTTGCTGGGCCAGAAAGGGCAGGAATTGCAGAAAGCCGGCAAATGCGGCGAGGGCGGCAGAGATCCAAAGCAAATGATTGAAGTACTTTCCGGGAGGGTTGTTCCGTAATATGCGCCAAGCCCCCGGCAAGAGCGCCAATGCCAGCGGAGACATCAAAAGCAAATTCGCATTGCGATACCCCGCCCAATGCGCGCTGCCAAACCAGACAAACAGCATCAGGCATCCCAGGAGCCCGACACTCAGCCAGAAAACCCCGGCCATACCCGCCAATAATTTTGGCGTACGTTTTGCCAGAAAGAAAATGCCGACTGCCAAGACAATGCCGATCATGAATGCGGTTTTCTTCCAGGGTGGCATGTCTTCCGGCGGCATGGAAAGGCGATGCGGCAGCAATTCTTCCTCGCCACTGATCAATGGTCGGCCATCATTCAACTTGATCAAGCGTAATGAATCGCGCAATCGCATCGGAATAAATGCTTCATCCCAGCGGGATAGAGGCTTGTCCGAGGCGGGCCCGAGGCCAGCATGAAAGCCCATGGCCATCCACTTCGCGGGCCAGGCAAGTCTTACCGATTCACTTCGATAAGTATTGCCCAGCGAAGGACTGGATAATTGCCTCTTGATTTGGCCCTCCAACACATTGTCCAGCGAATCGCGTACGCGGGTCGAACAATTGGCGGTGAAGTAATCGTAGGTGTAACGTGAATTTTCAGGCTTGGCGTTTTCATCCAATGCCAGATACAAATTGCGAATTTGTTCCTGGTCAAGATTCAACCATTGCACACCGACACCGCGGCCCATGTCGCGATAGCCCTGCAAGTCTTCTTCGGTTGGCAAGGCTATCAATTGATACTGCATTTTTCCATTGAGGAAATTATTGAAGAATCCCGGTTCGCTCATATCGAAAAAGCCGAAATTGAAGGATATCGATTCCTTCGTGGCGGTGTTTTCGATAATGATGGCGTCATGTCCGAAACGTGCCCAGAATTCTTCGCCGGGCGCCATCGTGATAACACCCGCGCGCAGCGTGGGTGTGGATGGAGATGCTTGCGTTAATCCGGCGTTTGAAAACAGTATGAGGATGAAAAGCAGCCAGCCCCTAGTCATTGCCATGAATGCTCACGACAAAGCTGTGCACGCGGCGTTGGTCGGCGCGCCCCACGCGGAAATGGAAACGGCCAACACTCAACTCTTCGCCGGCTTCGGGCAAGTGACCGATGGCGTCCGTTACAAAACCGCCAATCGTGTCGTACTCGTCGTCGAGAAAGTCGGCGCCGAATTGCTCATTGAAATCGGCGATGGGGGTAAGTGAATCGACCAAAAATTGGCCGTTCGATTGCGCCGCGATCATGCTGGCCTCATCGGCGTCATCGTGTTCGTCGTCGATTTCGCCGACGATTTGTTCCAGCACATCTTCAATCGTGATGATGCCGGCAACGCCGCCGTGTTCATCTACGACGATTGCCATGTGATTGCGCGACTGACGGAATTCTTTCAGAAGCACATTCAGTCTTTTGGATTCGGGGATCAGCACAACCGGACGCAGCAGTTCGCGAATATTGCCAGGGCCACCGTCGGCAACGATGCCGCGTAACAAATCTTTCGCCAACAAAATACCGAGGATGTCGTCCTTGTCATCGCCATGGACAGGGAAGCGGGAGTGGCCGGATTCGACCACCATTTTCATCAGATCGATAAACTCGGCATTGACGGGAAGCGAAATCATTTGCGAGCGCGGCACCATGATGTCGCTGACCTGATGTTCGGAAACGCTGAGTGCGCCTTCCAGCATTTTCAAGGTATCGCCGCTTAATATGCCGTTTTGCTTGGCATCGCGCAGAATTTCGATCAGGTCTGCACGGCTTTCCGGTTCGCCCGAAAAGGCATGGCTTAATCGCTCCAGCCAGGAGCGCTTTTCTATGGGACTACTACTGTCGTCAGACATGGGGGTTTGCAAGATGCCCGGCGGGCGGTAGGGTAAGTCTAGCAAATTCAGATTTCAGTTCGGTTCAATTCTCGCCTTCATAAGGGTCGGCATAGCCCAAATCGGCCAAAATATCGCGCTCAAGCTGCTCCATCAGCACCGCTTCGCGTTCGTCTTCGTGGTTCATCCCCAGCAAATGCAGGACTCCATGGATGGTGAGGTGGGCGTAGTGCGCTGCCAGCGTCTTGCCTTGCTCCTTGGCTTCCTTGACCACCACAGGCGCGCAAATCACCAGGTCACCCAGAAGCGGCACGTTGACACCTTCGGGTAAGTCGGCCGGAAAACTCAATACATTGGTGGGGTAATCCTTGCCACGGTAGTGCCGATTGAGCGAGCAGCCTTCTTTCTGGTCGACGATACGAATAGCCAGGTCCGCCTTTCTGATACGGCCTTTCACCGCAGCCGATGCCCATTTCTTGAAGCTTTGGGCGGACGGAATGCCAGCACGAGGCAGGCCATAGCTGACGCTGACATCAAATTGAATGGGGCCGCGGGTCATTTGGAATCCTCTTTACAGTCTTTAATCGCCCCAATCTGCAGGCTTGTACTCAATGGTTACCACTTCAAATTCTGACTTTTTGATTTTGCCCAGTGCAAGGTCTGTGACGCAGTTGTCGGCAACATTCTGGGTCAAGCCGGTCATGATTTGCTGTAGAAAATCGCCACTCAAGGCGTCCGATTTTTTGCTCTCGTCAACTTTGATGCTGATTTGCCTGTCGCTGCAACTACCGATATTGCGCGCTTCAATTGCCGGAACGACAAGTGCTACGGCCTGGTCCGTCATTTCACCAAATTGCTCACTGGACATCACCTCCGCGCCAATCGTGACCCGTACTTTTGTCAGGTAGAGTTGCCGATAGAAAAGGTAGCCCACCGATTGCATGGCGGCATTTTTTTGTGTGTGGGTCATGACGAGTTTTTTCCCGGGTAATTCAAGCGATTTTTCGATCGCTGCCAGTACGGTGTTTTCATCGGTGGCTTTTTTGTCTTTCGGATCCAGATCAGTCGCTTTGTCGCCGGCCGTGACGACCCGGGTTTTTTCGTTGTCGAGAATTAAATTCTGCTCTGGCAGGATGACAAGTTTTTCAAAGTAGCCCATTTCTTCGGCTTGTTTGAGGCTGCCTGTAAAATCCTCCATGCCTTTTTGCAGCATTTCGTGATCAGGTCCGGTTCCCATCGGATAGATGAAAAAATCGAGTGGGATATCAGGATGTTTCAGGGAGACGTAGCGTATTTGAACACCACTGGATTTGAATTTCTTGTCGTAGTCGACATTGACCAGACGGAAGTCTTTGACGGTCTTTGGAATGATCACTGCCGTTTTTTCAATCAGCGATCTGGATGCACTGGTTGTTTGTTCGGTCTTGGCCTGGACGGCAGTAGTAGAGAAAAGCAACGTTACCGCGAGGGCTGTAACAGCATCCTGAATTTTCATGAGAACCTCGATACAAGTCAGTAGCTTACATCAGATTCATGACGCCAGAAAGTCAGGCAGGGGTCATGGCAATCAGTTGGAGTGTATCGCCAAGGTGGCGGCTCAAATACACACGGTCCGATTCCCGGTAATTGACGAGAAAGGCAGTATTTGCCGATCGCAAAATCGGCAGATCACTGGCGGTATCGCTATAGGCCCGTAAATAGGGTGGTGGGTAACCGTGCTTGATCAATTCCTGCAACTTGGTTTCGCCATTGCTTTGCACCGATGAAATCATGCCGCCTAAAAATCTCCGGCTTTGCGATGTCACTAGGCCGACCTGATTCTCCATGCCGAGACTTTTGATAAAAGCACTCGCCATTTCATAACCGGCACCCGTGGCAATAACGACTTTTCTGCCCTCGGCAATATCCTTGCGGCACTGGGTTAACACCGGCTCAATAGGCCGGATGCGGTACTGTGCAATAAAATTATTCAGTAGGGTTTTGTAGGCGACTTCGCTCAGACCAATGCTCGCTATCCATAAATAGGCAGATACTCCTAGTCTTCTGAGCGATTGAATATGCAGCATCGGAAACGCAATGGGTGCAATCACGATAGAGAGTAGCAGCCGCAGGAAGTTGCTTTTGATCTGCTGCGTGATGAAAGCACCGCCACAGTCGCCCCTAAATAGTGTGCCGTCCATGTCATAGACGACGGTATTGGATTCATCTCGAGTCATAAGCATTATTGTGTTGCGTAATTTTCATAATCTTCGCGGAGCGAGCACGAGCGCGATCAACGCTACTATCACTTTTGACAATCGCACTCGTGAGTGCTCCTACGTTTTATTTGTCGGCATTGTCGTTGGTGGCATCTCTGGCATCGTAGGCGCGAACAATTTTTGCCACCAGCGGGTGGCGTACAACATCCTTGGCTTCGAAGAAGGTGAAGCTGAGCCCCTCGACGTTTCGCAGCACATCGATGGCGTCGCGCAGACCGGATTTTTGGTGTTTTGGCAAATCAATCTGGCTCATGTCGCCGGTGATGACGGCGGTTGAGCCGTAACCGATTCGTGTCAGGAACATTTTCATCTGCTCGATGCTGGTATTTTGCGCTTCGTCCAGTATGACATAGGCGTCGTTCAAGGTGCGTCCGCGCATATAGGCCAAGGGCGCGATTTCAATGACGTTGCGTTCCAGCAGCTTGATGACTTTATCGACACCCAGCATTTCATAAAGTGCGTCGTAAAGCGGGCGCAAATACGGGTCCACTTTCTGTGACAAATCACCTGGCAGAAAACCCAGTTTTTCACCGGCTTCTACCGCAGGACGAACTAATAAAATCCGCTGTACGCGCGATTCGTTCAAGGCTTCGACGGCAGACGCCACCGCAAGGTAGGTCTTTCCTGTACCGGCCGGGCCAATCCCGAAATTGATATCGTGCGTCGCGATGGCATGCAGATATTTGGCCTGGTTTTCACCCCGGCCTTTTACCACGCCGCGCTTGACCTTGATAACGACTTCCTGCGGCGAGTATTCCGGCGCGCAGAAACGCTGGTATTCGGCCGTTCCCAATCGAATATTCAAGCCTTGAAGATCGATGGTTTCCTCGATGGTTTCGGCAAAACACTTTTTGATAAAACGTTCTGCTGCATCGACGGCTTTCTTGTCGCCGCTGATGCGAAACACATTGCCGCGATTGGCAATTTCAACGCCCATGCGCATTTCGATTTCACGCAGATGCTCGTCGAACGGGCCGCAGAGATTGGCAAGACGTTCAGGGTCGTCGGAGCTAAGGGTAAAGTCGCGATGATGGGTTTGGCTCATGTTTCCAGGCTAGCGTTTTCGTGGGTGGCTGGGTAGCGGATTATTTCGCCGCGTATAGTTCCGAGCGCATCTTTTCAATATCCATTTTATGGATTCTGCGTTCGATATTTTTCCAGATGACGTGGTATTCGTATTCGCCCTTTTTCATTTCGGCGATGGCGGCTTCTTTCGTCCAGTTCTGCACGATCATGCGATAACTGGCCATCATCAATCCAGTGCGGTCGGCACCGTGCGTGCAATGCACCAGAATCGGTTGGTTGGCGGGGTCATTCAGGATTCTTAAAACCGCGAGTATGTCTTCTTCTTCGATATCCCAGGTGTAGAGGGGATAGCGTTTGAAAGTGACGCCGGGTGTATTGTGCAGAGTTTTATCTTTGTCGCGTTTGCGAAAACTTAAGACGGTTTTGATGCCAAGGTTTTGCAATGCCTCACCGCTCGTTGCATCCGGCTGTGCACTGCGATAGAGCATCGGTGTTACCTGGTGCAGGTTAGGCAAGCCTTTGATTTCGAGCGGCACAGCCCATTGGGCAGGGCGAATGTTTTTGTATTCTTCAGCACAGATCGCTGGAATGGCAAATGCAAATAAAATTAAAAAAATGGCAATGCGCGGAATATTCATGGGAATAATTTCGACTCTGGATGTCCGCCTTCGCGGGGGTGGCGTTGACTAAAGGAGACGATTGTATTTCTCGTGATACGAGTCAAGCAGTTTCCATTTCATTAATCACCAGGCGGCCACGTAATGAATTAGTCATCGCATCGGTAATAAACACATCGACAAACTGGCCAATCAAACGCGGGTGGCCAATGAAGTTGGTGTAACGCATGTTTTCGGTACGGCCCGTCAATTCGCCTTCGTGCTTCTTGCTATTGCCTTCAACCAAAATACGTTGCGTGGTGCCAATCATCGCATTGGAAATAGTGCGGGCATTGTCGGTAATGGTTTTTTGCAACTGGTTTAAGCGCAGGTGTTTTGTTTCATCGGACGTATCATCCGGCAAATTAGAAGCCGGGGTGCCCGGGCGTTTGGAATAGATAAACGAGAAGCTCTGATCGAAGCCGATGTCGTTGATCAACTTCATGGTGGCATCAAAATCTTTATCGGTTTCGCCCGGGAAGCCGACAATAAAGTCTGACGAAATCGTGATGTCGGGCTTTGCTTCGCGCAACTTGCGAATTTTCGCCTTGTACTCAAGCGCGGTGTGATTGCGTTTCATCGCGGTCAAAATGCGGTCGGAGCCCGATTGCACTGGCAGGTGTAAAAACGATGCCAGTTCGGGTACATCACGATGCGCTTCAATTAATGAGTCGCTAAATTCCATCGGATGCGAGGTGGTGTAACGGATGCGACCCATTCCCTCAATTTGCGCGATAGCGCGAATCAGCAAAGCCAGGTCTGCTTTGTCGTCGGATTCAAACATGGCACCGCGGTAAGCATTCACGTTCTGCCCGAGTAAGTTCACTTCGCGTACGCCCTGGGCAGCGAGTTGCGAGACTTCGAGAAGAACGTCATCGAATGGGCGCGACACTTCTTCGCCACGGGTGTAGGGCACTACGCAGAACGAACAATATTTGCTGCAGCCTTCCATGATCGAAACGAAAGCCGTTGGGCCGTCGGCGCGTGGCTCGGGGAGGCGGTCGAATTTTTCGATTTCCGGAAATGAAATATCTACTTGTGGCAGGCCGGTTGCGCGCTTGGCGTCGATCATTTGCGGCAAGCGATGCAAAGTTTGCGGGCCGAACACCAAATCGACATACGGCGCGCGCTTGATGATCGCATCGCCTTCTTGCGACGCCACGCAGCCGCCTACACCGATCACGAGGTGTGGCTTGTCTTTTTTGAGCTGTTTCCAGCGGCCCAATTGGCTGAACACTTTTTCCTGGGCTTTTTCGCGAATCGAACAGGTATTGACCAAGATAACGTCGGCGTCGGCCTCGTTGTCGGTCAGTTCCAGGCCATGTTCGGCCGCGAGTACGTCTGCCATTTTGTCCGAGTCATACTCGTTCATTTGGCAGCCGTGGGTTTTGATGAATAACTTACCAGCAGCGGGAATCCCGGTCATGGTGATTAATCCGGTCGGGAGGAAGGGGAGCGTATTTTAGCCTCATACCCCGCCTAAACCATCATAAATCTGTTCTAAACACTTGGAATTTATGAAAAATAGGGAGAAACTGCGCCCTATGCGTAGATTCAGTCTCCTTATACTGTTGTTCGGATGGGCTGCTGCAGCAAATGCCGGCAACCTCTACCGTTGTGTCGGTAGTGACGGCATACCGAACTACACCAGCAAAAAAGTTGCCGGTGCCGACTGCAAGGTAGTAGCGAAAACAACTCCGGAACCAGTCAAATCCAATCCACTTCCCGCTCCACCTGTCACGCAGGTTGCCGCAGGATCATCTTCAACGACGGCTTCGGTGGCTGCGACATCCACTTCTGCGGCGTCAAAGCCAACTAGCGGCGCAGGCGCTGCTCCCAAATTCTTGCGGATGGGTTATTCAACGACCTATTCCTACGTTGACGCCAATGGCACGACCAATTACAGCAATAGTCGTCCCAAGGGTGTTGGCAGCGTCAAGGTCATCAGAAGCGAATACGCCATTTTTTCGCAGCCCTCCTGTTATGCCTGTGGCCTGGCGACTTCCTATAGCTTCGGTTCGATCAAGCTCAATACCGCAGCATTTGCTGCTGAAATCAAAGCGGCTGCCCTGGCTTACGGAGTTGAAGAGGCGGTGGTGAGAGCCATTATCCATGCCGAATCGGCCTATCGTCCGCATGTGCAATCCAATAAAGGTGCGCAGGGCTTGATGCAGTTGATTCCGGCGACGGCAAAACGCTTTGGCGTCAATGATTCCTTCGATCCGGCCCAGAATATCAATGGCGGCGTGCAGTACTTGAGTTGGCTATTGCGTCGTTACAAGCAGGACCTGACGCTTGCCGCCGCCGCCTACAACGCAGGCGAGGGTGCCGTGGATCGTTATGGCGGCGTGCCACCCTACAAGGAAACGCGCCTTTATGTCGCGCGTGTCGGGCAGTTGGCCGAGCGTTACAGAAAGGCCCTGTGAAGTAGCGAATCGGGCCTCACGTTTTTATCCGTTGTCGCCTGCTTGGGCCATCCGTTACAATATGCTGTCTTGCGGGTCGGGGGTTGACCTGCATCTATCTTTCATTTTAGACAGCATCGGAGCGCCTAATGGCCAACGAAGAAGTCAGCAGTACCCGTCGTAATTTGTTAATCGCTACCGGTGTCGTCGGTGCGTTTGGCGTGGCCGGTGCCTCTGTGCCTTTTATCAGCTCATTCCAACCGAGTGCACGGGCAAAAACTGCCGGTGCCCCAGTGGATGTGGATATCAGCAAAATCGATAACGAACCGGGCATGCGCATGATCGTGCAATGGCGTGGGCAGCCGGTATGGATTTTTAAGAGGGATAAAGCGCAATTAACTGCATTGGTGCAGTTGGATAGCCGTTTGGTGGATCCGAAATCCGACAATCCTGATCAAACGCCTGCGTTTGCCAAGAATGAAGCACGAACGATTGTTGGAAAAGAAGAGATTGCCGTTATCGTCGGTATTTGCACCCATCTGGGCTGCTCGCCTTCGTTTGTTCCCGAAATGCTGCCGCAAGCTTTTGATTCAGAATGGAAAGGTGGTTTTTATTGCCCCTGCCATCAGTCCAAATTTGATTTAGCTGGGCGAGTATTCCAAAACGTCCCTGCGCCATCTAATTTGAAAATACCCCCTTATCATTTTATAGACGACACTCATATTGTGATTGGCGTTCCACCAGAAGGAGCGGCTTAATGAATGCCATTGATAAAGCAGTCGCTGGGGTGACGGGTTGGTTCAATGACCGCACACCCGGACTAATCCCGGCTTACAAGAAGCACATGTCGGAGTACTACGCTCCGAAAAATTTCAATTTCTTTTATTACTTCGGCTCACTGGCACTATTGGTGCTGGTGAACCAAATCGTTACCGGTATTTTTTTGACGATGCATTTCAAACCATCGGCAGCAGAGGCCTTTGCTTCGGTTGAATACATCATGCGTGATGTGCCCGGAGGCGACATCATTCGCTATATGCATTCCACCGGGGCCTCGCTGTTTTTCATCACGGTGTATTTCCATATGTTCCGTGGCTTGATTTATGGCTCATACCAAAAACCGCGTGAATTGGTTTGGATATTAGGCGTGTTGATCTTCTTGGTGCTGATGGCTGAAGCCTTTATGGGCTATGTACTGCCATGGGGACAGATGAGTTACTGGGGCGCACAGGTCATTATCAACTTGTTTGGTACAGTTCCTATGATCGGGCCGGAGCTGACCGAGTGGATTCGTGGTGACTACTTGGTGTCTGACGCCACTATAAACCGTTTCTTTGCCTTGCACGTGATTGCATTGCCTTTGGTAATTTTGTTACTAGTTGTGCTGCATTTAGGCGCACTGCATGAAGTCGGCTCAAATAATCCGGAAGGCGTTGATATAAAGAAGCAAAAAGATAAAGAAACGGGTAAAGCATTGGATGGCATTCCATTTCACCCGTATTACACCGTTAAAGATCTTTTTGGCGCTGGTTTCTTCCTGACCCTCGCTGCTTTTATTGTTTTCTTCGCGCCTACATTCGGTGGCTTCTTCCTGGAACATGATAATTTCGTTCCTGCCAATCCACTGGTAACGCCAGCGCACATTGCACCGGTATGGTACTTCACGCCTTATTATGCGATGTTGCGTGCGGTGCCGTCGTTCTTCGGCACGCAAATTTGGGGCGTCATGGTGATGGGTGGGGCGACTTTGATTTTATTCCTGCTACCTTGGCTAGATCGCAGTCCTGTTAGATCCATTCGGCATCGTAGTGTGTTTAACAAAATAATGATTGTGCTCTTTACGATTTCGTTTATTGCCCTAGGTTGGTTGGGTATGCAGGCTGGTAGCCCAACACAAAAGACGATCGCGCAAATATTGACTACTTTCTATTTTGGCTTCTTTATCTTTATGCCTTGGTGGAGCCGCATAGGTGAAACCAAACCAGTTCCTGATCGGGTGACCATGCATGACTAAGATTCGTTTTCTATTATTGAGTCTGTTGCTCGCTCCAGCGGTTGCCTTGGCAAGTGGTGGCGAAGTTCATATGAAGTCCGCGCAAGTGGATTTGCAAGACAAAGCAGCTTTGCAACGCGGCGCGTCTTTGTATATGAGCTATTGCTCAGGCTGTCATGCCATTAGCTATCACCGCTATTCCCGTCTTTCTGAAGACTTGGGTTTGACGACCGAGCAAGTCGAGCAAAACCTGATTTATAACGACCAGAAAATCGGCGAAACCATGATCACAGGCATGAATGCCGATGATGGTTTGGCATGGCTTGGTAAAGCGCCACCTGATTTGAGTGTTGCAGCACGGACAAAAAAAGAAGGCGCTGATTGGATTTACAACTACCTCATCTCGTTCTATGTCGACGAATCACGTCCGGCCGGTTGGAATAACACGGTGTTCCCGGGTGCCTCCATGCCGCATGCCTTGTGGGAGCTGCAAGGTATGCAGCACGCAAAAACCGAAGCTAAACACAAAAATGCCAGGGGTGAAGCTGAACCTTGTAAAATGGGTGAATACAAAGGCGAATGCATCATCGGTTTTGAGTTGGCCGATCAACCCAAGCCTCGCATGTCACCAGAGCAATATGACCGCGTCGCCAAAGACCTCACAGCGTTTTTGGCCTATGTTGGCGAACCCAATGCCGCCAAACGCGAATCGGTTGGTGTTTGGGTAGTGTTGTTTCTTGCCTTTTTCACTTTCATGGCCTATTTGCTGAAAGTAGAGTTCTGGCGCGACGTCCACTAAGTCGTCTTGAAGCCACAAGACAGGCCGCCGGATGTCATCAATCCGGCGGTTTTTTTGTTTCGGATGGCCGGTTTATATCTACAGCAATCGTTACTTCTTGTAACAAAGGCTTGCGAAGTCTCTAGTGTTTGGGGCAACGTAAGGACTTAGGGGTGTGCCTATGGCGCACCGGCAACGGTCGAGGGGTCAGCCCATGGTTACCAGTGTTCGTTTACGCAATACGCTAAGCCTGTTTTCCGCTCGTGATTGCGTGGTCTGCCATCGAGTCCGATTAGTTCTGGCCGCCAAAGGCGTGTCTTACGAAATGATCCCGGTCGATGCCGCCAATCCTCCCGAAGACCTTGTCGATTTGAATCCCTATCATTCTGTTCCCACCTTGGTTGAACGTGATTTGGTGCTGTATTCGGCGGGTGTTATCAGTGAGTATCTGGACGAGCGTTATCCGCATCCGCCCTTGATGCCGGTAGATCCTTTGTCACGTGCAAGAATTCGTTTGGCGATGCAGCGTCTTGAAATAGATTGGGTCCCCCAGGTACAAGCGATGCAAGCGGGTACCAAATCACAGGCCGAAGCCGGCCGTAAGCGCATGAAAGAATTACTGATGCAATCATTGCCCTTGTTCAAGGCATCAAAGTTTTTTCTCAATCCTGAGATGAGCTTGGCCGATTGTGCCTTGGCACCGGTGATCTGGCGTATGCCAAGCCTCGGTGTTGAGTTGAATAAGGATCTTAAAATTATTGATGATTACGGTATGCGTATATTCCGCAACCCGGGTTTTATGCGCAGTCTGACGCCCGAAGAAAAAGTCTTGCGCGAGTTGAACTAGTGTCCGAGAAAATCCCCAGCATGACTTCCAACCGGCCGTACTTACTGCGGGCGCTATACGAGTGGATCAACGATAACGAAATGACCGCGCATCTGTTGGTTGATGCCACGCGTGATGGCGTACAAGTGCCGCGATCAGCGGTAAAAGAGGGGCGCGTGGTCTTGAATATCGCACCACGCGCGGTGGCGCAGTTGGATTTGAATAATCGCGAGGTACGGTTTAATGCGCGCTTTGGTGGCGTGAGCCAGTTGGTCCTCGTACCCATGACGGCGGTGCTAGCCATTTATGCACTGGAAACCGGGCAGGGCATGATGTTGCCGGACGACGGCATGATGATGCATGAAGAAAACCCCGACGATATGCCGGACCCGCCCGACAGTAATGGCGAAGGTGCGAAGAAAAACGTCTCGCATTTGCGGATAGTGAAGTAGGCCCGCTTTGCCCGTTCTGCTTATTGATGGCTCACGACGGATTCGTCGTCTTTGGGCATCGGCCCCACCAGACCGACCAATTGAGTGCCTTGTAAAATGACATGGCCGGCATAGCGGTCATCGCCGTTATGCGAGTACTCAAAGCGAAACTTGCGCTCCCAACCGAGCCAGCCATTGGCGTTTCGGCGTATACGAATTCCGATCATATGCGCGCTCTGGTCCAGCCATTGCACACCCGCACGTTGGCAGGCGCGCTGGCCGTAAAGCAGCGCAATCTCGGCTGCTGAGCGTCCCGAAGACCAGAAAAGAGCGGCCGGAATGGCCAAAATCATTAAGACTAATATCGTATCCATACCGCCAGTGTGTGTAAGCTGTCTTCATTCGGCAAGGCCTACCCCCTGCCGATTTTCACAAAGCACGGATAAGATAGAGGGTAAGGGCCGGGTGATGGTCCTCAATAATTCGCAGGAGAGCGAGAATGAAGCTGGTTTTTCCCAATGGTGAACATGGACAGGTACTGTTAAATCCCGGCGTTAATCGCATCGGTTCTAGCGCAGAAGCGGCGGTAGTGCTGACGGTTCCGGGTATTGCACCTGAGCACTGCACCATTCATGTCACGCAAACCGGTGCCAATCTTCAAGTGCCTTCGGGCGGTGGGCCGGTGGAAGTCAACGGCAAACGAGTCGCGGATTTAATGGCACTACGTGCGGGCGACACCTTGATGATCGGCCCCGTGCAAGTGCGTTTCATGGTAGTTGAAGTGGCTAAAAGTGCTTCGGTTCCCAGTGGTAACCCCGATGAAGATTCTGGCGCAACCCGTGTTCGCATGGCGGTGCCGAAATACGTATTACGCGGTGTCTCGGGAGCGGTATTCAGCAAGGTGTACCCAGTATCCGGCCCCGTGGTTATCGGCCGAGCCGCTGAATGCGATATCTCGGTGCCTGCCGATGAAATTTCGCGTCGTCATGCCTTGGTCAAACCGACCCCGGATGGCTTGTCAGTCGAAGATCTCGGTTCGTCCAATGGCACCTACATCAACAATAAGCGCGTGCAGCATGGCTTCCTCAATCCGGGCGACGAGCTCCGTCTGGATGCCGTGCGTTTTATTATGGTCGCACCGGGTATGGAGATGAATGCGCCAACTGCGCAGATTAAAGCGGCACCAACTCCCAAGGCAGCGGGCGGTGGCGGCGGCGGAAATCCTTATGCCAAGTATATTGCCGGCATGCTGATTCTGGCGGCGGTCGCTGTGATCGTGATGATGCTGATCAAGAAGTAATTTTTGATTTCTTTGCAAAAAAGCCCACGCATTGCGTGGGCTTTTTTGTAGGTCGGGCCAGGGCCCGACCTACGAATATTCCCCCAGCTTCATTGAAAAATCGATCGCATGCACATGCTTGGTTAGGGCGCCGATGGAAACATAATCCACGCCGGTCGCCGCGATTTCCGCGAGGCGTTCGAACGTGACCGAGCCCGAGACTTCCAGCGGAATTTTACCTGCCGCAATCTCAACGGCGGCACGTAATTGTTCCAGCGAGAAATCATCGACCAAAATTCGCGTACAGCCGGTCTCCAGAGCTTCGCGCAATTGTTCCAGTGTTTCCACTTCGATGATCAAGGGGTGATTTGGAAACCGTGCTAGAGCCTGCTCGGCGGCGGCCGTCAGCGAACCTGCGGCATGAATATGGTTTTCCTTGAGCATGACCGCGTCGAATAAACCCATGCGGTGATTGACGCCACCACCCACGCGCACGGCGTATTTTTGCGCTTGCCGCAAACCCGGGAGGGTCTTGCGCGTATCGAGCACGCGGGTTTTCGTGCCCTTCAAGGCTCTCGCATAGGATACGGTTACCGTCGCAACACCCGACAAAGTTTGCAGAAAGTTCAGCGCAGTGCGTTCGGCCGACACCATCGCACGTGAACTGCCCTCGAAGGTGCAAATCACTTTTATCGGTTCTACAGTGTCACCTTCATTGACATGCCATTGGATTTTTACATTCGGATCCAGCGCTCTCAGGCTGGCATCAAACCATGGGCGGCCGGCGACGACGCATTTTTCCTTGCACAGCACATAACCTTCCGATGAATAATCCGGAAGCAAGGCGGCGGTAACATCGCCACTGCCGATATCTTCGGCAATCGCTGCACGAATATTGTCATCAATGACGGATTGATCCGGCGGGTCGAAATTCATCAAGACCTCAGCGCGGGAAATCGTCGATTTGCGATGTGGCGATACCTTCGTCAGCGAGCAATACCGGGATGTCGTCTTCAATCCGGTAAATCATTTTGTGATCACGGGTAATCAATGCCTGTTTCAGTGTTTGTGTTTGCGCAGTTTCATCATTTCTACGCAGGCTTCCCCCGCTGATGGCTTTATTCAACGCGCTTAGCTCGGCGCTGTTGACCATCGCCAGTGGCTGTTTGCTGATGGGGCAGCATAAAATATCCAGTAATTTTCGATCCATGGTGCGTGCTCCTTAGCTCAGATATGAAATGGCCAGCTCTATAAATCCATATTTCGTCGCAATACTGCGTTACAAAGGAAAAATAATTCCTCACATATTCCCCATATGCTCGTCATTATTTTTCCTTTGTGCCTTGTCTTGCTTAGAACTATGAATGGCTATGAATTTATGGAGCCGCCCATATAGAATAGCCTTTTGGGGAAAGCCGACGCTATGAGTCCTGCAAATTCGCCATTGGTAGGTGTTGTCATGGGATCCCGAAACGACTGGGAAACTATGCAGTACGCCACTCAACGTCTCGAACAGATGGGGGTCGCCTACGAGGTGCAGGTGGTCTCGGCCCATCGAACACCGGATTTGTTGGTCAGCTATGCAAAATCTGCCGCTGAGCGCGGATTGAAAGTGATTATTGCCGGTGCTGGCGGTGCAGCCCATTTGCCCGGCATGCTCGCATCCATGACGCCGCTGCCCGTGCTGGGCGTTCCCGTGCAAAGCAAATCGCTGAATGGCTTGGATTCCCTTTTATCCATCGTGCAGATGCCCGCAGGGGTTCCTGTGGCGACATTCGCCATTGGCACTGCCGGCGCGGCCAATGCCGGATTGTTTGCGGCAGCTATCGTCGGGCTCGAAGATGCCGGTGTGCGCGATGCGCTTAATGCATTCCGCGCCAAACAAACACAGGACGTGCTGGATCATTCCGATCCGCGCCAACCATGACCATGGTCGTCGGCATTTTGGGCGGTGGCCAACTGGCTCGCATGCTGGCACTTTCAGGCGCGCCATTGGGCTTGCGCTTTCTGGTGCTCGATAACACTTCCGATGCCTGCGCCGGCCAATTTGTGCCGATGGTCGTAGGAGATTATCGTGACGAACAAGCACTGGCTGAATTTGCTTCCAAAGTAGATGTCGCTACTTTTGATTTTGAAAACGTACCGGCAGAAAGTGCGCAATGGCTTGCCGAGAGAATCCCGGTATTTCCAAGCCCGCGTGCCTTGTCTATTGCCCAGGACCGCCTGGCCGAAAAAAATCTTTTTCGCGAACTGGGAATATCGGTAGCGCCATTCGCCGATATCGCTTCGCGCGATGATTTGCAAAAAGCGATTGAACACATTGGTTTGCCCTGCATTTTGAAAACGCGACGTCTGGGGTATGACGGCAAGGGTCAGTTCCGGATTAAAACGCCGGATGACATCAATGCCGCCTGGGAAGCACTTGGCGCGCAGGCAGATAAAGTCGGTTTGATTCTAGAAGGCTTTGTCGCCTTTCAGCGCGAGATTTCGGTGGTGGCCGTGCGGGGTCGCAATGGCGAATTCCGTGCGTGGCCCTTGACCGAGAACTGGCACGAGAACGGCGTGTTGTCTGCCAGCCTGGCGCCGGCAACCGATTGCCATAGTTTGCAAGACACGGCATTGGCCTACGCAAAACGCGTGGCCGAGTCGCTGGATTACGTGGGTGTGTTCGCGTTGGAATTATTCCTGAAAGATGGCGAACTGTTTGCCAACGAAATGGCCCCCCGCGTTCATAACTCCGGTCATTGGACGATTGAGGGTGCTGAAACCTCGCAGTTCGAAAACCATCTTCGTGCGGTATTGGGCTTGCCACTTGGCAGCACCTCCGCCATCGGCGTCAGTTGCATGCTGAACTGGATCGGCGAGATGCCTTCGGCAACCGCGGTGTTATCGAATGCACACGGCCATTGGCATGATTACGGAAAGCAACCGCGAGAAGGAAGAAAAGTAGGGCATGCGACCTTGCGTGCAAATTCGCCATCTGAATTGGTCGATGCATTGAAACAAGTCGGCGAAGCTTTGAATCGTGAAGCGCAGGTTGAAGCGCCCGTTTCGAGATTGAAATAAAAAGCAGAGATTTTTTGCCAGCATCTTTCGCTACTGCCCGGAACTATGGCTTGAATGAAATCGGTATCAGTACTGCCTGAAGATTGGGTTCCACGGTTTGGGTAGGAATTTCAATTCGCCACTTTCTGGTGGCTTCTAGTGCAGCTCGATCCAGATTTCTATTGCGGCTTGATTTTTGAATGGTGACATCAACGGCGTCTCCGCATTTATTGTATTCGAGCCTGATCAGCACCTGCCCCACGATGCCTTCACTGGCTTCATTTGGTGGATATAGTGGGGTCGGCATGCTCACCGGTTTGTTTGGATCGCAGGGTTCAGCTTTTATGATCTGCAACCACTGGTCTCTCGGCGCTTTGCCAAATAGATAGTCTGGCTGTAGGGGCTTGATGGTTTTCGAGGCACTTACGAGTGCGTCGCAAGAAGTGTTGTTCTCCGCACAATAGATCGTCATTTCCACGGAATAGCTATCGATGCCTGTGACTCTGGTTATTCTAAGTTGTGATGGCCATGAGTTAGGCGACTCACGAAAAAAATCCCAGGTGGTGTCCTTGAAGTTGGCGAAATCAAGCTCTGAGTCAGTCCTCGCGATGGAATCAACGTCGAGTAGTTTCGCTTCCAGTGTTCGTTGTGCCTCGGCCTTTAGCGCTTCCGCATTCGCAGCTTGTTCTTCTTCAATGACCTCGATTTCATCTTCGGTATCGCTGGTCATTCGGCTCGTCAGGAAGGCCTTGAATTCTGAGCGGATAAATTCTGAGGCATTGCTCTCGACCGTGATCTTTAACCATTGGTCGCGAGTGGGAACCGGGGTGGGTGTAGACGCATTTTCGTTGGCGGGTTGTGCAGATAAATTCGCTGCAACAAAAATCGACAAGTAAACAGCCGCCTTCAAAACTTTCCGGCAATTCATCAGACAGCTCCACATTTTTCGTTAAAAAAAACGGCCAGATGACTGGCCGTTTACCGTTGTTATCGCGATCAGAATTTTACGCCATCTGCTTCGCCACAAAATCCCAATTCACAATATTCCAGAATGACTCGACATATTTCGCACGCGCATTGCGGTAATCGATGTAATAAGCGTGTTCCCAGACATCGCAGGTCAACAGTGCTTTATCCGAACCAGTCAAAGGCGTAGCGGCATTGGGCGTGCTGACCAAGCCAAGAGTGCCATCCGGACGCTGCACCAACCAGGCCCAACCAGAACCAAACGTGGTCAATGCGGTTTGGGTAAATTGTTCCTTGAACGCCGCGAACGAACCGAAAGCCTTGTTGATGCCGTCGAGCAATGCACCGGTCGGTTCGCCACCACCGTTTGGCGACAGGCAGTTCCAGTAGAAAGTGTGGTTCCAGATTTGCGCGGCGTTATTGAACATGCCGCCTTGCGACTTGCGAATAATGCTTTCCAGATCCATATCTTCAAACTCGGTACCCTTGATTTGGTTATTCAAGTTGGTGACATAGGTTTGGTGATGCTTGCCGTAATGGAAATCGATGGTTTCGCCGGAAATAGTCGGTTCCAGGGCAGCGCGATCATAGGGAAGGGCGGGTAATTCAATGGCCATTTCAATCTCCAGCGAGGGTTTGGGGGCTAACGAAGTTATAATTCTACCTAATGCGACCGATATCCGTGTCTGCAACCTGTATATGCCATTTAGGAGAGTTACATGATGAGCGAGATTAACGAACGGATTAAAGCCACTGTGGAAGGCCATCCCATTGTTTTATTTATGAAAGGCACGCCGCAATTCCCGATGTGCGGATTTTCGAGCAAAGCCAGCCAGGCCCTCAAGCAAGCCGGCGCGACGAATTACTTCACGGTGAATGTGCTGGAAGATCCTGAAATCCGCGCCAATTTGCCACGTTATTCCGACTGGCCCACTTTCCCGCAATTATTTGTGGGTGGTGAGTTGATTGGTGGCTGCGATATCACGATGGAATTGCTCGAAAGCGGCGAGTTGGCAAAATTAGTCGTCGAGGCACAGAAAAACGCATGATGGCAGTGCCGACACCGGCTGCAGATGCACTCAAAGGCCGCGTTATCCTGGTGACCGGTGCGCACGGTGGTCTGGGCGAAGCCAGCGCCAAAGCGTGTGCCTCAGCCGGTGCAACCGTGGTGTTGCTTGGTCGCAAAGTGCCGAAGTTGAATCGCACTTACGATGCCGTGAAAAAGCTGGGCGTGGAACCTGCCATGTACCCCATGGATATGGCAGGTGCTCATCCGGCCGATTATGAAACGATGGCCGATAAAATTGTCGCCGAACTCGGCGGTTTGCACGGTGTGCTGCACTGCGCGGTCGAGTTCAAAGGGCTTGCGCCTCTGGAAACGATTGATCCCGATGATTTCGTCAAGCAATTGCATGTCGGCTTGACGGCGCAATGGCTGCTGACACAAGCCTGCCTGCCGCATCTCAAAAAACACGACAGCGCAGTGGTGTTCATCGGTGATGATTTGCAGCGAGTGAATAAAGCCTACTGGGGCGCCTACGGCATCGCCAAAGCCGGCTTGGCTGGCTTGATGCACATGTTGCACGATGAAACCGAGGCAGGGTCGGTGCGGGTTTCCATGCTGCAGCCGGGGCCAATGCGTACTTCGATCCGAAGTCGTGCATTCGTGGAAGAAGCGGCAACGCAATGTCCGTCCCCGGAAAAATACGCGCCTGCTTGTGTGCATTTATTGTCCGAAGCAGGACGCGAATTTCGCGGCCAGGTTTTTGCACCGAGAGTTCTGTAAATATTCAAGAATCCATGTAGGAGGCCGCTTGCGGGCGAATTGCGGGCAACGGCTCCGGCGGATTAATCGCCCGCAAGTCGCCCGCAAGCGGCCTCCTACGGGAATGCTAATCGGGGAGTCGCATGACACAAACTAAGCAGCACGCTAAGCTCATACCATGACCACACTCTCCGCCGCCTTGTTGTTGTTCTTGATTCTCGACCCACTGGGCAATATTCCGGTGTTCCTCAGCTTGCTCAAGCCGCTGCCAGCAAAACGTCAGCGGATAGTCTTGATCCGGGAGTTGCTGATTGCTCTGGCTGTGCTGTTCATTTTTTTATGGGCAGGCCGCTATGTGCTCGAGGCCATGCACCTAAGGCAGGAGTCGGTCAGTATTGCCGGCGGCATTGTGTTGTTCCTGATCGGCATCAAAATGATTTTCCCGAGCCCAGAAGGCATGTTCGGTGAAACCGAAGGCGGTGAACCCTTTATCGTCCCGATGGCCATTCCACTCGTAGCGGGGCCTTCAGGCATGGCCGCCGTCATGCTGTTCAGCACCCAATATCCAGATCGTATGCTGGACTGGAGCTTGGCGCTCTTAATTGCCTGGTTCGGCACGGCCCTGATTCTCTTGTCGGCGACCAGCCTTTACAAGCTGCTGGGCAAGCCAGTGCTTATTGCGGTAGAGCGGCTGATGGGCATGCTACTGGTGGCAATCTCGGTACAAATGTTGCTCGATGGCATCGTGGCCTATCTTAAAGTCGGACATTAAGAGTTGCGACCAAGTGGATGAATCGTCTAGGCAGACAATGTTCGCCTCTAAGTGCCGGTTTGTTCACGTTTTTTTACTGTCATAAAGCTGCCATACGTACGGGGTAGCATGTTAAACTCTTGTTATTGCTGGAGCTCGGGGAAACAGATCCAGCAAGACTTCGATTCACGACAGTGACGTTGAAGTCAGAAGCATGCTTCATCACTCAACGTTACTAATTTTCGTTTAACTCTAGGGTTTAAAACTATGACTAACCATAATCGGGTTCGTATCTCGAAACTTGCCATCGGCTTAGCGATTGCGCTTGCCGCTGCTCCTGCTTTTGCACAAAACACATCGGCGGGTCTCGGCGGCCGAATCACTAGTGCTGATGGCACCCCCGTTAGCGGTGTGCAAGTCACCATTCTCAATAACGAGTCTGGCTCGACCCAAACGATCGTAACGGATGAAAATGGTCGCTATGGCGCGCGCGGACTTCGCGTTGGCGGCCCATACACCATCTTGATCACCAAGAATGGCGTAACCGAGAAACGTGAAGGTGTCTATCTGCAACTTGCAGAAACAACCAACGTGGATTTGAAGTTGGTCAGCGCCTCGACCACCCTTGCTGCCGTTGAAGTGACGGGTTCTTCCCGTGACAGTGGAATTTCCGAAGTATTCAGCGCGACATCAATGGGTTCAGGTACCAACATCACACCTGAAATGCTTGAAACCCAGCCTACTATCGATCGCTCGATTGCAGATGCCGTCAAGCTTGATCCGCGCATTGTAAAAATTGACCGTGAAACCCAGGGCATCAGCGTCAGCGGCCAAAATCCACGTTTTAACAATATTAAAATCGATGGCGTACCTACAAATGACAATTTCGGCCTGAATGATTCAGGTTTGCCTGCTTTGAATCAGCCGATTTCCGGCGACTGGATTCAGCAATATAACGTTGGTATTTCTTCTTACGATGTTTCGCAATCCGACTTCGTCGGTGCCAATATCAATGCAGTCACGAAGTCGGGTACGAATGAGTTGCAGGGTACGATCTACGGCGTATATCGTAACAATGACATGATCCGAAAATCTGAAAATGGCAGCAAATTCATCGGCCTATCAGATGAAATGACCTACGGTGCTTACTTTGGTGCACCATTGATCAAAGACAAGTTCTTCATTTTCGCGGGTTATGAGAAGTTTCAAAGAAACGACACCTTGCCGCCTCGCGGTATCGTAGGTTCGTCGGCATCCAATATATTGCCAATTACCCAAGCTCAGGTTGATGCGATTTCAGCATCCTATGTACGCTTGTTTCCTGCAGCAGATACATTGGGTGGCGCGCCCGTGCCTTTCGACAATACTGATGACAAGGTATTCCTGAAGCTCGACTACAATTTTAATGATGATCATCGTGCCGCATTCAGATACAACAAAACAGAAGGCGATGTAGCGCGTTACAGCCGCACGTCGACATTGCTGCAACTTTCGACAAACGTTTATGCGGATGACATCAGCTTCGAAAGCTACGCTTTGAACTTTTACGATAACTGGTCAGAAAACCTTTCTTCCGAGTTCAATATTTCGAAGGCGAACTACGATTCCGTACCAACATCTACTGCATTTCTGCCTCAAATCACGATCAGAAACATTCCAGGTGGCAGCAATTCCACTGTCGTTTTTGGTACAGAACGCAGCCGTCAAGCCAACGAATTGCATGTTGAAACGCTGACTTCGAACCTGAATTTCAATTACTTTGCCGGCGACCATGAACTGAAATTCGGTCTCGACTATGAAAAGAACGATGTTTATAACCTGTTCTTGCAAGACGTTTTTGGCAACTATACGATCGATTACAACAACTTCAACAATATTGCATTGACATCTGCGACTCTGCCGTATGCGTTTTATAATTTCCAGCGTCCGAGCCTTGGTACAACGCTGGATGATGCTGCCGCTATATTTGATACCGCTACATTGGGTTTGATGGCGCAGGATACGTGGGCCGTGAATTCCAACCTCACCTTGACCTATGGTTTCCGTGCCGACAGAAGCATGGTCGGGGGAGTGCCTGAGTTAAATGCCCGATTCCTGTCCGATTTTGGTATCGACAATAGGAATACCATCGACGGAAATGTCACCTTCCAACCACGATTTGGATTTAATTACACCTTTGACGGCGATTTGCGTAAGCAACTCCGCGGCGGCGTCGGTCGCTTCCTCGGTTCGGCACCTGGTGTTTGGGTATCCAACAGCTTTTCTAACCCCGGCGTAGGCGTGGATTCCTATTCCTTGTCCAATGGCGTTGGTGTGGTAGTCAATGCTGCGAATCCGTTCGTGCCAGTGCTCGGAGGCGTCGCTTCACGTCAAATCAACTCACTGGAGAGTGAGTTGATTT
>JAYWIC010000186.1:0-2070 GCA_043789195.1 Arenimonas sp. | reverse complement strand
AATCGGGTGAACCAGAAATCGTATTCGGGTGCGGCGGCGACGGCTTCACGCAACAGGAGCGGCGACACCGCAATGCCTGCAGCGGCCCGGCACATAAGTAGTAGAAATTGCTGGCGGTTCATGTCGTTGAGTCATTCATGTCATGGCACCGCGGGTATCGAAACTGTTCGTGTAGGAGGGCCTTCTAGGCCCGACCGAATATTGCCGCAAATCCGGTCGGGCCTAGAAGGCCCTCCTACGAGGAAACAATAGATCCTGTGGCTGCCGAGTTACACGGCGTCCGACAGCGACGTAAAGGTGAAGTCGCGAATTTTCATTGGCGGAATCATCATCAGGAACGGAGACTCGTCGTCGCCGATGCGTACCGGTTTGCCGAGTTCTTCGACATTGTTCAACATGATCACCGGCGATTCGTTGAAACGGAAATTCTTGATCGGGTATTTGATTTCGCCATTCTCGATATAGAAAGTGCCGTCGCGGGTAAGACCGGTCAGCAATACGGTTTGCGGATCGACCATGCGGATATACCAGGTACGTGTAACCAGAATACCTTTGGCGGTCGACTTCACCAGGTCCATGGTGGACTTGCTGCCGCCGGCCATAATCAGATTGCCCGGCGAGCCTTTCGCTTCCTTGCCCTTTTGCTTCGCCCAGTAACGCGAGTATTCCAGATACGAGACTTTGCCTTTGTCGATGATCGACATTTTTTCACGCGGCAACCCTTCGCCATCCCAGGGCATGACAGGAGCATCGGCATCCCAGGGGTCGGTGTGTACGCTGACGCGAGGGTCAAATACCTGCTCGCCCAATTTATTGCCGCCACCTTTCTTGGTCAGAAAGCTGCGGCCTTCGTCGGCCTGGCGGGCATCGAAACCGAACATCATGAAAGAGATCAAACCGGCCGAAGCGGCAGGTTCCAGAATCACGGTGTATTTACCGGGTTCGAGCGCTTTCGCACCGGCAGAGCCTTTTGCCTTGCTGATCGCGGTACGAATTTCGACGTTCGCATCGAAATCCTTGACCGAACCGGCATTGCGGGCAACCCAGCCGGAACCGGTGCCGTCTTCGGTACGCACGGTGCAGGTGTAATCGAGACTGGTGGATTGCTGATAGGCGAAATTGCCATTGCTATTGGCCGAGGCAAAAAATCCGACGCCGTTGGACAGAAATCCGGCGGCAATCAGTTTGTCGTTTTTGCAGGGCGTGATCGAATCGGCCGCCACTTTTGCCCGGTATTCCGGCGTGATGTCGGCAATGCTCTGGTTGAACGTAGGTGTCGGTTTGTAGGTTTGCTTGCCAATCGCTGGTATGAACTCGTCGTTTTCCGGTGCGAGGCGTGCCAGTTCTTCGGCGCGACGCACGACGCGTTCGAGTGATTCGTCATCGAATTCATTGATGGTGGCGATGCCGACACGTTTGCCGAAAGCCACTTGTACGCCGAGTTCGGCGTTACTGACCACGCCGCTGGTCGAGACGTTGTTCAAGGCAAAACGGATATTGCCGTTGATGCCGCCACCGAGGGTGGCCGTGCATTCGTCGGCTTTGGAAAGCGCGATGACCTTGTCGAGGATTGCCTTCGCTTGTTGTTCGGTATAAATGCTCATTTATTACTCCTGAATGTCTGGCTAGGGGTTGGCAATCAACCCAGCGAACGCGCGGTGCTGATGACATTGATGCCATCGAAGCGCGTCGTGCTGGAACCATGCGACACAGCCGAGCTTTGACTTGGCTGACCCTTGCCGTCGAAGAAGGAACCACCGAAACGGTAATCGCTTTCATCGCATATTGCCGAACAGGCATTCCAGAATTCCGGCGTACGAATTTGATACGCCACGTCTTCCACCATGCCCTTGATTTTGCCGTTTTCGATTTCGTAGAACAGCTGGCCGCCGAACTGCGCGTTGTAACGTTGCTGGTCGATCGAGAATGAACCGTCGCCGATGATGTAAATGCCTTTCTCGACATTTTTGATCAGGTCGTCCACGCTCAGTTTTGCCTTGCCTGGTGCGAGCGAGACATTGGCCATGCGCTGGAACTGCACGCTGGACCAGCTGTCGGCATAGCAGCAAC
>JAYWIC010000185.1:0-7303 GCA_043789195.1 Arenimonas sp. | reverse complement strand
TCAGGCATGGGTGCATAATTCTTGTGGGGCGGCGAAGCTAACGCACATCTTTGGCAAGGAGTCGCATCAGCTTGGTGGGCTGCTTTCGAAGTTCGGTGGAGACCAGAAAGCTGCGTTCAACGCTGTGCAGTCGGCGGCCAACAAGGAATTGGCTGCAGGGCGACTCGTCACGGGCCCAGATGGACTACTCCCCGGTGCAGGCAATGTTCTCAACGTTCAGGGTGTGCTGATCCAGCTTTCCGGCGGTAAAGTGATTGGTAACTCCGTGAGTATTGGTACCTTTAGTGCCGTGATAAGGTTGCCGTGATGGACAATACCTTTAAAGATGCGTTGACACCGCTCGAGTGCGATTTGCTCGGCCACTTCCATTCTCGATACACCCAAATTGGGTTCCCCTCGCCTGAGGGAATGCGTGTGAAGTCTCGACAAAGCTCAAGTGCGGGCCGCTTTACTTACATCGAACATGAAGGTCTTATGCAGCGAACAGATGGCCAGCTCGACTTGGGACGGTTCAGTCAGTTCGATATGGATGGACTCGATGCTGGAGCTTCGTTTTCTGTTGAGATAAAGGATGGCAAGATTCTGTATTTGGAGATCGTCGTAAATGGCGATCAAGAGTGGGACGGTTCCGAACCTAGTTGGGTAATTCGTGATCCAGACACTGGCCTGTTGGCTGGCTAATAGAATAGGGGACAATTATGGACACCCATCAAGCCCACATTGCCTGACATGCGATTCGGAAAATTCCTACAAAGCGCCTCAATAAAAAACGCCCCGTCTGCCGGGGCGTTTTATTTTTTGGGCTTGCCTAAATCGGTAAGTCAACTCGGTAAGTCGGGCAGAAATTCTATGGTAGGCCGGTCCCTGGCCCGACGCTTCATACCGATACGATACGATCCGGCTCCAGTTGAGCTTTGTGACAATACTTTTTTACATATTGCTATGCCATTCTGTCGGAGAGTCAAAAAACCTAGAGTTTGAACAACACCGAACCGCCTTTCCGGCCGTTTTTTTTTGTTTTATACGTCTAGCAAGAGAACTCATAACCCTCATACCATCAATAAATTCAGAACAAATGGTCGAGCACTACACTCGACCATGTGGTTATTGCTTGGCCGCACCAGGCTTTTTACCGCCTTGATCTGGCACGCGATTCCCGCCTTCACGATGCTGCTCTTCGGGTTCGATTCCGCGGCGACGGGTGGCCTGATTTTGATCCAGTCCCGATGGTTTTCCGGGCGTACTTTGCTGATATTTTGGTTGCTTGTGTTTATCGCTCATGGTTATGTCCTCAAAAGGTGAGCAAAAGTGACCGGCGACATTTTTAGGCCGTGCCACTGTCGCCAAAACATAATGCAAGTTCGGCATCGGCATCTCCATGCGGTAACGCACATTGAGCCCGTTGTGCCTGCAGGTCTGTTTATTGCCATAGTGCAAGCGCCCTGCTTTCTTTCAATTCAATAAATAATAAGCTTCAATGCCAGTGGCAATACAAGCACAAACGCCAATGCACGCCGAACCTGAAACGAAATCGCTGACGTATTCGTGGCAGCTTCGGTTTTTTCTGCATCCCATTTCAAACCAAACAAGGGCCGCAGCAAGCTCACTCGACGAATAATTTCGTAGCTCAGAATGCAGCCGGCAAACGTCCCCGCAATGATCATCAATGGCTCCAGTACCGGTCCAAGTTGAAAGGGGGCGAGTACGAACGCCAACACCACGATAAATGTCTGGTGCACGATGTAATAAGGCAGCACGGCATCATTCAAGTACGCAAGTTTTTTGCCCGGCTTGTTTAGATATACGGCGGCAAAGCCCAGCAATGCCAACACACCCGACCAGGCATTGAAGATCGCAACCAAACCAAGCCACTCTGCCCACCACATGGCTTTTAATGCCGGATTGAGCCAGACAATAAAATAGGCAAATAAAATTGCGATATAACTGGCGATCATGATCGCCAGAAATGCCTGGCGATGGCGCTTGATTTGCTCCCACAGGCCGATATTCCAGCCGATCAAGTATCCGTACAGCAAAAAGACAAAGCCCGATGCCTCTCTATCTTCGGGCAATGCAATGCTGACGATAATTAACGGTATCAGCGGCAGGAAATACAGACCGAGCACCCCGGTTTTACTGGCGATAAAATCAACGCCTGACTGGACGAAGCGGCTGTTCAGTAGTGGTGAAATGCATAAAGTAATCAGGGAAAAAGTCCATAACTCCCGCAAATACCATAAATGATTCACATCAATATGCGGAAGAATTCCAGGTTTATAGTTGTCGAAAACAGGGTTATCAAGGTCAAAAAATAGTTGATAAAACTGCCAATAGCCCATATTGAGCTCGCCTTTTCCGGTCATTTCGACGAAAAGCTGTGGTGGCACGACCACCAGAATGCCGAACAAAACTGGCAATAGCAGTCTAATGCTGCGGGCAGTCACGAATTTATACGCGGACATTTTCTGCAACACGTAGCGTATGGATATGCCCGATATCACCCAAAGCAATGGCATCCGCCATTGATTGACCAATAACATCAGCCCTTCCAGCGGCTGGCTCAGGTATTGGCTCTTGTAATGGAAGCCCCAGTTCGCGACGTACAACATGCCGATGTGATAAAAAATCAGAAGGCCGAAGACCAGCACCCTGAGCCAGTCGAGATCGTAACGGCGAATCAGCGTATTCGATTGAACCTGGGGTTGTGCAAACATGGTTAACCTCGGGAAGAAAGTGCAGCGTGGTTTTGCAACGCCGTATTCGAAGGCATCTGACTATTCGCGTGCTTGTCCGGCGTTGAATGCACTTTCAGACCGAAACAAGGCCGTAACCACGGAATACGTTTGACTATCTCGCTGATAATCCAGCATCCGGCAATTGTGCCGAGCAATAACAGCAACGGCTCCGAATACGGGCCCAACTTGTAAGGGCTAACCCAGAAACCCAGTCCCACAATCAGGCTTTGGTGCAGGATGTACCAGGGATAGACCGATTCATTTGCCCATGGCAACCAACGAAATGGACGATTCAGCAAGGCATACGACCAACCCAGAATCGCCAGCAGCATTGTCCAGATATAGAAATTTCGCAGACACCAGATGAGTGCCTCCAACCAATAGGGAATTTCGTCCGGCAATACGATCACCATGCTGATGTAGGGAATAAATATCAGCAGCGCGATGGCAAGACTGATGCGACGAAGACGAAGCGCTTCAGCCCAGAAACCTTCATTACGAGCCAGCAGATAACCATATAGAAACACGGTGAAATACACCGCATTGCGATACCAGTCATGAATGAAGTCACCGTTGTCGGGAAAACGTTCCTGCAATGTCAGGGTATAAAAAATCAATGGCAATGCAGGCAATATCAGCAAGGCCGAACCACGCATTCCTGTAAATAATGCTGTCAGTTTTTTTCCAAATCCAGAAGCCAGCGGTTTGGCCAGTAATGCCAAAACCAGCGTATACATCCATAGATAAGCGAGATACCAGAGATGGTTCCAGGTGAAGCCATACTCCCAGCCATCAAACGCATCTTTGGGCCAGGTCTTGCCGCTGTAATATTCTGCCAAAAATTGCCAAAACCCCGGCTCTACGAGTCCATTGGAAACGCCTTGGGCATACGGCTGAATGGGCACGATAACAGCGATGCCGAATATCAGGGGCAGCATCAAACGCCAAGTCCGGCTGCGAACAAATGTCAAAATCTGATCCGGCTTGATTAAAAATGCGGAGGCAATACCCGAAATCAGGAATATCAGGTCCATCCGCCAGCGATTTACAAACAGCATCGGCCACTGCAGCCATTCTGCAATGTGAGTGCTCTTAACATGCCATTCCCAGTCAGCCACGTAAAACATGGTCAGGTGATAGAGAATCAACAAAAGGAAAGCGATGGCGCGCAAGGCGTCAATATCGTGGCGTCGGTTCATGCAAGTCTCAGCGTGTCGTTGGAGAGGCAAGAATCTGCGCATGAGGTATGAATAGGCAGCCAAATGTGCCTAATCGTCGGGACTTAGTGACCAATAGCGGACTATTGGGACGAATCGCGGGATCAAAAAAGACCACAAGCCATTAGAATGCGCGAATGACAACCGATCCCCGCTCTTTTTACGAACGTTATCAACCCTACCGTCGCTGGGTCGAAATCGGATATTTTGTTATTCACTCGCTGCTACAGGCCACCATCAATTCCATTGTCGTGTTGCTTGAGATAGAGCGTATTAACCTCAGCTTTGCCACATGGGAGCCCATTGTCTGGGAGTTCTCCAGCAATCTGGTCCATCTTGCGCTTGTGCCTGTCGTAATCGCCTACGAACGACGCTTTCCGCTGCAATATGACCAATGGCGCCGCTCGCTTCCGGCCCATGTCTTCGGCACGGTCGCGTATTGCGTGATTCACGTCGTTGGTATGGTCGCCCTTCGTAAATTGGCTTATGACATGAACGGGCTGTCATACGACTTCGGTAACTGGCCACGTGAACTGTTCTACGAATATCTCAAAGACTGGCAAACCTATGCCAGCCTGCTAACGATTATTTATGTGTATCGATTCGTGCTTCTGCGATTACAGGGCGAAGCCCGCTTATTGGACCCGCCGGAAGATGGCACGGAACTGGAGCCAGTCGAAAGGCCAGAACGATTTCTGGTCAAGAAATTAGGCAAAGAGTTTCTGATTGCCGCTGCCGAAGTGGAATTCCTGCAGGCCTCGGGTAATTACGTCAATCTGCATTTGCATTCTCGCGACTACCCGCTTCGTAGCACGATGGCCAGCATTGAACCACGCATGGATCCAAACAAATTCGTACGTGTACACCGCAGCTATATGGTGAATCTGGATTTCATCAAGGAAATCGAGCCGCTGGATACCGGCGATGCCAGAATTTTGATGAAAGATGGCAGCATGATTCCGTGCAGTCGCAGATACCGGGCGGCGTTGAAGGCTTCGTAGGTCGGGCCCCGGCCCGACAGTGAGGACATCGCAATCGGTAAAAACGTCGGACCAGAGCCCGACCTACGTTATTCGTATCGCAACGCTTCGATCGGGTCCAACGACGCTGCTTTCGATGCCGGCATGATGCCGAAAATGACACCGACCAGAGCCGAGAAACCGGCAGCGGCAAGGACGACCCATAGTGGTGCCTGTGCCGGCGGAAATCCGGGAATCATTGACGCAATTCCCATGCCCACCAAATAACCTAAAATGATGCCGATGATGCCGCCCAATAAAGCGAGCAGCCCGGCCTCCAATAAAAATTGGATCAGGATATCGCGACGAGTTGCGCCGAGGGCTTTGAGAATACCGATTTCACGTGTGCGTTCGGTCACCGACACGAGCATGATATTCATGATGCCGATACCGCCAACCAATAAGGAGATGCCGACGATGCCGCCCAGCACGGCAGTTGCCGTCGCGGTAATTTCATCGAATTGTTTAATAATGGTATCGGCCGCTTCTACTTTGAAATCATTCTCTTGCCCAGGCTTGAGACCACGTGATTGACGAATCGCACGCTTCACCCGCTCACGCACCTGCTCGGCCTCTTCCATTTTTAGAACCGTGAACGATGCCGAAATAAAGGGTTCGTTATTATTTCCCGCCAAGGCACGGCCGACATCAAATGGAATCACGGCATAGTTATCCTGGCTAAAGCCAAATAACTCGCCACGTTTTTCCATCATGCCAACGACTTTGAACCATTCGCTGCCAATCCGAAAAAATTCGCCCACCGGGTTTTCGGGCATTTTCAAATCATCGCGTAATTGCGCCCCGATGACGGCAACACGACGTCTACCTTTATCATCACTTTCAACGATAAAGCGTCCGTTTTCTGGATAGCGTGCGCGCACGGCTTGAAATTCGCTGGTCGTTGCCAAGATTTGTGGCGAAGCCGTACGGCCTTTGTAACTGGCACCGGCAGTTTGCACTTGCATAATGGGCGCGACCACTCCTACGCCAGGCACCCGATAACGCAAGGCATCGACATCAGCAAAGCGAATATTGTTGAGTTTACCAGTGCGGAAATTTTCATTGTCGTTGACGGCTTCCAAGGTCATGGTGCTGCCACCGATATCGGCGAACTGACTTTTGATTGACTCTGAAAAACCTTGCACCAGCGACACCACGGCTATCACCGAGCCGGTACCAATAAGAATGCCGAGCGTCGTCAAAAAACTACGCATGCGGTTCGCCATCAAACTCGTCATCGCGGCACGAAATGCTTCTAATAATGCGTACATTTATTGCACCGCTCTTGGCTTATTGATGCTGTCTTGAACAATTTTTCCATCGCTGACCCGCAATGTGCGATGGCAATGCGCTGCGATATCCGGCTCATGCGTCACCACAATCACGGTTTGACCTTGTTGATGCAGCTCATCAAACAACGCCATGATTTCCGCCGAGGTTTTGGAATCCAGATTACCGGTAGGCTCATCAGCCAATAAAATCGACGGCTTGCCCACCAGTGCACGGGCAATCGCCACCCGTTGACGCTGACCACCCGAGAGCTGGTTTGGCCGATGCGTCATGCGATCAGCTAACCCGACTTTGTTCAAAGCTTGAGCGGCCATTTTTGCTCGCTCTCCGGCCGGAATTCCACGGTACACCAAAGGCTGCATGACGTTTTGCAATACCGACATCCGCGGTAGCAAGTGGAAGCTCTGGAAAATAAAACCAATTTCCTGATTTCTTACTTTTGCCAATTCGTTGTCATTCATGGTCGATGTATCGCGACCATTCAAAATATAGCTGCCTTCGCTAGGGGTATCCAGGCAACCGAGCAAATTCATCAAGGTTGATTTCCCGGAACCCGATGGCCCGATTAAAGCCACATACTCATTACGCTCAATTGTGAGATCAACGCCCGCAAGCGCCATGATCTCTTCCTCGCCCATCATGTAACGTTTGACGATGTTAGTCAGCGAAATCATTATTTTTCTTCGACTTTATCAGTGTCTTTTTCGTCGTCTTTCGCTTTTTGTTTAACGTGATCGTTTTCTCTCAATTGACGAAATATTTTTCCAGGCCCGACAATCACTTTATCGCCCTCTTTGACGCCTTTGCTGATCGCTTGCCAACTATCGTCGGAATCACCCACCGTCACGACGACTTTCTTGGCCTGCCCGTCTTTTTCCAACCAAACGAATTGGGTAAATTTTTTCGAATCCGCTTCATCGGCTTCGGTATTGACTGCTTCCACCGGAACCGCCAGTTTTTTGCTGCCATCACTCAGAAAAATATTGGCACGTGCACTCATGCCCGAACGCAAGAGTAATTCCGGTTTCACTTTCATGCTAAC
>JAYWIC010000184.1:0-2083 GCA_043789195.1 Arenimonas sp. | reverse complement strand
AAAAAAGAATTGGCTTCGACCGCATTCCAGTCAAATGCTTTTGGTTTCAGATCGCCGACTTGGGCAACGTAACCACGGATATTGATGCCGTACTTTTGCAGCAACCATTTTTTTGCGATGACGGCAGCCGCGACACGCATCGTGGTTTCGCGTGCGGAAGAGCGGCCACCGCCGCGTGGATCGCGAATGCCGTACTTCTGCCAATACGTGTAATCGGCATGTCCGGGACGAAATTGCTGCGCGATGTTGGCATAGTCTTTACTACGGGCATCGGTATTGCGAATCAATAAGGCAATTGGCGCTCCGGTGGTTTTACCCTCGAACACACCCGACAAAATTTCGACTGCATCTTCTTCATGGCGTTGCGAGGTATGGCGTGATTTGCCGGTCGCACGACGTTGAAGATCGCCGCTGAATTCTTCCGGTGAAATTTCGATACCGGGTGGACAACCATCAAGCACACATCCAATTGCTGGGCCGTGACTTTCACCAAAGGTGGTCAATACCAACATGCGGCCGATCGAGTTCATGCTCATCGGCGCGCGTCTGCCAATGCTTTGATCGTGTCGTGATGGGCCACCAGATCTTCGCGCTCCACGACGAAGATACCCATCTGACCTACCTTGAATTCAACCCATGCCAGTGGCAATTGCGGCAATAACTTGACGAGCGCATGTTCGCTTTCGCCGACTTCGCAAATCAGAAAGCCATTTTCGGTGAGGTGTTTCGGAGCATCGCGCAATATTTCCAGTGCCAGATCCAGGCCGTCGTCTCCGGCACGTAAGCCGAGTTCTGGCTCGTGCGAATATTCCTTCGGCAAAGCATCGGTTTCGGCATGCGTGACATAGGGCGGATTGGTCACGATCAAATCGTATCTTTCGCCATTCAAGCCGCGGAACAAATCCGATTTCAGCAGACGCACATTTTTGGTTTCCAGACGCTCGACATTTTCTTTCGCCAGTGACAATGCGTCTTCGCTAATATCGACACCATCCACTTGCCAATCGGGGTGATAGTGAGCAGTAGCGATGGCGATACAGCCTGAACCGGTACACATATCGAGCACGCGCTGGATTTCACGGCCACCGGCCCAGGGTTCGAAACTGGTTTCGATCAACTCGGCGATGGGTGAACGCGGCACGAGGGCACGATGGTCGGTTTTGAAACTAAGCCCGGCAAACCAGGCCTCACCGGTTAGATAGCAGGCCGGGACCCGTTCATCGATCCGACGCTGAAATAAGGCCAGCACTTTGTCTTTTTCCTCGTGCACCAGCTTCGCCTGACCATAAGCCGGGCTCAGGTCATGTGGAAGATGAAGGGCGTGCAAGACCAACTGGGTCGCTTCGTCGAGCGCATTATCGTAGCTGTGGCCGAAACTCAAATTGGCGGCATTGAAGCGGCTGGCGCCGTAACGAATGAAATCGATAATGGTGGAAAGTTCTAGGCTCATGGCGCGCTCGCAGTGTGAACGGCCATTATAGAGCATGCGATAAGGCAAGCCACAGCTCGCTGGCTTATAATCCACTCATGAAAATCAGACACCAACGCGGCATCTACAGTAAATCCATCCTCTATATCATCCTGGCGGCTTTCGCGGCCGGCTTTGGCTTGTGGGCCGGACAGCATTGGATGAATAAGCGGCCATCCGCGGCGGCCGCTACCTTGCAAATCGTACGCATGTTTCCAGAAGCGAGGCAGATACCCGACTTTGCCTTGCAAGGTGCGAATGGGAAAGTGTTCAACAAGGCCAGCATCGGCAAGCATTGGACGCTGGTGTTCCTGGGCTTTACCCATTGCCCGGATGTTTGCCCGACCACGCTCGGTGAATTATCCAAAGCCCAGAAAATCTGGGAAGGCGTACCGATGGGCAAGCGCCCGCGCGTTCTTTTTGTCTCGGTCGATCCGGAACGCGACACACCGAAAGTGCTGGCCGATTACGCAGCGTTCTTTCATCAGGACACATTGACCGCTACTGCACCCGAACCCGCCCTCGCCGATTTCGTCCAGTCACTCGCCATGGTGTATGCGAAAAAGCCGCTGGAAAATGGCGACTACACGATGGACCACTCGGCAACGATCGTCG
>JAYWIC010000183.1:0-30141 GCA_043789195.1 Arenimonas sp. | reverse complement strand
CCGCACAAATTTCCTCCAGGCGCGCGAGGCTGATAGCTTGCTGGGAGAACATACGCTTTACTGCGGCTTCACTTAAATCCAGTTGTTTCGCCAAGGCGGCATAGGTAATTCCCTGGGCTTTGAGCAAGCGCTTAAGGGCCGCAATAAGATCGATTCGAAGGCTCATAAGTAGCGTTTAAATAGACGTGAAGAAGGTAAAGCCTAGCCGTTGTCTAATTAATTTGCGAATTTTTTCGCCCGGGCTAGCTTTAGGCTTCACGGAGGCATCATGAAAATCATCCTGCTCGCTTCATTATTAGTGCTCGCACTTCCGGCAAAAGCCGAGCCGCAATCGGACACACCCAGCCAGGCCTCGGCGATTTCATTGGCGCCTTCGGTCGAAATTGCCGCCGCGACATTGAAACTGGTTCCCGCCGGTTCGCGTCTGATCGTGAAATCATTGCGCCCCGTCGGTGAAGTGATCGAAGTCGTCGCGATCAGCGCCGTCACCGGCGTGTCGGTGACACTTCAAGTCAGCGCGGAAGCCTTGAAGTTGACCGGGCTGGTCGTTGGCGGTGCGCTGGTCGTCACCACCGTGAGCGCCGGCTTCCTGTTGATGGCCGGCAGCGAAGCGATCGCGTTCATTCCGAATGAAATGTGCCGTCCGCACATCCATCATCGGAGATTGTGAGCATGAAACGCATACTGATATTACTGAGCTTGGTTTTCTCGCAAACCGCATTTGGCGGAACGTCATGCTCGGAAAAAACCGCGAACCCGGAAGCAATAGCGACTGCCGCCGAATCTGCCCAGCGCGTGCTTGTGCAACTCGAAAAAAATAACGCGCCGGTGGCGATGGTGGCACGGCATGGCACTGATCTTAGAAAATACGGTCTGCACTACTCGCATGTCGGTTTTGTCGTTCGCGACCATCCGGACGGCCGTTGGACGGTAGTACATTTATTGAATGAATGCGGCTCTTCGCGCTCCAGCATCTACGCCCAAGGCCTGGTCAATTTTTTTCTGGATGATCTTCAAAGCCAAGACGCACGCATCGTCTGGTTGAAGCCCGAATTGTCCGAGCGATTGTCGCGGTTGTTGAAGTCGAATGCGGCAACCTCGGTCTTCGACCCCGATTACAACATCATCGCCCGATACGATTCTCGCCAATATCAAAACTCCACTTCTTGGGTGCTCGATATGCTGGCGGCCGCGCAATTGCCGACGGCCAATCAACCCGGACGCGCTCATGCACAGGCATTGCAAAAAGCGCAGGGCTTCACGCCTGATGTCATCCATATCGATTATTCACAGCGCATTCTCGGCGGCCTGTTTTCCGCCAATACGGTGTTTACCGATCACTCGGTCGGCACACGGCTATCGGGTGACTATAAAGTGGTCACGGTAAGATCTATTTTCCGTCATCTGCAGCGGATCGATGCTATTCAACAGCAATGGGAATGGCGCGACGGGTGCATGGCAAGCACGTTAGGGCCCACCTGAGATGTTCAAGGGACTGGGAGTGATTGCCTTGATCTATACGCTCTACGCCATCCGCCAAGGTGAGGTGTTTGCAAAATCAGGTATTGGCGGAAAAACGATTTCACGTATGGATTCGCCCCATTATTTCTGGACGGTCATCCTGGTTTGTTGTTTGCTAAGTTTAGCTTTGCTGACGATTTTCTAGGCTGACAAGCATGCGGAACATTAGGGACTGATGTTCATCTACAACAAACGTCACGGAATTAGCGTCGTTATCACATGACCGACATAGGCGTCGAATTCATCATGGTGCAAACGCGGCTGTGCCAATTGCAACGACAATTGCAGGAAGCCGACATACGCAGCATAGGTCAGACGTGCGCGATGCTGTGCTTCAACGCGCGGCAAACCGGCCTGGCGAAAACTGGCCGTCAGATAATCCAGGCGACGCTGCGATACGCGACTCAATACCGGCTGTACGATCGGATGATCAAGGGCTTTCAAAAGCTCGCTATAAATTTTATGCGGCTTGAGTTCGTGAGCGACCAGCAGGAACAAATCACGAAGACGGGCGCGCGGGTCGGAAATCGCTTCCACTTTCCCAAACACCATTTCCTGTTCCATCACTTCCCAGCGCTCGAGCGCGGCAACTAGCAAGGCATCGCGTGAAGGAAAATGCCAGTAGAAGCTTCCCTTGGTAACGCCCAGACGTTTCGCCAAAGGTTCGACCGCCACCGCAGCCAAGCCACTTTCCGCGATCACGTCCAAGGCAGCAACCGCCCAATCTTCGGCACTCAAACGCGAGGGTTTGTCCATTTTTTCAGAGTTTTCTAGTTGATTGACCATACGGTGCATAGTTTAACGGTACGGAGGGGTATTGTGAAACGTGAATTCCTTGTGAACCATACGCCCAGGTATTGACAAGGTCAAATCCTATCCAACATACTAGCCCGTATGGAATTGCACTCACTCCCCGAAATTGACGTTACGGTTGCGCGTCATCAATGGATGTCGGATGACGGTGTTGCGCTGATCGGCGAAGAAGTCATTGCCGGCGTAGATGGTCCGAGTGTGTTGTTTGCGCACGGCTTCGGGCAAACCCGGCAAAGCTGGTCGGGCGCGCAATCCGCGCTCGCACGCGAAGGGTTCGGTTCGATTGCTTGGGACATGCGCGGCCATGGCGAATCCGGGCGCAATCCCGAGGCATTGCATTACCGCGCCGAGCAATTTGCCGAAGATGTGCATCTGCTTTCTAAACAATTCAAACAAAAACCCTTGTTGGTCGGCGCCTCAATGGGCGGCTTGACCGGCATGATGGCGCAATCACAATACGCTGCGTTTTGTGCGCTGGTGTTGGTGGACGTGACGCCACGCTGGGAAATTGCCGGCGTCGCTCGCATCATGGCTTTCATGAATGCGTTTCCTTATGGTTTTGATTCCTACGAACACGCAGCCGACGTCATCGCCAGCTACTTGCCGCATCGACGCGAACGTAAAAGCAGCCAGCAATTGCAGTTTTTGTTGCGCGAGCAGGACGGTCGTTTGATCTGGCATTGGGATCGTCGCATGCTTTCCGAATTCGTCGAACACAGTGAACATCTCCAGGACGATATCCGCGAAGCCGCTCGCCAAATTAAGGTCCCCACACTACTGATCAGCGGCGGCAAAAGCGACATCGTTTCCGAGCATACCGTAGCCGATTTCCTCGAGCTCGTTCCCCATGCATTGCATCATCATTTACCCCACGCCACCCACATGGTGGCCGGCGATGACAATGATGCCTTCAATGACACATTACTCAATTTCAAGCGCACACTATCCCCACAGCCTTACGCGGTAACCGGAGTTTCAGCATGAGCATCGCCCTTCCCTTTTTAGTCCTGCTATTGATTGTCAGCATCGCGGCTTACCACCGTTTTTCGCTGGCGATATTTACCGCAATCGCCGCCACCGCGCTGGTCGCTGTTGGTATTTTCGGCGGCAACTTTATCGCCACCGTGGTTTGCGGTGTATTGCTGGCGCTGTTCACGCTGCCATTGCTGATTACGCCATTCCGCCAGCAGTTCATCACCAAGCCGCTGCTGGGTTTTTACACCAAAATCCTGCCGCCTTTATCCGATACCGAAAAAGTCGCGCTCGAAGCCGGCACCGTCGGATTTGAAGGCGAATTGTTTTCCGGCAATCCGAAATGGGACATCCTGCTGAAGCAGCCAAAGCCGGTGTTGACGGCCGAAGAACAAGCCTTCATCGATGGCCCGGTCGAACAAGCCTGCATGATGTGCAATGACTGGGAAACCACGCATGTGCGCAATGACCTGTCGCCGGAAATCTGGGAGTTCCTGAAGAAAAATAAATTTTTCGGCATGATCATTCCAAAACAATTCGGCGGTCTGGGATTCTCCGCTTTCGCCCACTCGCGCGTCATCATGAAACTCGCTTCAGTGTCGGCAACGCTCAGCTCGACCGTTGGCGTTCCCAACTCGCTAGGCCCTGGCGAATTGCTGGTGCACTACGGCACCCAGGAACAGAAAGATTATTACCTGCCGCGTCTGGCCGATGGCCGCGAAATTCCATGCTTCGGTTTGACCGGCCCGACCGCCGGTTCCGATGCAACCTCCATTCCCGATTACGGCATTGTCTGTGAAGGCGATTGGAATGGCGCACGCGTACTCGGCGTGAAATTGAATTTCGAAAAACGCTATATCACGCTTGCACCCGTGGCATCGATTATCGGCTTGGCTTTCCGTCTTTATGATCCGAACGGTTTACTGAGCGACGACAAAGACCGCGGCATTACGCTCGCTTTAATTCCACGTAACACCCCCGGCATGGATATCGGCCGTCGCCACTTCCCGCTGAACTGCGCGTTCCAGAATGGCCCTATCTACGGTAAGGATGTTTTCCTGCCGCTGTCGCAATTGATTGGTGGCGAAGATTACATCGGTCATGGCTGGCGCATGCTGGTCGAGTGTTTGTCGGTTGGACGTGCAATCACCTTGCCATCCACCTCCACTGGTGCATCGAAACTCGGCGCAGTTGTAACCGGTGCGTATTCCCGCATCCGTAAACAGTTCGGCCTGTCCATCGGTCGCTTTGAAGGCGTTGAAGAAGCGCTCGCTCGCATTGCCGGCAACGCTTATGCCTGCAGCGCCTTGTCGCAAGCCACCGCTGCCGCGGTGGATCGTGGTGAAAAACCAGCGGTGCCATCGGCCATCGCGAAATATCATTGCACTGAAATGGCACGCCAACTCGCCGGCGATGTCATGGACGTCAATGCCGGCAAAGGCGTGATTCTGGGGCCGAAAAATTATCTGGGGCGTGGCTGGCAAGCCGCACCGATTTCGATCACGGTCGAAGGCGCGAACATCATGACGCGCAGCCTGATGATTTTCGGTCAAGGCGCCATTCGCTGCCATCCGTGGGTGCTGAAAGAAATGCAGGCCGCGACCAATCCTGATGAAAGCAAGCGCGTTCCCGAGTTTGATAAAAATCTCTTCGGCCATATCGGTTTTGCGATTTCCAATGCTGTGCGCAGTTTCTGGTTCGGCTTAACTGCATCGAAAATAGGTTCGGCTCCGGGCGACGCTTACACCAAGCGTTATTACCGCAAACTCAACCGTTATTCGGCGAATCTTGCCTTGCTGGCCGACACCTCGATGTTGTTGCTCGGCGGCAAATTGAAGTTCAAGGAAAAACTCTCGGGTCGTTTGGGCGATGTGCTCAGTCATTTGTATATCGCCAGCGCCATGCTGAAGCGTTATGAAGATGAAGGACGTCCTGCCACCGAACAGCCCTTGCTGGCCTATGCCTTCCACGATTCGGCCTTCAAGATTGAACGTGCCTTGTCGGGTGCTTTGCGTAACTTCCCGATTCGCCCGGCCGCCTGGTTGATGTGGCTGCTGGTGTTCCCATGGGGCCGTCGTGCACAGGAACCATCGGACCGCTTGGGCCGCCGTGCTGCCGCCTTGCTGATGTCACCTTGTGATGCCCGTGATCGTCTGGCCGATGGCGTATTCCTGACACCTTGCGAAAACAATCCGGCCGGCCGCATTAATGCATCGCTTGCGAAAGTGATTCTCGCCGAGCCTGTCGAGCGTAAATTCCTGAAGGCCTTGAAGAACAGCGATATCGAAGCCCTGGAATTCCCGCAGCAGCTGGAAGAAGGCGTGCGCGAAGGTTGGATTACCGCGGAAGAAAAATTGCAGTTGGAAGAGCTACGCGAACTGACCTGGGATGCGATTTCGGTGGACGATTTCGATCCGTCCGAATTGGTATCGGCCGGTATGCGGGATCTGGACAAACCGCAGGAAAGTTATCGCGCGGCATGATGGGCCATCACGTTGATCAATGTCCCGGCTTAGGCCGGGACATTGCTTTGAACACGACCTTTTGGAAGCACGGCAATGAACGAAAACACCTACACCACGTCTTTACTTCGCCTCTATAAAAAATTCACGAAGTATCCGCTCGGCCACTGGCTGTTCACTCAGGCGGTCTGTTTCAAAGCCCCCTACTTCGGCACTATCTCGCCAAAATTCACCCTGCTGGAAAATGGTCGTTGCGAAGCGATCATCAAGGACCGACGTGCCGTCCATAACCACATCGGCACCGTGCACGCGATTGCGCTGTGCAATCTCGCCGAGCTGTGTGCCGGCGTGATGACCGATGCGAGTTTGCCCAAAGGCATGCGCTGGATTCCCAAAGGCATGACGGTGTCGTATCTGAAAAAAGCCACCGGTACCTTGCGTGGCATCGCCACACCTATGATCCCACTGGAAACGCGCGACAGCAGTTACGACCTACCCGTGAATGTCGATGTACTGGATGAATCCGGCGACAAGGTATTCCATGCCGAAATTCGCATGTGGTTGAGCCCAAAGCCCACGCAATCCAAGTCTTAAATCACCCGTTGCGCATGCGTGTAAACAGTCATCTGCTCGCCACGGGCAAAACAAACCAAGGTAATGCCGCAGGATTGGGCCAATTGAATCGCCATCGATGTCGGCGCCGAGATCGCTACAACGATAGCGATATTGGCCATCGCAGCCTTGTGGACTAATTCGTAAGAAGCACGTGAACTGAGCACCAGAAAGCCCACACCCAACGACTGCTTTGCCAACGCGCCGACCAATTTATCAACAGCGTTGTGGCGTCCAACATCTTCGCGCACGACAATGCCATTGGCATGAACAAAACCCGCTGCATGCACTCCGCCACTTTCATTATTCAATGGCTGTCGTTCACTTAACATCCGAATGCCCGCCATGATATCGGTCACGCTGATGGTCGAGCTTGACTGCAGCTTCGGTGCCGGCCGAATAGCTGCCTGCAATGATTCAACACCACACAAACCACAAGCACTCACCGCACCAATATGACGCTGGCGTTGTGTAAGTAAATCAAACCGGGATTGCGGGATTGTCATTTCCAGACTCAAACCCAAATCGCTTTTAATGGCTTCAACAAAGGAAAACTCCCGGGCGTTTTCCACCACGCCTTCACTCAATGAAAAACCCAACGCAAAATCTTCCAGGTCACTTGGCGTTGCCATCATCACCGCATGCGAGACGCCGTTGTAAAGCATGGCAATCGGCATCTCCTCGATGACTTGATCGTCAAACCCACTTCGTTGTCCGCGATCAATGCGAATTGCCGCGTATGTCTGCAAGGCCTGCTGAGCGGTTGCTAGTGTATTCACGAGGCAAGCGTTTCCGCTGAACTTAAGGACAGACGCACCGGAATGGATTTTGACGTCGGCGTTCCTGCACGTTCGGCAACGCTATCGAGCGGCACCAGCGCGTTGGTTTCCGGAAAATAACTGGCCAGACAGCCTTCGGGAATGTCGTATTCCACCAAAATAAAGCCCTGCACGCTGCGTTCGCCATCGTGCCAAACTGAGGTGATATCGACCAACATGCCGGCCTGCCAGCCCTGCCTTTCCAGATCTTTAGGATGGATGAAACACACGCGACGATAACCGTGCACGCCCCGGTAGCGATCATCCAGACCATAAATTGTGGTGTTGTATTGATCATGCGAACGCACGGTCATCAAGTTAAATAGATCCGTTGATGTTTTTGCAGGAACCATCGCCAAGGCATGCGAATAAAAATTTGCACGGTCGTTATGCGTCGGAAATACCCGATCACGGCAAGGATGGTGCAAATGGAATCCCCCGGGCACGCGTACACGTTGATTGAAATTCTCAAAACCGGGAATGACGGCAGCAATGCGATCACGAATATGATCGTAGTGTTCCATCAAGGGTAGCCACGGTGTTTTGCTATTGGGCAAGGTCGCTGCCGCCAAGCGGGCAACAATGGCGGGCTCGGACAACAAATGGTCCGATGCCGGTGTTTTCATGCCGGACGACAAATGCACCATGCTCATCGAGTCTTCAACACTGACCGCTTGATTAACACCGGCCTGAACATCGATTTCACTGCGGCCAAGGCAAGGCAAAATCAACGCCTGCTTGCCATGCACCAAATGCGAACGATTGAGTTTGGTCGATACATGCACCGTAAGATCGCAGCTTCGCAATGCTTTGGCAGTTCGATGGGTATCCGGTGTTGCGGCGGCAAAATTACCGCCCATGCCGAAGAATACTTTTGCAGTACCGGCCAACATGGCTTCAATACTGGCGACAACATCAAAACCGTTTTTTCGTGGTGGTTGAAAATTAAACTCGGCGGCAAGCCGATCCAGAAATTCTGCACTGGGTTTTTCGTAAATACCCATCGTGCGGTCGCCTTGCACATTGGAGTGACCTCTTACCGGGCATGGGCCTGCACCGGGCTTGCCGATATTGCCCTTCAGCAATAGGCAGTTCATCAGCATTTGTATGGTCGCGACACTGCGTTGATGCTGGGTGATACCCATGCCCCAACAAAAGATAGTTGCCCGACTATCGTTATAAATCTTCGCGGCTTCTTCTATCTGGGGTTTTTCCAATCCCGATTGTTCGACAATAGCTTCCCAGCTTTCCGCTTCAATATCGGCAAGCAAGCTCTCGAACCCCGAGGTGTGCCGATCGATGAAATCCTTATCAAGACTGCCTTGCTCGAGCACCGACCTGATGATGCCCTTGACCAGCGCCAAGTCACCGCCAATCTTCAATTGATAGTAATTGGATGCAATCTGCGTGCTGGAACCCGTCAGCATGTCTTTCGGACTTTGCGGATTTGCGAATCTCTCCAGGCCACGCTCACGCAGCGGATTAAACACCACGATGCGACAACCGCGTTTCGCCGCCGAACGCAGTTCCCCCAACATGCGCGGATGATTGGTGCCGGGATTTTGTCCGAAGATAAAAATGGCTTCGGCCTGTTCGAAATCTTCCAGCAAGACCGAGCCCTTTCCGTTACCGATTTGCTCGGTCATGGCCACACCCGAGGCTTCGTGGCACATATTGGAACAATCGGGCAGATTATTGGTACCGAATTCGCGCACGAACAGTTGATACAGAAAAGCCGCTTCATTCGAGGTACGACCCGAGGTATAGAACAAGGCTTGATCGGGGCTTTCCAGCGCACGTAGATTTTTTGCAATTAATTCAAAAGCATCATCCCATTCCAACGGCACGTAGTGATCGCTCGTTGCGTCATATCGCATCGGCTCGGTTAAGCGACCCTGCGCTTCTAACCAAAGATCCTCCTGCTTCAACAACTCGCCAACCGTATGACCGGCAAAAAATTCGCGTGTCACACGTTTGGCGGTGGCCTCGGCGGCGACAGCTTTCACGCCGTTTTCGCAAAACTCGAAGGTCGAATTCGGGTTGCGATCCGGCCAGGCACAACCGGGGCAATCAAAGCCTTCATTTTGATTGGTGCGTAACAATGCTTTCGCACCGCGCGTGACGATGCCTTCGTCACGCAAAGCCTGCCAGGACCGCTTTAATGAATCCCATCCGCCGGCAGGTTTGGCATAGGGCTTGATACGTTCTTCAGACATTGTCTATTTCAGATATTCCGAATGAAACCTTGCCAGCAATTTATTGTCGGCACTGTAGAGTTCAAGGGTTTCACCTTTAATCACGTAACGGGTCGACTTTTTGATGACGTTGAAGAAAGCCGCTTCCTGCTGCGTGGGTTCAGGCTCGCAGGCCATTTTCGTGGACATGGCCATGCCAAACTTGATCGATGCGCCTTCAACGGTATAGCCAGCAGAACCACCGTTGCAGGCCGTGACAATCCGGGCTGTGGACATAAGCGTCAAAGACGCCATGCGCTGACCTTCCGCCGTACGCACAGGCCTGCCATTGAGTTCGATCAATTTCCACAAAGTGTTACGCAGCTGGGCGGTCGAAGTGGCCTCTTCGGCAGTGGCTTCCGGCGCACTTTGGCAGGCCGACATCGACAACATCAAGACGATAAAACCCAATGGAAGAAGTTTTTTCATGGTGCACCTCGCAATAAGTGTGCGTTTAAGCTAACACAGCACGGAATAATCAATACGCATCGATCAAGCTTTTGCATCAATCTCGGGCGAGTCACTGTCATTACCGCCACGAGCAATCTGGCTTCTCGCTTTCGATGCCAATGCTTCGTATTTTTCTCGAAAGGCATCCAGAGTTTTTTCATCGAGTTCCTCCAGATCCAGCAAGGCATTATGTGCCCCCTGCGTCGAGCGAATCAGTTCATCGAGTTTGATTTGTATCGCTTCGGTATCCCGGTTCTGGGTGTTTTGAATCAGGAACACCATCATAAACGTAATGATTGTGGTGGCGGTATTGATCACCAATTGCCAGGTGTCGCTAAAACCGAATATCGGCCCGGTTATCAGCCACATGACAATCACCATGACGGCCAGATTGAAACTGATGGCTCGGCCGGCAAAACGGGAAGCCGCCTTGGCTAAACGGGTAAACAAGCTGACTTGGCTCATGGGGTATTTCCTTGTTTGGAACGCAATTGCAAATACGAAATTTCCGGTGGCACGCCAAAGCGTACCGGTAAGATGCTGGTGCCGATTCCCGGCGTGACAAATAGATGGCGATTGTTTTCTTCGATATGGCCAATCGCATAACGCTGTCCATATTTTGAAGGCACGACAGCCCTGCCAAGAAACGGCAGCCAGACTTGGCCGCCATGGGTATGCCCTGCAATCATCAGCGCAAATGGATTTTTGATATCCGGAAAAATGTCCGGGTTGTGGGTAACTGCCAGCACGGGCGAGCCAGCCGGCACCATCGCGAAGGCTTGCTGATATTCAAGCCTGCCTTCGGTGTAATCACTCAGGCCAAGGAGCCAGAATTGACACTGGTTTTTCGTGATTGGTGCTGCGCGGTCTTCCAATACGGTGATACCGACATTTTCCAATGCCGTCTGCACGCGTGCACTGTCAAGCCAGGCATCATGATTGCCTAGCACCGCATAGACTTTTGTTTGGACAAGCAAGGGCTTGAGATGCTGCGCCAATTGTTCAGGTGCAATGAAACTTCCGCCAAGCACTTCCTGGATCACGAAATCGCCCGGCAATAACACCAGGTCCGGTTTTTGTTTCTGGATCATTGCTACCATGCGATCGATTTTTTCAAGCCCGATGTAGGGCGCGCCGGCATGGATGTCGGAAACAACTGCCACATGATAATTCGCGCAGGCTGATGGCCAGTCGGGAAGGTTCAAGGTGTAATTTTTTTCGGATAATCGCGAAGGCTCCCAGACAAAAGCCCAGCCAGCCAGTATCAAACCGATAATGAAAAAAATTCGGTAAATGCGGGCACATAATTTTCCTGACGTGGTCGGCATGGCTTCTGGATGATCCCCTGCTCGATTAGCGAAGCTCAATCTTGTTGTTTCGATTCGGGCAACAAATCCGGTGATTTCGCCGCTTGCCAGCCAAAGTAACCAGCCAGACCGGCAACACCAAGGCAGATCAAGGCATAGCCGGTGAACGCCACGCCGACCAACGACAGGCCTTTCATGCCGAGTGAAACCAACACGTCGCCGAAACGCCAGACGGTGGTTTCGATAAAGTTTTTACCCTTGTATTTTGCTTCCCGGTGCACGCGCGTGTACAAGCTATCAACGGCCGGCTTTGTCATGCCGTAAGTGCCGGCGCGCGTGGCGATCAACATCAGGATGATCGATGCTTCGCCGGCAAAGACACAGATCACGGCCAATACCGCATTCAATACTGCCGGGATTACTAGACCGTAACCTGTGCCCAATCGCAACAGTATCCATCTGGTAATACCCACCTGCAGAATCACTTGCAAGGTATTGGTGACCAGGTCGATATTGGCATACACCGTTTTCCTGGCTTCTCGGTCGGCGTAATGGGCCCCGATGTAATCGGCACCAAGGCCGTAGGCCACGGTAGCAATGGCATCTCCCAGCAGCATCAAGACCGCCATTTTTCGCAGGAATGGCGAGGTGAACACCTGTTTCAATCCGGCAAAAATATCGCCGCCGATGACTTCGTTTTCCACCTGCTTGCCGGCAAGTGCTGAGCGCTGCTGTTTTGACATGTTCAGCAGCACGAAAATACATAACAAGGCAAAACCAAGTGTTACACCTGCAGCGATCAGCAAAGTTTGCACCGGCAAGCTGCGCGCAATTAGTGGGCCAATAATGGCGCCGACGGTACCGCCCAAGGCAATCACCGAAAAAAGCCGTTTCGCCTGTACCGCATCGAAAATATCGGCCATCAAACTCCAGAACACCGATACCACGAATAAATTAAAGGTGCTGACCCAGATGTAGAAAATAATACCGAGCAATCTCGGACCGATGCGGTCCTGAATGGCAAACGCCGGAACAAACGCGGCGATGCATAGGATAAAAAAGATATAAATGGCAGGTACGAATTTTTCGCGTGGAAACTTCGACACCATGCTGCCGAACACCGGGGTCAATGCCAGCATCACCAGAAAAGTACCGACCCAGAATTGCCAGAGATTGGTTGAACCTACTGCGGCACTGAATTGGTCGCGCAGCGGACGCAACATGTAGTAGGACGCCAAAACGCACATGAAGTAGAAAAAGGAAATCGCCAGCAAGCGCCTTTCCTGCGCTTCGGCTCCGGTGACAATTGCCCAAATCGAGTTTTTGGCAGTACCTGTATCAGGTTCGATATTCGACATTCACTATCCACATCTTCATAGTCGCTCGAGATTGTCCATTTATGCTATCACGCTCACATTATGGCGATTTGTCGAGCAATTACTCTAGCCCAAGCGCCTAGCCTCGCTGCGTTACGGAATAAAGACAGAATGCCTGTGTACGATTACATCATTGTCGGTGCCGGTTCCGCCGGTTGCGTGTTGGCCAATCGGCTAAGCGAAGACCCCTCTATCAGCGTGTGCTTGCTTGAAGCCGGGCCAAGTGATTGGCATCCTTTCATCCATATGCCTGCCGGTTTGGCGAAATTGGTCGGCAAGAAAGGCGTGAATTGGGATTACAGCACCGCGCCCGACCCCCAAATGAATAATCGCTCGCTCTGGTGGCCACGCGGCAAGGTGCTCGGGGGTTCCAGCTCGATCAATGCCATGTGTTACATCCGTGGCCATGCAAAAGATTATGACGAATGGGCCGAACTCGGTGCCGAGGGTTGGCATTGGAATAATGTGCTGCCCTACTTCAAGAAAAGTGAAGGCAATAGCCGCGGTGAATCGGAATTTCATGGCGGCGATGGTCCGTTGGGCGTTTCGGATCCGGTGCATAAGAATGTTTTGTCGGAAGTGTTTGTCAAAGCCAGCCAGCAGGCCGGTTTTTCGCAAACGACTGATTTCAACGGCACGGAACAAGCCGGCTTTGGTTTTTATCAAACCACTACTCGCAAGGGCTCCCGCAGTTCTTCGGCGGAAGCCTATTTGAAACCGGTGCGTGATCGCGACAATTTGACCGTGATTACCCATGCAAAAGCCAGCCGGGTTCTCTTTGAAAATGGGAAAGCGACCGGTGTGATGTATTCGGTGAATGAAAAAGGTGCGCACGAAATCAAGGCGTCGCGCGAAGTGATTCTGTCCGGCGGCGCGATCAACTCACCGCAATTACTAATGCTCTCGGGGATAGGCCCGGCGGCCCATTTGCAGGCGCACGGTATCGACGTGCTGGTGGATGCGCCTGGCGTTGGCGGCAATCTGCAGGACCATCTGGATGTTTGCACCTTGCAGCGCTGCACGCAGAATGTGACGTACGATAAAACCAATGACATCGCCATTGGCCTGAATTTTTATCTCTTCAAACAAGGTGCCGGCACCAGCAATATCGCCGAAGCCGGTGGCTTTACCCGCAGCCCGCTAGCGGAAGACGAACGTCCCGATGTCCAATTCCATTTTGTGCCGGCACAACTCGATGATCACGGCCGCAACCGCTTGCCGGGATTTGGCTACACATTGCACGCCTGTTTCCTTCGACCGAAAAGCCGTGGCCGCATTTCGCTCAATAGTGCGGATCCGAACGATAAAGTAAAAATCGAATCCGGCTATCTAAGCGATGCCGATGGCTTTGATATCAAGGTCATGCGTGAAGCATTGCATCTGTCACGAAAAATCCTGGCACAAGAAGCGTTTGCCACATACCGCGGTGAAGAAATTTCGCCGGGTTCGCAAGTACAGGATGATGCCGCCATCGACGATTTTATCCGCCGCAAAGGTGAATCCATTTACCACCCGATTGGCACCTGCAAAATGGGACGCCAAGACGATGCCGAGGCCGTGGTGGATTCGCAATGCCGTGTACTGGGCGTCAAGGGTCTGCGTGTCGTCGATGCCTCGATCATGCCCAAGCTCATCGGCGGCAATACCAATGGGCCCACCATGATGATTGCCGAACGTGCGTCCGACATGATTTTAGGTAAAACATTCATCACGCTGGCTTGATTGTCGGCTCGGCCACATTCCCCGATACGTGCGAAAAATGCCTCATTAGGCTAGGCTAGCGCAAATTATTGAATCGAGATGACTTTGAAAATCACCCGCAAACCCATCGCCCGTCTTCTCGTTGTGGCACTTGCCTTTGGCGCCAGTCTTTCAATTCATGCCCAGCAGGCCCCCGTTGTAAAACTGCCGGGTCAAGGGCAACGTCTCGACCTGATGGTGGGCGAAGTCATTATCAAAACCAGCGCCCGCGAAACCAACGGTACGATTTCGCAACTCATTCTTTTTGAAAAACCCGGATATTCGACGACATTGCAGAGCAATAGTCGCGCCGATATTTCCCTGCTGGTGCTCGAAGGTGTATTGACGGTTCGCATTCGTGACCAGGTGGTCGCATACCCGGCAAACTCGTTCGTCTATATCCCGAAAGGCACGCCCCATGCCCACGCCAATCTCACGAACAAACCCGTGCGCCTGTTCATGACCTTTACGCCGGGCGGCTATGAACAATTTTTGATTGAACGCGCCAACACGACCAAAACCAATAAACCCGGCACGGCCAGCTACTCAAAAGCCATGCAGGACCTCACTGCCAAGTACGGCATTACCAATATCGATCTGGCACCGTTCAAGAACCTGCAACGCAGTCGTTGATCAAGGGTTTTCCATCGCCGTAACCAGCACTTGGCATGAGCATTCTCGATCTGTGCTCGGATCTCGGCGATAACGAACAAAGTGTGCGTCTAACCCACTGTTACCAAAACCTGCTGCGGGTGTGGGCAAGCACCTGAACGTGAATTATTCTTTCTTTTTACGCTTGGGTTGCAGCATGGTGCCAGTGCATTTTTTCGAGCCGCACAAACAGGCCCACAGTTTTTTCACTCGAGCCGTGTGCGGTTCGTCGAGCACAATGCCGTAATTGTAAGTCAGCTCTTCGCCTTGCTTGATCGCACGCATGGCCTCGATGAAAACTTTGTCCAAAGTCGGATTGCCGTCTTCGTCTTCTTCGATCACCGCTTCGCAATTGGGGTCGCAGCTATGGTTGATCCAGCGAGCATCGTTCCCATCGGTATTCGCATCGATCACGAAATGCTCGTTCAGGGTAAACAGGAAGGTATGTCCGGTTTCAACATCGTCGGCATACATGCGATCCACTTGCTTGTGTGTCAACAACGCGCCCTGATAGCGAATCAGGCGGGTGCCTTTTTTGATCGGCGCAATGGCAAAGACGCCATTACCGTGAATCGATGATAGCTGGGTGATAAATAGGCTGGACATGAGGGACTTCAAAACGACAAGGCCGCTATTGTCGCGGGTTTAGCGACATCTTCACAGCCCCGTGATTGAGGCGCATGCTTTTATATAGTACAATTTTAGTCCTATATAGCAGTCGAGCACGCCATGCTACGTGTTACCAAACTCACCGATTACGCCACCGTGGTGCTCAGCACCCTGGCTGAAGCCCCTGATCGCGTGCATAACGCGACAGAATTGGCCGAACGGGCCCATTTGGAGTTGCCAACCGTCAGCAAATTGCTGAAAACCCTGACACAGGCCGGCCTGGTTCAGAGTTTCCGTGGCAGCGCCGGTGGTTATCGCCTGGCGAAATCGGCATCGGAGATTTCCCTGATTGAAATCGTCGAAGCCATTGAAGGCCCGCTCGGGATGACCGAATGCAGCGGCGAACATTCCAGTTGCGAACACGAAACCCATTGCGGCGTGCGCAGCAAATGGCTTCGCATCAACGACGTGGTGGCCGACGCCCTGCGCGGTGTCAGTCTCGCCGAAATGATGCCCGCCGCTTCGATACCCCCTGTTTCAAAAAAATCCATCCCTTTGCACTTAGCGAAGACGTGAGGTGACGCATGAATACTGAAAACGCCGAAATCCATAAAGTTCTCGATCGCAAATACAGCGCCGGTTTTATTACCGATATCGAGATGGATTCCCTGCCGCCAGGTCTGGATGAAGACGTGGTGCGTTTTATTTCGAAAAAGAAAAACGAGCCCGAATGGATGCTCGAATGGCGCCTGTCGGCCTATCGTCATTGGTTGACAATGACGCCGCCGGAATGGGCGAAATTGGAAATTGCCGCAATCGATTTCCAGGCCAGCAGTTATTACGCCGCGCCGAAGAATGCGCCCAAATCGCTGGCCGATGTCGATCCGAAATTACTCGAAGCCTACGACAAACTCGGCGTGCCCCTGCACGAACGTGCGCGTTTGGCCGGCGTCGCGGTCGATGCCGTTTTTGATTCGGTCTCGGTCGGCACCACCTATAAAGCCGAGCTGGCCAAAGCCGGCGTGATTTTCTGCTCGATGAGCGAAGCCATTCGTGAGCATCCCGAGCTGGTCAAGAAATATCTCGGCAGCGTCGTGCCGGTGGGCGACAATTATTTTGCAGCGCTCAATTGCGCCGTGTTTTCCGATGGTAGTTTTGTCTATATTCCCAAAGGCACGCGTTGCCCGATGGAATTGAGCACCTACTTCCGCATCAATGCCGGCCACACCGGGCAATTTGAACGCACGCTGATTATTTGCGAAGAAAAAGCCTACGTCAGTTATCTGGAAGGCTGCACCGCACCGCAACGCGATGAAAACCAGCTGCATGCAGCGGTGGTGGAACTGGTCGCGATGGACGATGCCGAAATCAAATACTCGACCGTGCAAAACTGGTACCCCGGCGATGAAAACGGTGTCGGCGGCATCTACAACTTCGTCACCAAGCGCGGCGAGTGCCGTGGCCATCGCAGCAAGATTTCCTGGACCCAGGTCGAAACCGGTTCGGCGATTACCTGGAAATATCCCAGCTGCGTATTGCGTGGCGACGATTCGACTGGCGAATTCTATTCTGTCGCATTGACGCACCACAAACAGCAAGCCGATACCGGCACCAAGATGATCCACATCGGTGCCCGCACGAAATCGAAAATCATCTCGAAAGGCATTTCGGCCGGTCGTGGTCAAAACACTTATCGCGGTCTGGTCAAGGTCGAGAAATCGGCCGAGGCGTCGCGTAATTACACGCAGTGCGATTCGCTATTGATCGGGAAAAAATGCGGCGCCCACACGTTTCCCTACATTGAAGTAAAAAATGCTACTTCCACGGTAGAGCACGAAGCCACCACCTCGAAGATTTCCGACGACCAGCTTTTCTATTGCCGCTCACGCGGCATCAGCCAGGAAGATGCGGTGTCCTTAATCGTCGATGGCTTTTGCAAACAAGTCTTCAAGCAATTGCCAATGGAATTCGCGGTGGAAGCCAAAAAGCTGATGGAAGTCAGCCTCGAAGGCGCCGTCGGCTAGCAAGTAGGAGCGCTCAAGAGCGCGACCGAACGAAGCGATACATTTTCAACCCAAACATTCCAATGGATTCACCCATCGCACTCGTGAGTGCTCCTACATGAAATTGCAGAACACACCATGTTGAAAATCGAAAATCTCCACGTCCGCGTTGCCGGCAAAGAAATCCTCAAGGGCCTTTCACTCGAAGTGAAGGCCGGTGAAGTGCATGCCATCATGGGACCGAACGGTGCCGGCAAATCCACGCTCGGCAATGTGCTCTCGGGTCGCGAGGGCTACGACGTCGTCGAAGGCAGCGTGATTTATCAGGGCAAAAATCTGCTGGAACTCGAACCGGAAGAACGTGCCGCCGAAGGCGTATTTCTCGCGTTTCAATATCCGGTCGAAATTCCCGGCGTCAACAACACCTACTTCCTGCGCTCGGCGTTGAACGCCCAGAAAAAATACCGCGGCGAACCCGAAGTGGATTCGATGCAGTTCCTGAAACTGGTGCGCGAAAAATTGTCGGTGCTGCATTTGAAAGACGAATTGCTGCATCGCGCGGTCAACGAAGGTTTTTCCGGCGGCGAAAAGAAACGCAATGAAATTTTCCAGCTCGCCCTGCTCGAACCGAAACTGGCGATTCTCGATGAAACCGATTCCGGTCTCGATATCGATGCGCTGAAAGCCGTTGCCGATGGCGTCAATCTGATGCGCTCACCCGATCGTGCGTTCCTGGTGATTACCCATTACCAGCGCCTGCTCGACTACATCAAACCCGATGTTGTGCATGTCTTGGCCGATGGCAGGATTGTCGAAAGCGGCGGCCCCGAACTCGCGCTCGAACTTGAAGCCCACGGCTATGCCTGGGTGAAGGATCGCGTCGCCCCATGATTGCCTTGCTTGAATCCCTGCAATCCGCTTTTGCCGATAACGCGCAGTCTAAAACTGCGCTGGATCAGGCCATCGCTACCGGCCTTCCCGGCCCACGGTCGGAACAATGGAAGTACACCTCGCTGCGCCCGCTCTCGGCACGTCGATTTGTCGCCCCATCGTCCTCGCTAAGCGAACTGAATGCTGCGATGAAAGAAACTATCGTGGCCATACCTAGTCCGCGCATCGTGTTCGTCAATGGCATTTTCGCGGCGGAACATTCCACTCTTTCGGACTTGCCGCATGGCGTGAAATTCGAATCGACCAGCCCGGCCAATGCCGAGGATGATTCACGCTTTGTCGCTACCCACGCTATTTTTGCGAAATTGAATACTGCTATTGCGAAGCAAGGTATGCAGATTCATGTCGAAGACAACATTGGCGCGACAAAAAGTTTGCAGGTGGTTTTTGTGTCGGTAGGCACCGGACAAGATCTCGCGATTCACTACCGTCATAACATCGTGCTGGGCAAAAACGCAAAACTCGACCTGATCGAACACCATGTTTCGCAGGATGCGCAGCAGCATCTGCTCAACACCCTTTGCGACATTTCATTGCAGGACGGCGCCGAACTAAGCCACGCCCGTATCCAGCAAGACGACATCGGCAGTAGCCATTTCCTGCGCACCGAAGCCTCATTGCAAAGTCATAGCGTGTATCGCCGACTGGATCTGGAACTGGGCGCGCATGTTTCCCGCCATGACTTGCAGGTAAAACTGCTCGGCGACGGCGCCGCGCTGTATGCCAATGGCAGCCTGATCGCCAGCGGTCGTCGCCATGTCGATACCCGGCTGGATATTCAACACATCGCAAAAAATACTTCGTGTAACTTGCTCTGGCGCGGCTTGGCCACCGAGCGTGGCCGTGCGGTGTTTCATGGCGGCATCCTGATTGAAAAAGGTGCCGACGGTACGGCCGCCCACCTGTCGAACAAAAATTTGTTGCTCTCGGACAATGCCGAAATCGATACCCAGCCGGTACTCGTCATTCATGCCGATGAAGTGACCGCCAGCCACGGCGCCACGGTGGGCCGACTCGATGCCGGCCATCTGTTTTATTTACGTGCCCGCGGTATTCCCGAAGCGCAGGCCAAGGCCATGCTGACCAATGCGTTTTGCAAACAAACGCTGCAGGTGCTCGGCAAGGAAGACTTGATCGCCCAGGTGGCGCCAAGCCTGGAGCAAGCCCTGCAAGCCATCGAGGTGCAAGCGTGAGCAAGGACTGGGTAAAAATTCGCGGCGACTTTCCCGTCCTGGCGCGAAGCATTCACGACAAACCCCTGATCTATTTTGATTCGGCCAATACCGCGCAAAAACCGGCCATCGTCATCGATACGGTCGATGCTTTTTACCGCGCACATAACGCGAATATTTCCCGCGCCGTGCATACGCTCGGCATGGAAGCGACCGAAGCCTTTGAAGCTGCCCGGCAGAAGCTGGCGCGCTTTATCAATGTGCGTCCCGATGAATTAGTACTCACTTCCGGCACCACGCAAGCGATTAATCTGGTCGCTTACAGTTATGCACTGCCGCGATTAAAAAGCGGTGATGTGATTTTGCTGTCGCGCATGGAACATCACGCCAATATCGTGCCCTGGCAATTAATTGCTGAACGCACCGGCGCCGTGATTCGTGTTGCCGAGATTAATGCAAATGGCGAAATAGATTTACCGGCGCTGTGGCAAGCCATGACGCCGGACGTGAAAATTCTCGGTATCACGCATGTGTCGAATGTGCTCGGCACCGTGAACCCGGTCGAGCAGATTTGTCGCGAAGCCCGTAAGCGTGGCATTGCAACAGTGATTGACGGTTCTCAGGCGATTCCGCATCGCAAGGTTGATGTCGCGGCCATCGGTTGTGATTTTTATGCCTTTACCGGCCATAAATTATGCGGCCCCACCGGCACCGGCGGGCTATGGGCCAAACGCGAACATCTGGACGCCATGCCGCCGTTTTTCGGTGGCGGCGAGATGATCAAGGAAGTCAGCTTCGAGAAAACCGTTTTCAACGATCCGCCGCATAGATTCGAAGCCGGGACGCCCAATATCGCTGGTGTGATCGGACTCGGCGCTGCAGTGGATTATCTTGAAGCCATCGGCATGGACAATATCCATCAACGTGAGCAAGCCTTGCTGGTGTATGCCACGCAGGCATTGAAAAAAATTCCGGGGCTTCGGATTTTTGGCGAAGCCGCCGAAAAAGCTGCCGTGATTTCCTTCCAGATCGAAGGCGCGCACTCGCACGATCTGGCAACACTTTTGGATCTCGAGGGTATTGCCGTACGTTCAGGCCAGCATTGCGCGCATCCCTTGATGCAATTTTTCGGCGTTGCCGCCACTTGCCGCACCTCGTTTGCTTTTTATAATACCGAGCAGGAAATCGATGCCCTGGTGGTTGCGATTCATAAAGTCAGAAAATTACTGGGTTAATCATGTTGAGTTTTCGTTTGGCACATCATGCAGACATTCCTGCGCTCGTTAACCTCGTGGAATCGGCCTATCGCGGCGATGCCAGCCGCGCCGGCTGGACTACCGAAGCCGACATGCTGGATGGCCAGCGCATCGATGCCGACAGTTTGCAGAAATCCCTCGATGCATCGGATAGCAGAATCATCGTGGCGGAAAAAAACGGTGAATTACTGGCCTGCTGCCATCTCGAAAAACAGGGCAATGACGCCGCCTATTTCGGCATGTTTTCGGTGCGCCCCGGTCAGCAAGGTACCGGCATCGGAAAATCCCTGCTAGCCGAAGCCGAACGTCAGGCCCGCGAGGATTTTCATTGCCCGCGCATGGACATGACCGTGATTGATATTCGTGACAGCCTGATCGAATACTACGAACGTCGTGGTTATGCCCGCACCGGTATTCACAAGCCATTTCCCTACGGTGATGAGCGTTTCGGTGTCCCCAAGCGTGACGATCTGCGTTTCGAAGTGCTGAGCAAAGCATTGTAAGAAATACTGTGGGAGCCACTGTCAGTGGCGATGGGAACGACGAGTTTGCTGATTGTTTGAATTTGGAATTGTCTAAATGAATTGGATTCGTGTCTGCGCCACCATCGACTGTCTACCCGGCGAATATAAAGTCGTCTTCGACGGCGACACCGCTATTGCCATCTACAACATTGATGGGCAGTTTTACGCGATCGAAGACGTTTGCACGCATGACGGCGGCGAACTCGCCGGTGGCCCAGTCGATGGCTTCAGCGTCGAATGTATTCGACATGGCGCGAAATTCGATGTGCGAACGGGCGAAGCTTTATGTGCGCCGGCTTATACACCTACCGTTGTGTTTCCGATCAAAGTGGAAGACGGCGCGGTATTTACCTATGACGATAGAAACTAGGCTTTCTGCAGTTCGTAAAACTTCACCAGCAAGACCTCGCCGCCACCATCGATGATGAGCCGATTACCCGCCTCATCGGGCAGTAACAGCGCGCTATCGCCCTGCTGCAAATGCATGGGTACGGCCTGATCCTTGAATTGGGCGACGCCGCTCAACATGTAAATCGCCCAGGTAACATTTTTCTCGCTGAAGAACACCATCGGTCCCACCAATGGCCGATGCAGCACAAGCACATGAAAGCGCTCGCGCTGCCACATCACGTTGAAGTCCTGGGTCGGCCCGTTGACCAGTTCGGCAGTCAGTTCACGCTCACCGGCAAAACGCAGCGAATCATGCGGAGGATGCAGGGTCACCGATTCGCCATCGGCGAAATTCAAATGCATGCCTTCGCCACTCAGCAACACCAATTCGCGATCAATGCTTTCGAACGCGGAAAACGGACCGTCCTTGTCAACTTCGGCGATCGACAAGCGCCAGTCCCATGGCTCGCTTTGTGCAGGATGTCGCGTAATTTCCCGCGTCCAGCCCAGGCCATTTTTCCAGCGTGTACGCTGGTATTCGTTGGCGGGAATCAGCTGGATATGCATGCGCCAAGTTTACCGTAGGAGCGCTCAAGAGCGCGATAGAAGGTTGGCAATGTCGCAGGGTTTTCGCGCTCGTGAGTGCTCCTACAATAGCTTCAACTTAATACCCTTCCGCCATGTTGACCGTAGGAGCGCTCAAGAGCGCGATAGAAGGTTGGCAAAGTCGCAGGTTTTTCGCACTCGTGAGTGCTCCTACAAAGCTTCAACTTAATACCCTTCCGCCATGTTTACCGTAGGAGCGCTCAAGAGCGCGACAGATGGTTGGCAATGTCGCAGGTTTTTCGCACTCGTGAGTGCTCCTACACTAGCTCCAAATTACGACCAGACTGAAGCTGGATCTTTTGGGTCCAGCCAAACTGCATTCCAGTAGGGATACATGCCGATATCCTTCACTATTCCAGCCCTTAACGGATTGGCAACGATATATCTTCCGGTATCGCGTAGAGCTTCATCCTTACGCAGGGCATGATCGTAGTATCCCCGCGACCAAAGATAGCCGTTGGTTTTATGGCGATCCTCCAGCAATTTTGCAGAGGCTGTTTTGAATCGCCCCATCAGTTTATGCAGCTCATCATTTTGACCAAGCACTATCAAGCCATGCCAATGATCGGGCATCAAAACCCACGCAAGCACTTGGCTATCGCGCCATACCCATTTCAAATTGTGGACGGATGCGGTAGCACGGGCTGCATCAAAATCATTGAATACCGGTCGCCTAAAAAGCGTTGTCGTGGTCAGGAAATAGGCTTGGCCGGGGATGGATTGGCGGCCTTTTCGTAGGGCTTTGTGGCCTGATGTAGCCGTATTGGATTTTTGTGTGCTTGCTTCGGTTTTCGCACTCGTGAGTGCTCCTACGGTTTTCGCGCTCGTGAGCGCTCCTACAATTTCTGCAAGGATCATGGCCATGTTGGGCTCCGGTCATTTCGAAACAAAAAAAGCCGCGCTGTGTGAGAGCGCGGCTTGTTGATAATGCCTCTAGAAATTAACGGGCTTTCGAGGAAGCGGCTTTCGTTGCCACGGGTTTTGTCACTGCCTTGCCCGGTGCCGCTTTGGCAGGCGCCGCTGCTACACCACCGACCATAATGCGGTCCCGATTTTTTTCGATGGTGGCCAGGCCAATGCCCTTCACGCCGGTGAGTTGATCGGCGGTACGGAAGGCACCATTTTGTTTGCGATACAGCACAATGGCTTCTGCCTTGCTTGGGCCGACGCCGATCAGCACACGATCCAGCGTGGCGGCATCAGCGGTATTGATATTTACTTTTTCCGCGGCGAAAGCGGAGGTAGCGAGCAAAGCGGACAAAGCGAAGGTTTTGACGAGTGCGAAAAAAGTGTTCATGTAAATCTCCTGGGTGGGTGGGTCCGTGGCGGTGATGCCGTTTCGGTGAAGACAGTTTGCTGATTTGCCCGTTCGCCCCCTATCGCCGGAAGCCCTGTCCTTGCGTGGGAAGCTTGCGCAGATGACTGTCGGAATTTCCCTACCCCTGCCCTCAGGCAGGTGCGATTGGCCCTGCGGAGGGCTAGAATGAAGGCCTAAAAACAGGAAGCCTTATGGATACGACAAAAACAGATCGTTTAGTGAGTGATGCCTGGGACAGCGATATCGTCCCGCAATTGGTGGAATACATCCGCATTCCCAATAAGTCACCGATGTTCGATGCCGACTGGCAGAAACACGGTTATATGGATGCTGCCGTGGACCTGATGGCCAATTGGGCGCAAAAGCAGGACATCGCCGGCATGCAGGTCGAAGTCGTCCGTCTGGAAGGTCGCACCCCGCTGATCTTTATTGAAATTCCCGGCAGCGGCGACGATTGCGTTCTGCTTTACGGTCATCTGGACAAACAACCGGAAATGACCGGCTGGGCCGATGATCTCGGTCCGTGGAAGCCTGTGCTGAAAGACGACAAATTGTATGGTCGCGGCGGCGCCGATGACGGTTACGCGATTTTCGGTTCGCTCACGGCCATCCGTGCCCTGCAAGCGCAAGGCAAAACGCATAGCCGTTGTGTGGTGATGATTGAAGCCTGCGAAGAATCGGGCAGTTACGATCTGCCGTATTACGTCGATCATCTCGCCGAGCGTATCGGTAAACCCTCGCTGGTGGTCTGCCTGGATTCGGGTTGCGGCAATTACGATCAACTCTGGTGCACCACGTCGCTGCGCGGTTTGGCCGGCGGCAATCTGAAAGTCAGCGTTCTGGAAGAAGGCGTGCATTCGGGCGATGCTTCCGGCATCGTGCCCTCGAGTTTCCGCATTCTTCGACAATTGCTGTCGCGACTGGAAGATGAAATCACCGGAAAAATCCTGGTCGAGGATTTATTCGTCGACATTCCCGAACAACGCATGCAACAAGCCATCTCCTGTTCGCAAGTACTCGATACCGCGGTCTACGATAAATTTCCGCTGGTAGAAGGCATGCAACCGATGCATTCGGATCTCACCGAGTTAGTGTTGAATCGCACCTGGCGTCCGGCATTGTCGGTGACTGGCGTCGATGGCATCCCGAGCCTGGCGAACGCCGGCAATGTGTTGCGCCCGCACACGGCAGTGAAATTATCCCTGCGTTTGCCACCGACACTGGATCCGAAAAAAGCCTCGGAAATTTTGCAAAGAGTACTGACGGAAAATCCGCCGTACCGGGCAAAAGTCAGTTTCGAAGTCGAAAAAGCCTCGACCGGCTGGAACTCGCCCTCTTTGGCACCTTGGCTGGAAAGCAGTATCAATGGCGCCAGCCAGGCGTTCTATGGCGCACCAGCAATGTACATGGGCGAAGGCGGCACGATTCCATTCATGGGCATGCTGGGCGAAAAATTTCCGGGCGCGCAATTCATGATTACCGGTGTATTGGGTCCGCATTCCAATGCCCATGGCCCGAATGAATTCCTGCATATTCCGACCGGCAAACGCGTGACCTCCGTCGTGGCAAAAGTCATTGGCGATCATTACGATGCCAGCGAAAAAGGTTTGACCCGCGGCGTCGGCGTGCAGGCTGGCCATTCGGCATTTGGCGATCACGGCTGCTGCTAGGAACGGGCTATGGATCTACTAGGCAGTAGTTGGTGGATGATCATCATCATTGGTTTTCTGGCGGGCTTCATCGCCCGCTCGATGATGTCGAAAAGCAGGCGTCTCGGGTTCATCCTGACGACGCTGGTGGGTATCGGCGGGGCTTTTCTGGCCTCCACCATCATCGCTTATTTCGGCATCGGGCTGAACGGCAGCATTATGCGTTTTCTCGCAGCCGTGGCCGGTAGTGTACTGTTGCTCTGGATAGTCGGCAGCCTCAGAAAAACGTAGCTGTCCCACCCCATCCATCGGAGACACTAAGTTGAGCATTATCTGGACCATCATTATTGGATTTATTGCCGGTTTACTGGCACGGGCACTGAAACCCGGTCACGACAAACTGGGTTTCTTGTGGACCATTGTTCTAGGCGTTGCCGGTTCCTTCCTCGCCAAATACATCGGTCAGGCATTGGGCTGGTATAAAGAGGGAGAAACCGCAGGTTTTATCGCATCGGTTATCGGCGCCATCATCCTGCTGGTTATCTACGGCCTGGTGAAACAAAAACCAGCGAGATAGAAATTCCGTTTCTCATATTAAAACCCCTGCTTCGGCAGGGGTTTTGTTTTTTGCGATATCGGCCAGTTTCGGAAGTGACCGGGAGTGCTTCGCGAGGATTCAATGCTGCCGTATTTTTGCGACGATTATTTCGGCCAATTCTTCGACACTATGTTCGACCGTCAGCAGATGGAACTCGGGATGTTCGGGTGTTTCGTACGGCGAGTCGATACCCGTAAAGTTCGGAATCATTCCGGCACGCGCTTTTTCGTACAAGCCCTTCACGTCTCGCTGTTCGCAAATTTCCAGCGGGGTATCGACGAATACTTCGGCAAACTCGCCCGGTGCAAACAAGGTACGTGCCATGTCGCGTTCGCTGCGGAATGGTGAAATAAACGAGACCAGCACAATCAAGCCGGCATCGGTCATCAACTTGGCAACTTGTGCCACACGGCGGATATTTTCAACGCGGTCTTCATCGGTGAAGCCGAGGTCCTTGTTCAAACCGTGTCGCACATTGTCGCCATCGAGCAGATAGGTGTGATGACCCAGAGCATGCAAACGCTTTTCCACCAGATTGGCAATCGTCGATTTGCCCGAGCCAGACAAACCGGTAAACCATAGGCAACGCGCCGTCTGTCCCTTGATCAGCGAACGTGCTGTCTTGTCGACCGTGATCGCCTGCCAATGCAAATTGGCGGCGCGACGCAGGGCAAAATCAATCGTGCCGCAAGCCACGGTGGCATTGGTTTGGCGATCAATCAGGATGAAGCTGCCGAGGGTCGGATTGTCCTGGTAACTCTCAAAAGTAATCGCGTGATCGAAACTCAAATTGCAGTAAGCCACTTCGTTCAATTCCAAACGCTTGGCCGCCAGAAAATCCTGTGTGTTGACGTCGATTTTGTGTTTGATCTCGCTGACCTGAGCGCTGACGGTACGCGTTGCCAGTTTCAGCCAGTAACCGCGACCCGGCAATAGTGGCGTATCGCTCAACCACAACACATGGGCGGCGACTTGATCCGAAATCGGCGGCGGATCATTGGCCACGCTGATCACATCGCCACGGCTGATATCGATTTCATCTTTCAGGCTGATGATGACGGCTTGTCCGCGACGTGCATGCGTGACTTCCTGGTCACCGCGAATAATCGATGCCACTTTCGAGCGTACGCCCGACGGCGTCACGACAATATCGTCACCGACTTTTACTTCGCCGGCGGCAATATTGCCGGCAAAGCCGCGAAAATTCTGGTTCGGGCGGCAGACCCATTGCACCGGCAGTCGGAAACCCTTGCTGTCATCCAGCGCCTGGACTTGCACCGTTTCCAGATGCTCGAGCAAACTCGGGCCGCTGTACCAGGGCATCGCTTCGCTATTGAGAATGACGTTGTCGCCCTTCAATGCCGACAAGGGAATGGCGGTGACCGACGCGATATTCAATTGCTCGGCCAACACTTGATATTGCGCGAGAATGTCATCGAAAACGCTCTGATCATAATCGACCAAATCCATTTTATTCACCGCCAGCACGACATGCTTGATGCCAAGCAGACTCACGATGTAACTGTGGCGACGGGTTTGCGTGAGCAGGCCCTTGCGGGCATCGACGAGTACGATCGCCACATCGGCGGTCGATGCACCGGTCGCCATATTGCGGGTGTACTGCTCATGACCGGGGCAATCGGCAACGATGAATTTCCGGCGCTCGGTATTGAAATAGCGATACGCCACATCGATCGTAATGCCCTGCTCGCGTTCGGCTTCAAGGCCGTCGAGTAACAAGGCGTAGTCAAACTGATCGCCTTGCGTGCCGTGGCGCTGGCTATCTTTGGTCAAGGCCGCGAGTTGATCGTCGAATAATAATTTGGTGTCGTGCAGCAGGCGGCCGATCAGCGTGCTCTTGCCATCGTCTACGCTGCCGCAGGTGATGAAGCGCAACAAGGATTTGCTTTCGTGCTGTTTCAAATAGGCGGCGATGTCTGTTTCGATATTCATCAGAAATAGCCCTCCTGTTTTTTCTTTTCCATCGAGGCGCCGACATCCGAATCAATCAAGCGGCCCTGGCGTTCCGAGGTTTTGGCCAAGAGCATTTCCTGGATGATGGCTTCCAGCGTGTCAGCGTCGGACTCGAATCCACCTGACAAGGGATAGCAACCCAATGTACGGAAACGCACTTTTTTCATCGCTGGCGTTTCGCCCGGCAACAAAGGCAGACGATCATCATCGACCATGATCAAGGCGCCATCGCGTTCCACCACCGGGCGTTCCTTGGCGAAATACAAAGGAACCACCGGAATGTTTTCGCGATAGATGTACAACCAGACATCCAGCTCGGTCCAATTGGAAATCGGAAACACCCGGACGCTTTCGCCTTTCTGGATACGGGTGTTGTACAGACTCCATAATTCGGGACGCTGGTTTTTCGGGTCCCAGCGATGCTGCGCATTGCGGAATGAAAAGATGCGTTCTTTGGCGCGTGATTTTTCTTCGTCGCGGCGGGCGCCGCCAATCGCGGCATCGTAGCCACCCAAATCCAGTGCCTGCTTCAAGCCCTGGGTTTTCATGATATCGGTATGCACGGCCGAACCATGCGTTACCGGGCTTACGCCATCACGAACACCGTCCTGATTGATGTGCACTTTTAAATCGACGTTATATAACTCCGGCACCCGGTCGCGAAACGCGTACATCTCGCGAAACTTCCATGTGGTGTCGACATGCAACAACGAAATCGGCGGCTTGGCCGGATAGAACGCCTTGCGCAACAAATGTAACAACACCGATGAATCTTTTCCGATCGAATACAGCATCACCGGGTTCTGGAACTCGGCCGCCACTTCGCGAAAAATATGGATGCTTTCGGCTTCCAGATTATCGAGATGGGAGAGTGGGAAATGTGCAGTCATGCTGAAAAGTAATCTCTAGAAATTAATGGGCAGTAGCGACAGGCAGTTGAACATCAGTCCAACACCCATTTTCAAGCTTGATGATCCGGTCTGCCAAGGCGAGACTAGCCGGACGGTGGGTAATCAGGACCACGGTCCTGTGGTGGAGCAGGTCATGACATTCGGCAATAAAGCCACGCTCGCCTTCGGGATCGAACATGGCCGTCGCCTCGTCGAGAATCAGGATCGCCGGGTCTTTCAACAAGGCCCGCGCCAGGGCAATTCGCTGCTTCTGCCCGCCCGACAAACGAATGCCTTCGTCGCCGATAATCGTGTCATAGCCCTGCGGCAATGCCTGGATAAACTCGTGCGCATGGGCGGCGCGAGCTGCAGCTTCGATTTGTGCATGACTCGGTGCAATTTTTCCGTAGGCAATATTGAAGCCGACACTGGCGTTGAACAGCAAGACTTGCTGGCTGACCAGGCCGATTTTCGAACGCAGTGATTTGAGCGGAATTTCACGCGTGTCGACACCATCAATCAAAATATTTCCTTCACCCGGTTCGATAAACCGCAGCAGCAAATGTGCCAGCGTACTTTTCCCCGCACCGTTCACGCCGGTCAATGCCAGCGTCTGTCCGGTCGGGATGTGTAATGTAAACTTTTTCAGCAAAGGCGGGCGGCCCGGGTAGGTGAAATCGACATTTTCAAATCGAATATCGCCATGCAGTTTGCTTATTTCGCGGGTGCCTTCGTCGACTTCGGCGCTTTCATTCAGGACGTCCATCAAACGTGCCGCACTGCCGCGCGCCATTTGCAAACGGCCGTAGACATCGGCCAATTGGCTCAGCGGGTTGGTCAACAACAAGCCATACAGCAACAAGGTGATCAATTCCGCCGGCGTCAAATGTCCCTGCGCCACTTGCATGGTTCCCAACCACAACAATCCAATCACGCAAGCGCAAAAGTGTCCGAGGATACACCCAAGAAGCTGGTACTGACCTGGGCGGTGCAATTGACCAATTCGACCGGGCAAATCACCAAGATGCTATTCCGTGCCTCGTATTTCAAAGCCGACGGTTCGGTCATCGTCCGTGCGACGCCAAGTGGCTACGCCGAGGAATTTGAGGCTCGGGGTCGCTGCAAAAAGGTCTAAGCACCCGGGACTGAGTGCAACTCGGGAACCGGCATTGTCCTAGCGGGTTGGACCTTGTCACCCGCCCTTGACCTTCCCGTGCGATGCCCCCCTTATTCGTCCCAAGCTTA
>JAYWIC010000182.1:0-30265 GCA_043789195.1 Arenimonas sp. | reverse complement strand
CATCGGGCCCAATAGCGCGAACGCGAAGTAGGTTCGAAGCCCGGCAAATAAAAGCATCAGTACTTACCAGACGAAATCCGTTTAAATGAAGTACGGCCAGATCATGAACCGTAGCTGCTCATCTTTGCCGGGCTTCGAACCTACTTCGCGTTCGCGCTATTGGGCCCGATGTTTGCATCGAGAAAAGCCAGAATCCTGTTAGCCAAATCGACACGGTTTTGCATCAAATAATTGCCATGACCTTCTTTCTTGTAAACCACCAGCTCGACAGGTTTGCCCAACGCCTTCAGTGCATCGTTCATCTTGCGTGAATGGGCTAGCGGAGCGATATCGTCCTCGTCACCAGCAGCAAGCAAAATAGGCACTCTGATTTTATGAGCCTGCGTATAGGGTGAATTTGCGTCAGTGGCTGAGCTTCCGAAATATCGATCCATGCGGTTCTTGCCCTGCTTGGAATCCGAAGCGCCGTCTGTATACGCCTTTGGAAGGTCATAAACTCCGACATTGCCAATGGCGCAAGCATACAAGTTCGGTTCTCGTACCGTTCCCATCAACGCAGCATAAGCACCATAACTCGAACCATAGATACAAATGCGTTTTGAATTTGCGATGCCGTTGCTTATTGCCCATTGCGTAGCGTCGGTCAAATCGTCCTGCATTTTACCGCCCCATTGACCATACCCGCTGGTAGTGAAATTTCGGCCGTAGTTGTCAGACCCTCTGAAATTTACCTGCAGGACAGCGTAGCCTCGGTTTGCCAACAACTGGATTTCCGGGTCATTTCCCCACGCATCGAAAACATTGAAAGGTCCGCCATGCGGATAAACCACCAACGGCAAATTCTTACCGATACTGCCTTTGGGCGTAGTCAGCAAACCATGCAATACGATGTTGTCGCGGGTTTTTAGCGTAACGGGTGTCACCTGCGACATTTGCTCGGGATCAATCTTTGTTGAGCTTGAAGCTACATATGAAGCTTGTTTTGCTTTTATGTCGTAGAGATAAAAATCACCCGCATTTGTATCGGAATAAACGTAGTACAAACCCAAATCACCGCTTTTTGTGAAAGAGGTGGGTACGACAGATGAATTCGGAAAGCTTGCCTGCAAGCCTTTCAAAGCCATTGTGTATGGATTGCCCGGAACTACGTAGTTTATTTTCGGCTTTCCATCAAGATAACGAAATGCGTAAACACTTCCATCAACCGGCGAGAGCAATGCCCGCTCGGGGTCGACATTGTCTTGTTTAAACAATAACTTTCGTTGCTTGGTCTTGCTGTCGTACTCGTAAATTGCATCTGGGCCAGAAGCTTCTTCAATTTGCAAATAGGCGATATCCGACTCGCTCGAGTAGCCCATCGGCGTAACATTGACGGACGTTGCATTTTGATCGTTAAACACACTCCATTCCTGACGATCACCATCCCGGTAATACATGACCGTTCCCAAATCTTCTCGGGTGCTGGATACAAATCTGACAGCACCCTTATTGTCACTATAAAAACTCGCATTCCTACCAGGCGCTCGGGTTGCCACGTCCGTTAGCGTTCCGGTGTGGACATGCATCTTGTTGACCTGATATTCCTGTTTATCCACATTGTAGATTTCAACCAATACACGATCATCATCGTCTTTCAACGTATCCAGTACGCTCGAAACCTGAAATTTCGTAAAGTGCCCACTTCGATCCGATGTGTCTATATCGATTCTTCCCTGCCTTGAACCATCTGCATTTGTACCGTAGAGACCAACAACCGGCACCGGCGTACTGAGGCGCCCCAACTTTTTACCGGCAGTAAATATTAATCGCTCCGGATTTACCCATTCGAACCAGGCCACATGAGCCTTAGACTCCAAAACGACCTTGCCGGTCACTTTCATGTCGGCACGACGGAATATCACCAAGGCAGTTCGATCTTCGGTTGGAATTTGCGCTGCCAGATACTCGCCCGTCGGAGAAATCTTGATGTCATTGAATTGATTTAATGCAAAAAAATGTTCGACCGGTATCCGCGGGGGTGATTCTGCAGACGCACTAAACGCGATTAACGATGCCGCGAAAACGGCAAGCAATTGTCGAAGAATCATAAAAGTAGGTAACCAAGCCAAAAAAAGTGGTCCAATTGTCGCAAAAATCCCGGGTCCACGCTGTTTCTTACACCATTTCTGCTAAAACCTGGTTCAGCCCAAGCCGCCAATCTGGCAGATGCATACCGAAATCAGCGGCAAACCGGCTGCAATCGAGGCGCGAGTACATCGGGCGCTTGGCCTTGGTCGGATATTCATGGCTTGGGATGCCCACCAGGCGCGGGGCCTTGTTTAACAGGCCAGAGGAGAGCGCTTCCTGATAAATCGATTGCGCAAATTGGTGCCAGCTGCATTCACCATCGGCGGCGACATGCCAGGTACCGCTGGTATCGAAGTTCTTGCTGACAGCCAACGCCGTGGCAACGGCCAGCCAGCGTGCCGGTGTCGGCGAACCGATCTGGTCGTTGACGATTCTCAGTTCGTCACGTTCTTTTGCAAGTTTTAAGGCGGTACGCAAAAAATTCTGTCCGCGTGCTGCGTATAACCAGGCCGTACGAAAAATGAAATGCGAACAACCTGCGTCGCGAATGGCGAGCTCGCCGGCCAGTTTGGTTTTTCCATACACGCTAGCGGGTGCGGTTGCATCATCTTCCCGAATCGGCCTGAGCAGTGTCCCGCTGAAAACATAATCGGTCGAGTAATGGACCAATTTACTGCTGTGCGTTTTGCAGGCCTGAGCCAATTCGGCAACGGCATCGGCATTAACGCGCTGCGATAATGCGGGTTCGTCTTCGGCACGATCGACTTGGGTATGCGCAACGGCATTGAGCACGATATCGGGCTTGTTCAGCTGCACCAGGTTCGCCGGATCGCCTGCCTTTTCGAAATCTATCTTCGTGCAAGGCTTGCCGCCGGGCAGCAAGCCGCTGTAGGTGCAGGCATTGATTTCACCGAGTGGTGCGAAGGCTCGATGCAACTCGAATCCCACCTGTCCATCGGCACCCAACAGTAAAATTTTCATAGGTCGACTCGCGGTAATTTGTCGAGCGAAATATCACATAAAAAAGGCGCTTTGGCATCCTTGTTCGACAATACGGGTTTGCTCACCGGCCAATCTATCGCCAATTCGGCATCGTCCCAGCGCAAGCCGGCATCACATTCGGGGTCGTAGGTTTCGGTACAGAGATAGTTGAAAACAACGCGCTCGCTAAGTGCAACGAACCCATGGGCGAAACCCGGCGGAATCCAGAACTGGCGCTTATTCTCGCCCGACAAGATGACGGCGGCCCAGCGTTTGAATGTGGGTGAATTCTGACGAATATCCACAGCAACATCGTAGACCTCGCCCTCCAGAACATTGACGAGCTTTCCCTGCGGCTTTGGCCATTGATAATGCAAGCCCCTCAGCACACCGTGCGTGGATGTCGAAACATTCGCCTGTTTGAATTCATGATCAAGACCAAGGCCTGCAAAAGCATCCTTGTTCCAGGTCTCGTAAAAAATACCGCGCTCATCACCGTACACTTTCGGCTCAATTACCAGACAGCCCGGCAAATCGGTTTCAACCACTTTCATTCAGCGGCACCATGCTCAAGCAAGGACAGCAAGTACTGGCCATAGCCATTTTTTGCCAAGGGTGCTGCCAGTTTTTTTAGTCCTTCAGCATCAATCCATTGATTGAAGTAGGCGATTTCTTCCGGACAGCAGACACGAAGTCCCTGACGCTGCTCGATGGTTTCAATGAAGTTTGAAGCCTGCAGAAGGGATTCGTGCGTACCGGTATCGAGCCAGGCATAGCCCCTTCCCATTTTTTCGAGACGCAAACTGCCCTCCTCGAGATAGAGTCGATTCAGATCGGTAATTTCCAGCTCGCCACGCGAAGAGGGTTTCAGTTGAGCGGCCAATTCCGGCGCCCGTCCATCGTAAAAATACAGGCCGGTAACAGCATAATGTGATCGCGGTTGTTGCGGCTTTTCCTCAAGCCCGACGACATGGCCGGTTTCGTCGAATTCAGCAACGCCATAACGTTCGGGATCACGCACCCAATAACCAAATACGGTAGCGCCATCAATTTGTGCGTCGGCTTTGCTGAGAAGTAAATTCAGGCCTTGTCCGTGAAAAATATTGTCGCCCAATACAAGACAACTCGGGGCACCTGCGAGAAACTCCTTCGCTATCAACAAGGCTTGCGCTAAACCGTCCGGAGATGCCTGAACCGCATAATGGATATGCATGCCCCATTGCGAGCCATCGCCCAACAGACGCTTGAACTGTTCCTGTTCGTGCGGCGTATTGATAACAAGCACTTCGCGAATACCGGCTTGCATCAAAACGGCGAGCGGGTAATACACCATCGGCTTGTCGTACACGGGCAACAATTGTTTGCTGACAGATTGCGTGATGGGATACAGGCGCGTGCCTGAACCACCTGCAAGAATAATCCCTTTGCGTTTCATGCCGGCTCTCCTTGTCCTATGCGTTCAAGACGGTAACTGCCGTCCAATACATGTTGCACCCAATCCTGGTTATCCAGATACCACTGGATCGTTTGTTCAATGCCCTGCTCAAAGCTTACCGTTGGCTGCCAAGCTAATTCTTTTTGTATTTTTCCGGCATCAATCGCATAACGCCGATCATGGCCTGGGCGATCTTTGACAAAAATCATTTGTTCCGAATAAGACTTGCCGTCACTGCGCGGACATTTGGCATCCAGCACGGAACAAATCGCTTGTACGACGGCAATATTTTCGCGCTCTGCATCACCCCCCACGTTATACGTTTCACCAATCCGGCCGGACTCCAGAACTCTGGCAATTGCCGTGCAATGATCGGTGACATACAGCCAGTCGCGAATATTTTTCCCGTCGCCGTAAATAGGGAGAGGCTCACCGGATAATGCTTTCTGGATAACGAGAGGAATGAGTTTTTCCGGGAATTGATGCGGTCCGTAATTGTTCGAACAATTCGTGGTAACTGTCGGCAAACCGTAGGTATGATGGAACGCCCGCACCAAATGATCCGAGGCGGCCTTGCTCGCCGAGTAAGGCGAGTTGGGTGCAAAGGGTGTTTGCTCGGTGAAGGCGCCGGTTTCGCCTAATGATCCATAGACTTCGTCGGTGGACACATGCAGAAATCGGAAATTATTTTGGTCGCTTTCTTCAAGTGACCGCCAATAATCGCGCGTGCACTCGAGCAGATTTAGTGTTCCCACCACATTGGTCTGGATAAAAGCCGCAGGCCCATCAATGGAGCGATCCACATGGCTTTCAGCGGCAAAGTTGACGATGGCATCGGGCTGGTATCGATTTAACAAATCCATGACTTTAATTTTTTCAGCGATATCCGCATGGACAAAATGATGCCGCGAGTCGCCCTGAATGCTTTTCAATGACTCTGTATTTCCGGCATACGTCAACGCATCGAGATTGATTACCGTATGGCCGTCTGCAACAGCCATCAAAACGAAATTGCTGCCAATAAATCCTGCTCCGCCCGTCACCAAAATCTTCTTGAAATTACTCGTCATGTTTTATCTGCATCATGTTGATGATTGGCTTTTGTTCACGTGCAGTTTGTTTGATAGTCACGCAACGAAGCCAATGCCTGTTCGTGTTCGCATAGTAAGGCATCTACTTGTTGCGGGATATCCTGCCATCGTTTGGCATGTGAACTTGCTTCCAGCCGGGCGGCCAATTGCGATAGATAATCCAGCCCCATGTTGGCACTTGTCGATTTTAGGCTATGGCTGGCTCGATGCAGAGTCTCCATGTCGTTCTGCGATAGTGCCGTTTTAATTTGACTGGCTAGATCGGGAGCATTTTCAAAATATAGCGTGAGTAGCCCATCACGCAGATTAGGCTTGCCCGGCAGTTTGATCATGGCCATTTGATCAAGCCTTTCCCGGTTGAATGTCATTGCTTGCACACCCGCTTCGGAATCGGCTTCCTCGACAGGTTCAATCCCCGACTGATTCTGATTCTGATCCTGATCCTGATCCGGCAATTCGGGCACCACACTGGCAATTCCAACATAGATGGCGGGCTTGCTCAACACCCATTGCTGGAGTTTTTCAATAATCTGCTGGGAATTAAAGGGCTTGCTTAGATAGTCGTCCATGCCCTTGGCGAGACATAAATCACGATAGCCGGCGGTGGCATGCGCCGTCAGGGCAACAATGGGAGTGTGTTGCATCTTCAACGCAGGATTGGCTTCCATTTTCCTTATTTTATCGGTGGCCTCGAAACCGTCCATGACCGGCATCTGGCAATCCATGAAAATAATATCGAAGCGCGCTTTTTTTACCTTCTCGAGCGCGTTGAACCCATCGTAGGCCACCGTCACATCACAACCGATATTCTGCATCAATAAAGAGGCAAACTGCTGATTGACGGGGTTATCTTCGACCAAAAGCACCCTCGTTCCGGCAAATAAATTCACCGGTTTGGCTTCGGAAGTCTGTTCCGCATCCTTGTTGGAATTTATCCGCGAAAATTCATGCAGTGTTGAACGCAGGGAAGAGCGATCAATCGGTTTAAGCACCCTCGCCATGACTTCGAGTTCTGAAATCTCCACTTTTGCAAACACGCTTGAAGCCGGTGTCATGGCGATGACTTTGGGGTGAATCGGGTAAACGTTTTGTTGAATTTCCCGGGCCAGGGTAGCCGCTCCGTTATCGGGCAAACTCCAGTCGAGCAACACCAGATTGATGGGCAGCGGATAATTGTCTGGCGTCGACAAATTCAGGCACGCCTCTCTGAGACTGTGCACCAGAACGCAGTGCACTCTCCACTTTTGCAGAATCCTGCGAAGCATTCCACCGATGCGCGGATTGGCTTCGACAATCAGGATATTGAGGGCCATATCGAAAATAGGCTCCGGTGGAGTCGCATCCTCGGTTTCCTGCGGCGAACTCAAATTCACCGTGAAGAAAAACCTTGAACCGCTGCCAACCTCGCTTATCAAACTGATCTTGCCGCCCATTAATTCAACCAGCTGTTTTGAAATTGCCAGACCAAGACCGGTTCCACCAAATCGCCGTGCCGTTGAGCTATCAGCTTGGGCAAATGCATCAAAAACTCTTTTTTGCGAATCATCGGGAATACCGATACCGGTATCGAGCACGTCGACTCGAAGGGCATAGGCATCTTGGTTTTCAGGATCAAGCGAAACGATGACACCAACACCACCACGCTCGGTAAACTTGATGGCATTGCTAACCAAATTGTTGAGAATTTGTCTGAGCCGAACGGAATCGCCGCGCACTTTGACGGGAACGTTATCGTCAATTTCAAGGGATAAATCCAGCCCTTTCCTGCCCGCGCGTTCAGCAAACAGGCCTATCGTATCTTCGGCCAACTCCCACAAATCGTAGTCGGCCTCTTCCAGCACGAGCTTCCCAGATTCGATGCGGGACAAATCCAGAATGTCGTTCAACACTTCGAGCAACGCATGCCCGGAACGCGAAACAGTCTCGGCCAAACGGCGTTGATCTGGCTGAAGCTTCGATGCCAGCAATAATTCGGTCATACCTAGAACACCATTCATCGGCGTTCTAATCTCGTGGCTCATGTTGGCGAGAAATTGCGACTTCGCATGATTAGCTGCTTCCGCCGTGTCGCGGGCTACCTCCAATTCGTAGACGGTTTTTTGCAGATTTTCATTGGCAATCTCGACCTCGCGAGTCCGCGTATTCACCAGCGCTTCCAATTGGTCCTGATAGCCGTAGGTGTTGGCTTCACGATCCTGCAAATGCGCGAGAAGCTGATTGAAAGCATTTGCCGTTTCGCCGATTTCGTCGGGGCCGTGCACGTCCACCCGTTCACTAAAATCCGTCGACTGGGTTACTTGGTTTATTTTTTCCAGCATATTCTGCAATGGCTCATCCACCAATTTGCGAGTACGCAAGGCGGTGTAAATTCCAAACCAGACCGCAATGAGCAGCCCGATCAACAGTAACCAATAAAATCCAGAGGATCTTTCGTTCAAGCGTATATACGTTGCGGAAATTTCCAGACGGCCAATGTCCAGGTTTTCAAGCTTGATATTTTCCGTTGCGAACAAACCATCCATCGTACGCGATGACGAAGTGTCTTCTGATGCACTGCCTTTTTTGACAGCCTCCGCCAGAACGCTACCATCATTGCGATAAATTTTTGCCCTGATGATATTCGGGTGGGCGAGTGCATTCAGCAGCTGCTGGTTTGCCGCTTTTTCATCATTCAAAAATGTGGCTGCTGCGACATTCAAGGCAATGATCTGGGCGATATTCTGGATGTGCCGTTCATCCTTGCTCCTGTCTGCAGCTGATTCAACTCCAAATATTGCCAAGGCAAAGAGCACAATCACGATCACACAGGCCGTGAGCACGCTCTGGCTAAGTCGCCGGGAAACGCTACTTTTTTTTCCGAAAATGAGACTAAACCTCATAATTTATCAATCCAAAAGCCGGTTTGAATATCACCAGTGAAGCGGAATACGGCAACCTAGTCAGATTTTCCAAGGCCCGCTTGTGCCATACAGCCCCTAGACAACCTTTAAATCCAAGATACGCTATCGCAACATGCTACAAATTGTTACATTAATCTCAATTCTGGCAGCGTGAGTTGAAAAATAGTGGAAAACAAGGTATCTCCTCGCCCGCAAGTGGCTCATGTTGAAGATGACCCCAGTCACCGCCTTCTGGTCTCTACTTTACTGGAAAGTGCCGGATTTGAAGTCCACAGCTTTGCCGACACCGACAGTTTTCGTCGCCATCTGAGAGCGAGCTCGGTGGATTTGGTGCTTCTGGACTGGATGTTGCCAGACGGATGTGGATTGGAGCTGCTGGAGTGGATTCGCGCTTCCAATCAGTCAAAACTACCGGTAATCCTGATTACCGGCCGTGAAACCGATGAGGACATTGTGACCGGTTTAACCGCCGGAGCGGACGATTACATCGTCAAACCACCCCATCCTGCCCAATTGCTCGCCCGCATCAATGCCGTCATGCGCCGCTCCGGATTCGCTGCCCAAAGCTCGGCCAACAATGAATTTGCACCCTATGTCCTTCGGGAAGACCTGCGCGAAATCCATCTGAACGATCAGCGCATTCCGACGACCGATCGCGAATTTGATCTTATGCAGTATCTGTTCCGTCGCCGCGGCAATATTGTCAGCCGCGAGACTTTGCTCAAGCAGGTATGGAATATGCAGGGCTTGGTCAGCTCACGTACGGTGGACACCCACATCAGCCGTTTGCGCAAAAAACTGGAGCTTGAAGGCCAACATGGCTGGACCTTGTCCGGTGTTTTCCAGCATGGCTACCGATTGGAACAGAATGCCGAAGCCGCGAAGTCGGCATTGGCATCATAAATAGAAACGGCGCCTTGGCGCCGTTTCTAGACTTGAGGTAGCGCAACCCAAACCCAAGTTTTGGGAGTCGCCGGTAGTTGAGTTCCCCTGCTTTGTTGAGTTTTATTCAAACAAGAGGTGCACCATGAGCCGAAACCCGCTACTCATCACCCTACTTTCCTGCCTGATGTGCGGCTCCGCCTCTGCGGATGATTACTTCATCACCCACTTCGAAGGTGATTACGAAGCCATATACGCAGTACCTTCTTCCTCAATTACCGACCTTGGGGAAGGTATCAAGCGAGCTGAGTTGCTTGCCGTTAGCTTGGATAGAATCGAATTTGAAAAAGGTGTCTTCATGACGACCGGTAGTCTTGATGTGATCCTGATCGAGGTGAATTGCCGATCTACTCCAAGGCAATTCAAGGAAGATAGCGAATACGTTCAGTTTTCTCGTTCTTCCGATCCGATTGATAAGACTTCAATTAATCCCTATAGGGATTGGGCTACGATACCGACAGGGTCCGCCATGACGGTTCACGCTAATTTCATCTGTGAATGGCCTGTAGTCAACACACAATCGGGATATGTCAAAATTCCCGCCAAATCGAAGTGGGACTTTGTCGATACCGTGGTCGATACGGTTGAACGACTCCGAGAAAAATAAATTGAAAAGTGCGCCGCCTTTTTCACTGACGTACAAATAAATTACTTGACGATTGATTTAAAAAAGAAACGGCGCTCAAGGCGCCGTTTCTTTTTTTACAAGCCTAGTTTCGATTCTAAAACGGGATGTCATCTTCCGGAAACGGATCGTCATTGCGGGAAGGTGGCGCTTGATTACTGCTGCCGCGCGATTCATTTGAAGAACCACCGCCGTATCCACCACCGCCGCTACTGCGGGGAGCTCCGCCACCCATTGGGCGTGAACCACCACCGCCACCGCCGCCTTCACCACCAGCCATTTTGCCGCCGAGCATTTGCATTTCATCGGCAATGATATCGGTGCTGAATTTTTCGACGCCGGCTTTATCGGTGTACTTGTCGGTACGCAATTTGCCTTCGATATAGACCTGACTGCCCTTTTTCAGGTACTCGCCGGCAATTTCCGCCAGTCGGCCAAAAAATTTGACGCGATGCCATTCGGTACGTTCCTGCTGTTCGCCGGAGGTTTTGTCTTTCCATGATTCGGAAGTCGCGACGCTAATGCTGGTCATGGCAGTGCCCGACTGTGAATAGCGCACTTCCGGATCATTGCCTAAATTGCCGACCAAAATTACTTTGTTAATACCGCGAGCCATGGATTAATCCTTATCTGGGAAGTTCAAACACAGCTTAATTATAAGCCCAAGTCGTGGCTGTCAGGATTTATCCTCATTTGAGCTAAGAATTCCCTGACGAAAGCCTTATAATTGGCCAATGTCTGCGCAAATAATGAACCCGGCCCTGCCCGGCATCAAGGAAATCCAAGACCTGGCAGCCCCTGAAATGGCTGCGGTCAACGATTTGATTCGTGACCGACTCGGCTCCGAAATCGCGCTGATCAACCAGATTTCCGAGCACATCATCGCCGCCGGTGGAAAACGCCTGCGCCCGATGCTGGCCACCATCGCAGCCCGATCTCTTGGGCATCAAGGTAGTGAGCCAACCCAGTTGGCCGCCATCGTCGAATTCATCCACACCGCTACTTTGTTGCATGACGATGTCGTGGATGAATCCAGTTTGCGCCGTGGTCGTAAAACCGCAAATGCGCTCTGGGGCAATGCGCCGAGCGTGCTGGTGGGTGATTTCCTTTATTCGCGGGCGTTTCAGTTAATGGTCGAGCTCAACGACATGACTATCCAGCGGGTATTGGCCGATGCCACCAATGCGATTGCCGAAGGTGAAGTTCTGCAACTTCTGCACGTCCACAACCCGGATACCGATGAACCCACGTATTTGCGGGTAATTGAACGTAAAACCGCCATCTTGTTTGCTGCCGCCACCCGTCTTGGGGCGCTGGTGGCCGGTGCCGACGCCGAGACGCAACAACATTTTTCCGATTATGGCCTGAATCTGGGCATGGCCTTCCAGATTGCCGACGATGTGCTTGATTACACCTCGGACGCCGAAACCCTAGGCAAGAATCTTGGCGATGATCTTGCCGAAGGCAAAGCCACCTTGCCGCTGATCCACGCGCTTTCGCTGGCAGACGAACAGCAAGCGGCACAATTACGCCTGATCATCGAAGCCGGCGATGCCACAGCACTTCCGGTGGTAATGCAGGCCATCCAGATGCATAAAAGCGTCGAGTACAGCCATGCCCGCGCCGTAGAGTTTGCCAAGCGCGCCGAACACGCTTTAAGCAAGGTTCCCGAAAGCGCCTGGAAAGACGCCATGCTGGGACTAGCCCGTTACGCCATCGAACGTACGCATTAATCGTAGGGGCGATTATCTCGTGGCGGTAAATTTTTCTGCAAAGAAATTCCGCATCATTTTCATGCTGCGTTTGTAGCTCGGCTCGTGATAAACACAACCGGAACCTGCCGTAGTTTCGTCAGGCTCGGCGAAACAATGCACGGCGCCGCCAAAGTTCACGAACTGGAAGTCTGTTTTGGTGTCCTGCATCTCTTTCTGGAATGAAGCAATCGATTCTGTCGAAACATATTTATCATCGGCGCCGTTCATGACCAGAACCGATGCTTTGACGTCACCCACTTTGGAAGCCGGCAGCTTGCTGGAAAGATTGCCATGAAAACTGGCAATACCGGCAATATCGGCGCCACTACGGGCCAGATCCAGTGCCACGGCTCCACCAAAGCAAAAACCGATGGCACCGATATTTCTGGTATCTACCGGGGCTTTCTTTCCAGCCGCTTTCAATTTAACGAGTGCCGTCGTGATACGTGCACGCAATTCAGCCGGATCGGCATATACACCGCCGGCGGCCTTGCCCGCGTCGGTGGCATTTTTCGGACGAAGGTCGCTGCCGTACATATCCACCAGCATCACGACATAATCCTTGCCTGCGATGGTCTTGGCCTTGCTGATCGCGCTTTCATTGACCCCGTACCAGTTCGGCACCATGAGCAAGCCAGGGCGAATCTTCTTGCTGGCATCATCCCAGACAAGATAACCCTCGAAATTCTTGCTGCCCTGCGTCCAGGATATTTTGTCGGCACGTTGCGCCGCGACAGAAACACTGCTGATAAAAACGAGTGACAAAGCCAACAAAACTCTCATAGCCAACTCCTTGAATACTATTTTCCAGAGGGTACTTATAAACAGCAGTACGTCACGGACATGTAAAAACTCAACTTACGCCCATTCCGGGGATAGCGCTAATCTGGTCCGGGTCAAAGCCGGCCGCCTTGGCGAAATGTTTGCCACGCTCCACATAATCCTTGTAGCGCGGAAAACTCGGCGCGCCTGGTGACAATAAAATGGCACCTTCGTTTTCAAGCATTTCGCGGCCGATGCGGATGGCATCCTCAATTTCTTTTGCTTCCATCAGTATAAATTGCGATTTCTGCACGATCGGCTTGAGACGTTCGTAAATACGCGGACCATTCTGCCCCATCGTGATAACGACTTTGGGAGGATCGACCGCCATGCGGTCGGCGAAGACGCCCCAGTCCACGCCGCGGTCATAACCGCCAACGATGATGGCCAGTTTCATGCCCTTCAATGAATCCAGTGCCGCCATGCTGGCATGCGGTGTGGTGCTGATCGAATCATTGATGAACTGCACACCGTCACGGGCGCCAAGATTTTGCAGTCGATGCGGCAGCAATTTAAATAGATTGACGTTTACTGCCAGATTTACGGCATCGATCCCAAGGGCTTCTACTGCCGCGAGTGCAGCACACAGGTTGATGCGATTATGCAAACCCGGCAAGGCAATCGTGCGCAGATCCATCACGAATTCTCCGCCGCGATAAAGAGCGTTTTCCTCGACATGCCAACCCTCGGGGTGATTGAAATAGCGCACCACCATCGGGTCAATCGCCAAACCTGCCAATTTCTGATCGGCCGCATTCAGCACAACGGTTCTCGCACCGGAGCTCAATGCAAGCGACATTTTGTCGTCGAAATAGCGTTGCTCGCTACCATGCCAATCGAGATGTTCGGGGAAGAAATTCAGAATAACGGCCACTTCCGGATTCACGACTTCGCGAGTTTGAAAGCTGGACAATTCAATCGCCCAAAATTGTGGCGGTGGTTCGACATCCAGCAATTCCAGCAGGGGTAGCCCAATATTGCCGGCAAGGGCGGTGCGACGCCCTGCACTCCGAAGTAAATGGGCAATCAGAGCGGTGACCGTACTTTTACCTTTGGTCCCTGTAACGCAAATCGTGCGCTCATGTGGGTGCTCGGAAAACCACAGAGAAGTCCCGCCAATAAACTTTGTGCCGTGCAATTGGGCATCCACTGCCGGTGACGAATACGGACTGATGCCCGGCGACTTGATCACATATTCAAATGCCGACAATTTGTCGCCGTTAACTTCGGTTTCGATATGGCAATTGGGATCTTCCATTGCCAACAAAGCCGGTGCTTCGTGTTCATTACAGAAAACCGTGATGTCCTGGCGCGGTAACCGCCAACGCAAGGCGGCCAGCGCAGCGCGCCCTTCCCGACCATAACCCCAGATCGCGACACGCTTGTTTTCCAGCTCAGAAATTTTCACGCAACGCGCTCCAGACTGCCGGGGGAATGCCATGTTGTTCGTCTGCTTGCATCAAGGGCGCTATGGCCAGTTCATCGGCATTCAAGGCGGGTTTAATCTCGCGAACGAACCGGGCAACGATAGCATCTTCACGCCAACTCGGGCTCGCCGCTAAAAGATTCATGGCCGCACGCGATTCCCTGCCTTCGCCAACGCATTCAAACGGCTTATGGTCCTGATATTCCATCAAGGCATCAAAGCCGGCGGTTTGTTCGGTTTCATCCAGCAAATTTCGGCCGAAAATATTCAGGAGGCGCGGTTTCGGCATGAATGGCGCCAGCGCCAGGAATACGAAATGGCATTTCGGGCAGACACCACACCAACGCTGCGCCGGCTTGTCGCCAAGAATATGAAAATTGCGATTGCAGGAAGAAAAATGCGCATCGTAGCGATCGATGTTCGCGAATGCCCGCGCGACCGCCAACTCTGAAAACGGTCGCAACAGGGAGTAATAATTCAGATCCGACGCCACGTACTTTTTAACCTGCGCGGCAAATGCCTGCTCAAATGCCCAGCCCTTCGACCATTGGTGATTCACTTCACCGGTGCCGGGGATGATGCTGCCGTAACTGGCCGAACGCTCATTCGAGAAGACAACCTGGTTTGCCTGATTCAAAATCGCGGCCATGACCAAAATCGCCGAGTTCACTGCCGTGACCGGGATATGGCCGTTCAGTGCGCCCTGTTTGTTAATTTCGAACAAGGAAGCTGGTAATTTCCTTTCGATATTCAGCAAAGGCAACCCGGTACGCTCTGCACAGGTTTTGATCAGTGGCGAGCTGCCGATCCAGCTCACCGTTTGATTAATGCCGGCAGCACGCAGAGCTTCGATACTGACCAGCGAATCCTTGCCGCCGCCGATGGCGACCAGTGCGTGCTGTTTCAGCCCAGCATTACTCGCCGGTGTGTGGGATTCACTTGTAAGCGGAAACTTTATTTTGCCGCGCAAATGCAAACCGTTTCGATAGGCGAATTCACCCAGACCGTTTTCATAGACGGTTTGTAAAAATTCAGCAGTGCCAGCATCAATACTCGATGATTCAATACGTATTTCCGGCGGGACGGCCGCCTTGTAATAACTGACGCCGGCAATGAGGTGAAGCAATTTCAAAGCCTGATCAACTGCTGATGTTTGCTGTTGATTCAAGGCAAAAGGTGCACCCGGAAACTGCACGGTTTCAACGAGTTCTTCGCCACCATCAAAGGCATAGGCCAATGAAGCGGTGCCTAATTGCGCATCGAACTCGCATCGGGTGAAACGAAATGTTTTGATATTTTCGCGATTGAAACTAGTCATGGATTATTTCCTCCTGCGGCAATGCGCGCAGGTTGTAACGATTCGCCATCACATAGCCATAAGCACCGGCATTTGCGATCAAGACAATATCGTTTTCAGAGGTGGTATCGGGCAAACAACGGCGATGGCCAAAAACGTCGCTGCTTTCGCAAATGGGGCCAACGATTTCTGCGGCAGCACCATCGGGTTCATTCAATCGCGAAAGATTCACAATCTCATGCCAGGCGTCATAAAGTGCGGGGCGCATCAGGGCGTTCATGCCGGCATCCAGGCCGATCCTGCGCACGCCTTGCTTGGTATTGGTTTGGGTGACCTTCGTCAGTAACACGCCGGCTTGCGCCACCATGAAACGGCCGGGTTCTACCCAGCACTCGTATTGTGGATAGGCTGACTTCAGTTCGGCCAACACATTGGCATAAGCCTGCAAATCAAATTCGGCATCATCGTGTTTATACGGAATGGCAATGCCGCCGCCAACATCAATACTCGATACCGTGCCCAGGCGGTCGGCAATGGCTGCGAGCTGCGCATACACGGTCGCCCAATGCTGGGCATCGACAATGCCACTGCCGATATGCGAATGCAGGCCGACCACACGTGCGTTATGTTTTTTTGCTTCGGCTTCGAATGCCGTCACGTCATTGACGGCCAAACCGAATTTGGCTTCCTTGCCACCGGTGCGTACTTTTGCATGATGGCCCTGACCGAAGCCCGGATCGATACGCAGGATAATATTTTTATCCGCGAATAACTCCGGCCATTGCTGCAGGCAGCTCACGCTATCGACTGTGACGTTTACGCCACGATCAAATGCAAACGCGTATTCGCCACGCGGTGCAAAACTTGGCGTAAATAAAATATCGCCAGGCTTGATGTCCGGAACCGAAGCTAACACCTGCTCCAACTCGGCTTGCGAAACGCATTCCAGGCCGAAGCCTTCGGCATAAATCGTTCTCAAAATGTCGGGGTGTGAATTTGCCTTGATCGCGTAGAAATGCCGATCAATTGCGGCCACGCTTTTCAGGGCTTTTGCCTGCTCACGCACGGTAGCCAAATCATAGACGTAGAGAGGCGTGTTATTGGCCGCCTTCCCGATCAGCAAATCGCGCTTGGTTTGCCACCAGGTGATCGTGCGCTCTTTATGCGCCGATTCGATTTGATTCCAGCTTGGGCCGAATACCAGAGCTTCATCCACCGGCATCGCGCCCGATGCAATCAACAAAGCATGCAAGGTTGGCATTAAATCTTCTGCGAAGCCTTCATCAACGACAAAGGTCAAGTTCAGATCATTCGAGCTTTGCGACAGCAAGTGGACGCGCTCGCGTCCGAACTCACTCCAGACATCGGTGAGCTTGTGCAGCAGTGAACGCATACCGCGACCCACCAAAGTAATCGCGCTGCAAGGCGCAATCACTTTTACCCGGCAGACTTCCGACAAATCGGCGCACAGTGCATCGAGCACGTTCGAATTCACCAGATTATCGGAAGGATCCAAAGACACCGTGACATTGGCTTCGGACGAACCGATCAAATCGACCGATAAACCATGTTTCTTGAAGCGCTCGAATACATCGGCCAGGAAGCCGACTTGTTGCCACATGCCAATGGTTTCCATCGACACCAACACGATGCCACGACGCGAGCTGATGGCCTTGACGCCGGCGACCGATGCACTGCGGTCATCAATCACGGTACCGAGCATATCGGGACGCTCGGTATCGCGAATCCAGATCGGCACACGCAAATCACGGCAAGGGTGTATGCAACGCGGATGCAACACTTTCGCACCGGTCGACGCAATTTCCTGTGCTTCTTCGTAATCGAGTTTCGACAGTAAACGGGCCTGCGGCACCGTGCGCGGATTCGCGCTGAACATGCCCGGCACATCGGTCCAGATTTCGACGCGCCTTGCTTTCAGCAAGGCCCCGAAATAAGCGGCGGAAGTATCCGAACCGCCACGTCCGAGAATGGCCGTATTGCCATCGGGATGGCGCGCTATAAACCCTTGCGTGATAAACAAGCGTGCATCGCTGGCAAACATCGCTTCGACATTGCTCGTCGTTTGATAATCACAGGAAACCGACAATCGCTGCGCCCAAGCGGTCTGATGCGGCATCACGATCGCTTTCAAGCCATCGCGGGCGTCGCACCAACGCACATCCATATCCTGCGTGCACAAATAGGCAACGCCAAGTGTCGAGGAAAGCAATTCGCCCTGCGCCATCACTTCGGCTTGCCATGAAAGCTCTGCCTGCTCGCGGCGTTGATCGCTAACCAACACCTGTAATAGTTCGAATCGTTTCGACAACACCACGTCGGCATCAATTTCCAGCTCGAGGCAGAATGCACGATGCTTCTCGACCAACCCTTCCACCAAGGCTTGCACGGCTGCCTGATCTGCATGTTGGTCGACAATCGATTGCAGCGTATTGGTCACTCCAGACAACGCCGACACCACCACCAGCACACGCACCTGTTCGTCCTGCATGCGTTTTCGCATTAACTGGCCGATGATGTTCCAACGATTACGACGCGACACGCTGGTGCCGCCGAATTTCAATACAATCCAGTCCGTGGGGTTCATTGCTGCTTGATGCCTGCGTAAAGACAAACCAATGGCCAAATAATAAACTATGAAGCCCCCTGCCGCTTATTCTTTTTGGACATGAAATGCCCCCCAGACCTTACTTGCAAGTCGACGTTTTTTCCAAACGGCCTGGCTGCGGCAACCCCCTTGCAGTCGTGCTTGACGCGGAAGGCCTGACAAGCGAACAAATGCAGACCATTGCAGGCTGGACCAATCTGGTCGAAACCACCTTCGTCTTGCCACCAACGCAGTCGAATGCCGATTACCGCGTACGCATTTTCACCCCGCAGCGCGAAATCCCGTTCGCCGGTCACCCGAGCCTCGGTACTGCGCACGCTTTGCTGGCTTCGAAAAAGATCAGCAAACAAAACGGTGAGATTATTCAAGAATGTGGAGCGGGTCTGATTCCGATCCGGATTGAAACTTCGAAAAAATACCGTCGCCGCTTATTTTTCCGGGCACCGGCAGTAAAAAATATCCAGCCATTCAACGAAACAAACTCCGAAGCAAAAGCTGTTTTCTCGACACTTGAACTGGGCACATTGTCGCCAAGTCTGGTTGAAGGCGGACGAAAGTGGTGGATTGCAGAAATGCGGGATGAAAATGTGTTGCGTGACCTCAAGCCTGATTACGCCACGATTAGTGCGATGTCCAAAATCAGCGACAGCATGGGACTCTGTGTTTTCTCGCGCTGCAAGGATCAAGACTACCAACTTGCAGTACGTGCTTTCGCACCCGCATTCGGCATCAAGGAAGACCCGGCCTCCGGCGCTGCCAATGCAATCATTGCAGCCTATTTGCTGGACAGTGGCGCATTGGAAAACATCGGCCACAATTATCGCGTTAGCCAGGGCCGCGAAATCGGCCACGATGCCACGATTGATTTGCGGGCGGCGCGACAGGACGACATCTGGGTTGGCGGTGAATGCCAATCCGTTATCAGCGGCAACATGAATTGGATTGACATTAAATGAGCCAGAACAGACGCTTCATGCAATGCGATGTTTTCGCCGACTACGCCGGTGCTGGTAATGGTCTGGCCGTCGTCCTCGACGGTGAAAATCTGAGCAGCGAACAAATGCAGGCATTCGCGAAATTCACCAATATGTCGGAAACCACCTTCGTATTGCCGACCACATCACCGGAAGCCAGTTATCGCGTCCGGATTTTTACACCGGTATCCGAATTACCCTTTGCCGGGCATCCAAGTGTCGGCACTGCGCATGCTGTTCTAGAAGCCGGCTTGGTGGAAGCCATCGGTGGCAAGTTGGTACAAGAGTGTGCCGCAGGCTTATTGCCGATTACGGTTACAGGCGAAGGCAAAGATCGCTGCATTTCGGTGCGCGCACCGCGCGGAAAAATCCTGCCGCAGGCTGCAAACGTTCAGGTACTTTTGAATGCCGCCATTAAAAATATGCCGCTGGGCGTTTTAATCCCGACCATGATCAACATTGGCCCGCTATGGTGGTGCATTGAATTGGCCAATGAAGCAGCCGTGCGTGAGCTGAAACCATTGCTTGCCGAGATTGCAACACTCACAAAGGCAAGCAATGCCGTTGGCCTGTCGGTGTTTGCACGTTCGGATTCAACAGATTATCAATTAGTGGTAAGAGCCTTCTGCCCGGCCGACAGCATTCCTGAAGACCCCGTCACCGGCAGTGCCAATGCTGCGATTGCCGCACTGATGCACGAATGCCGGACGATCAACGAAATCGGAAAAACTTACACCGCAAGTCAGGGCCGCGAAGTGAATCGTGATGGTTTTGTGCAGGTTCGCGTCGATGATGACGGTGAAGTCTGGATAGGCGGAAAAACCCAGACCGTGATTGAAGGCAGTTTGAGCTGGGAGTGATTTAACGGCTCTTGTGGGAGCGGCTTTAGCAGTGATGCGGTGCATCAAAGCTCGATAATGCCAATTATTTCGCGACACATAGATTCCATCGCTGGTAAACCAGCTCCCACAAAAAAACAAAGGAGCCTCACGGCTCCTTTGCGTTTTACCCTCATTGAAAATCAATAGCGCGAATAACGATGATTGCTATCGTTGTAGCCAACTTCATTATTGCCATCAGCCTGCACATTCACCCGCACGCGAATATTGCTACCGGGGTGATAGTCGGTGATGGTGGTGTACGTTTGGCCATGATATTCGAATGTCACGCGATAACCGGTAACACGGGCATCATCGTAGCGGTTGTCATTGCGCTCGTGGTTATATCGATCCTGATAACGTTCATTGACATAACGATCGCGGCCATAACGATAATCACGGCTATTGTCGTAACGGTTGTTTTGATAGCCGTAGCTATATTGATCATCGTTCACCATGCGGCAGCGCAATTGGCCATTGGGTTCGGTGTAGTACCCATTACCGTAGTTATCATTTCGAGAATCGTAACGATTATTGGAATATCGGTAATTGTCGCCGCGATTATTTTGCACATCACGGGCTATGGCATAGCCCAACACGGCCCCCACTGCGGTTGCAGCACGACGACCATCGCCCTCACCGACACGATTACCAATGGCTGCGCCCACAATGCCTCCTAAAACGGCATTGGTGTTGTTCCCGCTGCGGCGATTAGAGTAATTATTAGTGTAATAGCGGTTGTCGTAGCGATTATTGCGTGACGAAACAACCCAGCACTCGCGACGAGCCTGGGAATAATTTTGATCGATAACAGGATCAACACTCAATACACGCGCGTTGTCATAACGCACGCCATTGGCGTTGTCGTATCCACCACCGTAGCGGTCGTTGTATTGATAGCCGGGACGATAACTGCCCTGATTATCTTCATAATCATTAGCGAAAGCAGCGCTTGATAGCGCGGTGGAGGCAAGTACCAAAGCAGTCAAGGCGAGACGTGTCATATTCCACTCCAAACGCCGGATTGGCGTGATGCGCACATTACGGCCATGGAAATTAAACCAACCTGAACTAAATGCTAGCGAATGACGCTATTCAGGTAGGCGACAGCTTGCAATGCGCACTTCGCAGCAGTTTTCCCAAGTAATGGTCCGACATGACTGGTGGCAGGCAGCTTAATAAACGAGGCATTCAGATGATCGGCCAGATGCTGGGAGAGTGAAAAAGGTACGGCGGTATCTTGTTCCGATGCCATCACGAGCACCGAACAATTTGGCGGCGCCACCTCCACTCCCGACCTCGCAGCATTTATGGCGGCACCCGACTCGTCACGCCAGTGACGGAATGCATACAGGCAGGTCATCTCATCGCAATCGAATAATGTGCGACGCGTGCCCGACAGGTTTGCATTTACACGCCACGGAATGATGGCGGAGTAATTTTCTGTTGCAGGCATTCGAGAATGCCAAGGTGCAGGCGGCATCGGATTGATTAATACCATGGCATCGGCAAGATCCGAATTCATCAATGCCAGCAAACCGCCAAGACTTGCACCGACAATAATTTTAGGAGAGTGCATCACCTGTAAAAGCTTATGCACTTGCCGACGGTAATCTTCAAGCGAAGTGTTCGCCAAGCCTGATGTTAAAGGCTGTAAATCAGGCGCATGCACATCAAAACCATGCGCCCTGAATACTCGCATCCAAATATTCCATTCCCAAGCACCACCACCGGCGCCGTGCAGGAACAGCACTTCGGGTTTAGACAAGCGAGGCGTCCATCGTGACCGGCACTGCTAGTGCACGCGAAATCACGCAACCGGCTTTTGCCATATTGGCGATTTCAGTGAACTGTTCCGCCGTGATTCCCGGCACGTCACCGGACACGATTAGATGTACACCGGTCACCGTCGGGCCGGGATCCTGACCCATTTCCATCGTGGCTTCGGCACGGGTTTCAATTCGATTTGCGGTGAATCCCGCCTTACCTAAAACCAGCGACAACGCCATGCTAAAACAACCGGCATGCGCAGCGGCCAATAATTCTTCCGGGTTGGTGCCCTTCTCTTCCCCAAAACGCGTCTTGAAGGAATAATTTTGATCGGCGAACAAGCCGCTTTGCGGTGTGCTCATGACACCTTTGCCGCTCATCAAGTCACCTTCCCAGCGTGCGGTTGCAATACGTTTAAAGCCCATGGTGGTTCTCCGATCAAATGGACGTTTAGTGTAAACCCATTGACCTGTGCCTGTGAGAGGAGAAAACTACACCTCCGGCCTTGCCGGAATCGCCATGACCGACGCGCGACTCGGGGCCAGTTCCGCCCCCTGCCCTCCACGCCAGCCGTGACGCCCTTCTACTGAAAAGGAGAACTGGCATCATGTCTTACATCACTGCCCAAATCAGAAACATGGCCCTGGCAGGCCACCCAGGCACCGGCAAAACCACCTTATTTGAATCCCTGCTGCATGCCGGTGGCGCAATACAGACGGCAGGTAGCATCGAACGCGGCACCACCGTCTCGGACTTTGATCCGATGGAAAAAGCCCGAGGACATTCCCTGAACACCACGCTGGCGTCCACCGATCATGCTGGCATCCATCTGAATATTTTCGACACCCCCGGCTATCCCGATTTTCGCGGCCCCACCCTGTCGGCGTTTTCCGCCGTTGAAACGGTTTGTATCGTGGTCAATGCCAGCAATGGTATCGAATACGGCACTCGACGCATGATGGAAGTCGCCAAGACCCGCAATTTATGCCGCGTGATTGTCATCAATAAAATGGATGCCGACCCCGGCAAACTGGGCGCACTGCTAGAACAACTTCGCGAAGAATTCGGCAACGAATGTCTGCCACTGAATCTGCCCTCGCAAAATGGCAAGGCTATCGTCGATTGTTTCTTCAAGCCTGAAGGCGATTCCGATATTGGTTCGGTCGATGACTGGCATCAAAAAATCATAGACCAGGTGGTCGAAATTAATGAAACCGTGATGGGGCATTACCTTGAAGAAGGCGAAGAAGGCCTGTCTGGTGAAGAATTGCATGATGCCTTTGAGCAATGTTTACGAGAAGGCCATTTGGTTCCTATTTGTTTCGTCTCAGCCCGCAACGGTGCTGGCGTTAAAGAACTGCTGGATATTGCAGAACGACTGTTTCCCAATCCATTTGAAGCCAATCCTCCGCCTTTTATCAAGGGCGACGAATCGCTACTGGCGTTACCCGATGCCAAGGCGCATGTGATTGCCGATGTTTTCAAAATCGTCAATGACGCTTTCGTCGGCAAGATGAGTGTATTCCGCGTTTTTCAAGGGACCATTAAAAAAGATTCGCAAATATTTATCGATGACGGCAAAAAAGCGTTCAAGGTTGGCCATTTATTCAAGCTGAAAGGCAAAGACCACGTCGAGATTGAGTATGCGATTCCAGGCGATATCGCGGCAGTGGCAAAAATCGAGGAAATCCATTTCGATGCGATTTTGCACGACTCGCATGAGGAAGATCACATCCACCTGAAACCGATTGAATTCCCCAAACCCATGTTTGGCCTGGCCATTGAAGCTGCAACACGTGGCCAGGAACAGAAACTCTCGGTGGCACTGCACAAGCTGGCCGAAGAGGACCCCTGCTTCCATATCGAACACAATCCGGAGCTCAACGAGACCGTGATTCGTGGACTCGGCGAATTGCATTTGCGCGTGATGCTCGACCGAATGAAGGAGCGTTTTGGCGTCGAAGTAAAATCACGCCGGCCACGTATTGCCTATCGCGAAACGATCAGCGTGCATGCCGAAGGCCATCACCGGCATAAAAAACAAACCGGCGGCGCCGGGCAATTTGGCGAAGTTTTTTTGCGCATCGAACCGCTTGATCGCGGCACCGGTTTTGAATTTATCGATGCCATTAAAGGCGGCACCATTCCCGGCCAATATCTACCCGCAGTTGAAAAAGGTGTACGACAAGTGCTGCACGGCGGTGCAATTGCCGGCTACGCTATCCAGGATGTCCGTGTCACGGTTTACGACGGCAAATATCACGACGTTGATTCGAAGGAAATTGCTTTTGTGGCAGCGGGTAAAAAAGCGTTTATCGATGCAATAGCCAAAGCCAGACCGCAAATACTCGAGCCGATTGTCGATTTGACGGTCTCGGCACCCGAACAACACATGGGCGATATTACCGGCGGCTTGGCATCGAAACGGGCACGCATCAACGGCACCGATGCGGCGAGAAATGGCGAGATCATTATCAAAGCGCAAGTGCCTTTGTCGGAGCTCACCAATTACGCCGCCGAGTTGAAAGGCTCCACTGCCGGGCGTGGCCGTTACGACATCGATTTCAGCCACTACGAACCGGTGCCGGGCAATGTGCAAAAACAATTGGTGGATTCGTATCGTCCGCATGCCGATGAGGATTGACCGCTGACCCTGTCAAAGGCTGAAAACGTGCTGCATACTTCCTCCACGACTCGCACATTCGGAAGAATTATGTCAGCACGTTTATATTTTGCATTAGTTGCCGGGCTTTGCCTTTCGGGAATAAGTGCTTGTGATTCAACGCAATCACCTAAGGCTCAAACCCCCGCTGCTATGGCGATCACACCTGCTACACCAGCAGACACATTGCCTGCACTAGCCGTCACGGAAAATCCCGCCCCTGTCGAATCTTTCCTGCTCGATATGGCAGTAAAACCTGGCGATACGTTGGCCTCGTTGCGCACGCAATACGGCGAGGCCAATGTCATCGAAGGTGAACTCCCCGGCGCCGAAGGCGAGACCGCGCAGGGATGGATTATTTTTCCAAAAGACCCGGAAAAGAAACTGATGATTTATACCGATGAAAATAACTCGCACCCGGGTTCATTGCTGGTAGACGAAGCGAATTCAAAATGGCATCTGGCCAATTCGATCAAACTCGGCACCGACAGCAAGACATTGCAATCTCTCAATCAAAAACCATTCACGTTTTACGGCTTCTACTGGGATTACGGCGGCGTGATTACCGAATGGAACGGCGGTGCATTGAGCAAGAAAACGGCGAACGGCTTGCAAATCAATATCCATCTCTGCCCGCCTGACGATCCAACATTGCCCGACAATTATTTAAGCGGCGATGGCACCTTTAACAGCGACAATCCACTCGCCGTGAAATTTCCGCCGGTCGTTTGCCAGTTGGGCGTTTATTTTCCGGTCGAAGAAAACAAATAACCGCCTCGCCATGAAAGCAAAAACCGCCGCCGATGCAAAACATCTGAAAGACATACCCAATGTCGGAAAATCGATTGCCAACGATTTGCGCTCTATGAATATTTTCGAGCCGAAACAATTAATCGGCAAAGACCCTTATGCGCTCTACCATCGTCTTGGTGAAATCATGGGGGTACGCAACGACCCGTGTGTTTGCGACACCATGATTGCCGCCGTGCGTTTCATGGAAGGCAGCGAAGCACTGCCTTGGTGGCATTACACAGCCGAACGCAAGAAAAATCTACGTTGATTGTTTCGGTGCATCGATTGAGGATTCAGCCTCGGCAATTTCGACCCGATTGCGGCCGTTTTTCTTGGCTTTATACAAAGCCTGATCGGCTCGGCGTAATAAATCATTGAAATCGCGATCACTGTCTCTATAGCTCGCCAACCCAATCGATACTGTCAGGGGAATTGAGCGGCCTGCCATTTGCAATGGGTTGTCCTGCACGCCGGCACGCAAGCGTTCGGCTGCCACACTACTTTGTTCCAGATTTGCATGATCGAATAACACAACAAATTCTTCACCGCCATGTCGTCCCAACAAGTCATTTTTGCGACCGGCTTTTTCCAACATGTCGGCAATATGTTTAAGGGCCAGATCACCGCTGTCGTGACCATAACGATCATTAACTCCCTTGAAATGATCCACATCAATCAAGGCAACCGACAACGCTTGTGCCAGCCGCTGCGCGGAATGAAAAGCCCTCTCGCCTGCCAATGACACGATTCTCCGGTTCGGCAATTCGGTCAAATAATCAGTGGAAGCCGCAGCTTCCCATTGCAGACGGATTCGGTGCGAACACATCAACAGAAAGGCTGTGGTGCCGATCACCGGCAATATCGCCACAATCAAAGGAGTGACGGCATGAACCCAAGACGTGCGATCCAACATCGTTGTGGCGTGGCTAGGAACAAACAGGAAATAACCGGCACGTAACAGCATGAACGCCCCGACCAGCAAAAAAATCAGGGCCAACACCGTGCGACTAACCGACGCCTGGTTTTGTGAAACAATTTGCAGACAGCGCGCACTGGCAAACAATAGAATTGCCATCGCCACAGACACGATGACCAATCGGGTACCGATGTTCGGATCAAGGGCAGTGAACCAATACACCCCTGCAATGGTAGCGATCACAATCCACAGGAACACCGATGACAGAGCCTGATTACAAAAAAGACAGACCGATCTCAAATAGGAAAACAAGCCAAACAACACTGCAGCATTCGCGAGCGGTATGACAAAACTCGCCGGAAGCGAATTTTGCACTGACAACAACACGGCCGCGACCGCCTGAAGCAAAGTACCTACCCCCCAGTTCATAGCACTTGGACGCACATCCTCGGCTAACTCGCGGTGCATCATGCCAAGCACGCCGCCGTTGAGCAGCATCATTAGTGTCGCAATCACGATGGCAGTACGCGGGTCCAGGCTGAAAGAGCTAGGCATAGTCTCGGTTCATGAATAGACAACTCAATAATGCCCCTGCTGCAGGACACGGGCAAGCAATATTCGCTCGTTCCAATTGACCATCGCTCTATTGGAAGCCATGATTGGCCATCCATCAACCTGGGGAGGACTTATGGATATCCGTTTTTTTGTTTCTGGACTTGTCATGGCCGTCGCGTCATTAATGGGCGGGTTTCTGGTACACGCCACCCTGCTGCACTCCGATTACATGTTGCAACCAAATGTATTTCGATCCGACGAAGAAGGCATGAATTTTTTTCATTGGATGTTGCTGGCGCATTTGATGATCGGTTTCGCGTTGACTTGGATTTATCGCCAAGGCGTTCAAGCCGGAAGCTCGACATTGAAACAGGGCCTTCGTTTCGGTGTTGCCATTGCCTGCCTGATGACCATTCCGACTTATCTAATTTACTACGCAGTTTTGAAAATCCCCGGCAGCTTGGCTCATAAGCAAATGCTTTTTGACGTACCACTTGTAATTTTACTGGGCGTATTGGTAGCGTTTTTGAACAAGAAGAAATGATTGCTTAGGTCGGGCCCCGGCCCGACCTACGTTTGAATTTATCTTTCCAGCATCATTCGTAAAAACGGGACGGTGATTTTTCTTTGCGCCGCAAGACTTTCCCGATCTAATTTATCAAGCAGTGTCGTGAGCGTCAGTAAATCACGCCCGACCCGTTTGAACATGTAGTCCAGCACGGCATCGTCAAGCTCTAGTCCACGCTGCAGGGCACGCTGCAATAAAACCGAACGCCGGCCTTCGTCATCCAGATTTTCAAGAGTCAATCTCGTGCACTGCCCAAGCCGTGACTGTAAATCCGGTATCAATAAAGACAAGCCATGCGGTGCCTGACGTGCGGCATAAATGACGGTGGCACCGGTAGCGCGGGCACGATTATGGAAATGAAATAGTGCTACTTCGTCTTTTTCATTGCCTGCAATATGTTCCAGCCCATCAAGACAAACGATATCGGCGTTTTCCTGGTCAGGCAACACTTCGTGCAAGCGGCCGGCGAATACTGTCAAGGGGAAATATAATGCACGGCGGTTTTGCTTCTGCGCCAGGACACAGGCGGCGAGTAACAAGTGACTCTTACCGCTGCCCGCAGCTCCGGACAGATACAGCCATTCTTTTGATTCGCCGTTTGCAATTGTTTGCAGTGCAATCACGCTGTCGCGACTGCCGACAAAGCTTTCAAAACCCTGATCGTTGGTGAACTTCAGCGTCAGCGGAATTTGTGGGCTCACACGTCAATCCCGGAACTCGGGTTTTGCGAATTCACCATTTCTTTCGCCACTTCACTTTCAGGCCCGACAACGATGACTGGTTTTTCGGCACCGTACAAATTACTGGTGGTGTATTGCTCGTGCGCATAACGCAATAACACCATGACAACGGCAGTGACCGGCAAGGCCAGTAATACGCCGAGAAAACCGAATAATTGCCCGCCGGCCATGATCGAAAATATCACCGCGACAGGATGCAAGCCAATACTGTCACCCACTAGCCAGGGCGTCAGGAAAAAACTTTCCAGCGTTTGGCCAATCATGAAAACTGCCAACACTAAACCGAGATGCATCGGGTCCATGCCCTGCACTAGCGCGGCAATCAAGGCGGCGGTAATGCCGACAAAAGCACCGAGGTAAGGCACAAAGCTGACAAGGCCGGCAATAAAACCAATCAGAAAACCAAACTCCACGCCGACCAGCCATAAACCCAACGCATAGACACCGCCCAATACCAGCATCACGCTGATTTGGCCGCGCATGAAATTGCCCAAAACAGCATCTGACTCGCGGGCGAGTTTCATGAAGGTGGGTTCAATTGGACGCGGGATTAATGCTTGCAAACGCCCCAACATGCTTTGCCAATCACGCAAAAAATAATAAGTAACGACCGGGATCAAACTGATCGTTGCCACCCAGCCTAAAATGGCCAAACCGGATTTTGAAATACCACCAAGCACCGTGGCAGCTACACCACCGGCTTGCTGCCAATGGCCTTTGATGAGATTAACGACCGCCATCGGATCAACATATTGCTTTAGCGAAATATTGAAGCGAGCCTCAAGCCAGGGGATGACCGTCGCCGTTGTCCATTCGGCTAGACGCGGTAACCACAAAATTAATTCCCGTATTTGCTCTTCCAGCAAGGGAATCAGCAAAATAAGGGTCAGCGTCAATATCAAACTCATCAACACGAATACGATAATGACTGCCGTGTTGCGTGAACGACCCGCACGCTCCAAACGCAATACCAGTGGATTGCCGAGCCAGGCGAGCAATGCCGACAACACAAAGGGTGTAAGAATCGGCGATAGTAACCAAATCAAAGTACCGGCCAATATCAGTAAAGCGAGCCAGCGCCAACGACGTTGATCACGCAGCCATGTGTTATCTGTCATTGCTTTCTCCAGGCGACCAGGGCACGGCTGCCGTAACGAATAAAATAATCCAAACCACTGGCAAGGGTGAACCCTATCACCAGCCATAGTAACAAGCTCAATGCGATCGCCGGCACGAAGGCGTACGCCAAATCCGCCAGCATCAAACCAACATAGACAATCTGGAAAAACGTGGTCAGCTTGCTGATCCAGCTTGGCTTGGGCTTGAACGGGCCGATGGTTTTCCACCACACCCAGGCACCGGTAACGATAACCACATCCCTCCCCATTACCAGCAGACAAAGCCAGAGCGGAATCGCCTGCTGCCAGGCCAAACCGATAAAACAAACGCTAAGCATTAATTTATCGGCGATGGGATCAAGCAAGCCGCCCAATGCGGTGCGCCAATTAAATTTTTTCGCCAGATAACCGTCGATCGAATCACTCAAACCGGCCAATACCGCGATCCAGAAAGCGGCCAGCGAATTACTTTCGATCAAAAAGTATAAAAGGGGTAATGCCGCCACCATGCGGGAGATGGTGATGGCATTGGGTATCTGCTTTGGATTCATTACTTTTTTTATTGCAAGATGAAACGTGGCACGGATTTCGTTTCCACTTCGGTTTCGGCTTCATCGCTGTTGATGGGCGGGCTTTCAGCATCGGCACTGCGCAAGGTACTACCCGAGCCGATCATGGTGCGGAAACTTTTCAAGCCTGCATTCATATCCAGCTCGAGCCGCAGCAATTCCGGTGTGGCTTGAAGCACCTGTACTCTTCGAACGACGGCCAATTGTTGTAAATAACCCATCAGACGATTGAAATCCTGACTGTCGTTTACGCCGACGATATCGATACGGTATTTACCCGCAACGCCGGTATTGAGATACACCGAATCCCGTTTGGCAATGGCATCGGCAGCACCATCGGCACCCGATGCAATCACCTGGCGCGGATTAGCTTTCGTATCGACCCAGCGAGCAACTTCGGTACCGCCTTGCGTCATCACCCATTGCGCCGACCAGCCGCTCACCGAGCGATACACTTTGCCAATCACCTGCGCGTCGTTTTGATAGCGTGCAGTTAAGGGCTGCAAAGCCGCAGCATTCAGGTTCCAGACTGACTGGGTGGCAGCTTGCTCAACGTTATTGCCACTCGGCAACAAAAATCGCATACCGCGCTCAATCCCGCGCATTGCCAGCGGCTTCACCACGGATAATTGTTGCGAAGTCACCAATCTCGGGCCGCGGCCGTCATCGATGACGAGCCACAAAATCGGTTTAGGTCTGGCGCCGGTCCAGTATTTCAAACCGGCAGCGCCGATTAAGGCATCCACGGCTTCCGGAT